>JBLIKI010000007.1:0-34839 GCA_047636235.1 Paracoccaceae bacterium | reverse complement strand
CCGTCGGTCGAGGACCGGGGCCGAAACCTCCTCGCGCGCCCAGCTCACAGCCGCACCTTGCGCCAACGCGCGATCAGCGCGCCGACGCCATACGGGATGTCCGCCATGGGCGCGGCGCTGACATGGCGCTGCTCATGGTAATGCGCCGCCAGCAGCAGCACCGCTTGGCGCAGATCGTCCGGCACCCCGGCCGGATCGACCGCGTGGCCCGCGACCATCTCGATCTCCGCCATCCCGCCGGTCGGGATCTGCGGCAGCCAGCCGCCGCGCGCGGGCGCCAGCGCCGGGTCGAACTGGCTTTTGACCAGCCGCCAGGCCGACGGGTCGATCGCGCTCCAGGACCCATCCGCCTTGACCATGGTCACGGCGTTGATCTGCTCGACTGGCGCGATCGGCAGCACTTCGCGGCATGGGTCGCGCCACCGCTCCACGGTCCACTTGAACCGGCGGCGGATCAGCGCCCGCCCGGTCATGCTCTCGACCGCGGCGCCCGCGGCGCGCAAAATCCCGTCCAACGCGGCCGTCTCCGAGGGCTGCAACGCCGCCAACCCGGTCGACAGCCGCAGATGCTCGGCGAACGCCTCCACCGACGCGGGCCCGCTCGGGGCCGCCTCAAGCTCCGTCAACATCGGCAAAGCTCCTTGCTCAACGCTCCACCACCCGCAGCAGAAAGGTGCGGGCCAAGGCCCGTCCCTCGCTGGTGCGCACGCGGTGCGAGACGTGGTACACGTGACCGGGACGCCCCCCGGCCAGCACGGCGATCGACCGGCTCGGCGCGATCGCTTCATCGGCAACCCGCAAGGCGCAGGCGTCCGGCTCCTGCGGCACGATGGTCCAGCCCAGCGAACAGGCCAGCTCCTCGCCGGGCCGCAGCCCGACCCAGGTGAGCGCGCAAGACCGCTCCTCCGCCGGGGATTTGATGAGATATTCGGTCATGGCGCCGCGCCCCGTGGATAGGATGAGCGAAAGCATGCGGCCCGCGGCGCCCCTGTGGCGCCGCGGGCCGCCATCAGATCAGGACACTGCGAACTTCAGCAGCTTGATCGCCGAGAAATCGGTCACGTCGCCACCCACGCGCTTGGTGGCATAGAACAGGACGTGGGGCTTGGCCGAGAACGGATCGCGCAGCACCCGCAGGTCGGGACGCTCCGCCACCGTGTAGCCGGCCGAGAAGTCGCCGAACGCGATTCCCAGCGCATCGGCGGCGATGTCGGGCATCTTCTCCGCGATCAGCACCGGATACCCCATCAGGCGGGGCGGCTCGCCCTGCGCGATGTTGTCGGCCCACAGGAACCGCCCGTCGGCGTCCTTCATCTTGCGCACCGCGCCCGCAGTCTTGGAGTTCATCACGAAGGTCGCCTTTGACCGGTGCTGCGCCCCGAGGCTGTAGACCAGATCGACGATCGCATCCGCCGGATCGGTCGAGCTGAAGTCCCCGGCAGACCCGGTGGCGACATAGCCGAGCTGGCCCCAGACCTCGGACCCAGCCGACACCGTCGGATAGGTCAGGAACCCCTTAGGCTTGTCGGCGCCGTCGCCGTTGATGAACGCATCGGACTCCGCCGCCGCAAATCGGTCGGCGATGCGCTGCGCGAGCCAGCCCTCGACGTCAAAGGCGCTGTCATCGAGCAGACGCTGGGACGCTTTCGGCATTGCCGACAGCTCATGCAGCACGATCGACACCCGCTCGATCGCCGGGGTGGACGTCTCGGCCTGAGAGCCGCTTTCGGTCGCCCAGGCGGAACCAAGATCGCCATGGTCCACCAGCACGTCGAAGCTATTGGCCTCGATCCGCACCACCGACGCCACCGACCGGATCGACCCGGCGGATTCCAGCACCGAATGGATGCGCTCCGAGGTGACCGGGTCCACCAGGAACCCGCCTTCGGCGTTGACGGCGGTGCTCATGCCCTTGGACTCGACCTCGAGCCCGCGCAGCCCGTCATCGTCGCCCGACCGAAGATAGGCCGAGATCGCTTTCTGATGGGGCGGCTCGATGTCCGCGGCGCAGCTCAGCGCGGGGCGGTTGATGCGGGCGCTCTTGCGGTCGATCGCTTCCACTCGGTCCTCCTGCGCTTTCATACGGGACAGAACTTCGTCCTGGAACGATTTGAACTCATTCAGAAAACCGTTCACAGCCGATTTGGCTTCAAGTCCAGTGCTCATGCTCGTCTTTCCTTCGTCAGGATGTGGAGATCGAAAAGGGAGAGGTGGAATGGCGCGGGGCCTCAGCCCCGCAGTCGTCCGCGCGCCGCTTGCAGCGCCTCGGCCAGAACGCGGCCCAGATCGTCCTGGCCCTCCGCCTCAGGGGCGGGGGCGCAGGCCGCGGCGCGCGCCTCGGGAAGCATCGGAAACGTGACCAATGACACTTCCCAAAGATCGATTTCAGTGAGGATGCGGGCCCCGCCGTCGCCCCGCGCAGATCGCACCGCGCGATAGCCGATCGACAGCCCGTCCATGGCCCCGGCGCGCAGCAGCGCCAGCGCCTCGCGTCCGCGGCGGGTCTCGGTCAGCAGACGGCCCCGGACCTTCAGCCCGTTGTCGTCCTCGCGGACCATGTCCCACACGCCCATCGGTTCGGCCGGATCGTGCTGCCACAGCAGCTTCACCGACCGCCCCGCGGCCTTCAGCGCGGCCAGGCTGCTCGCGAACGCGCCGCGCTCAACCATGTCGCCCGACTGGTCCGACACGCCGAACAAGGACGCATAGCCCTCGATCCGGCCGTCATCGGCCACCGTGGCGACCTTGTCGAAGGCAAGGTCCTTCGTCTCCAGCCCATAGGCTAGCGGCCCGGCCCCGCTTGCGCGGCCGGTCTCGGAAAATACGCTCATCGATGTCTCCCTAGTGCGGCAGAGGCGCGCCGCCCCCGAACAGCTTCGCCGCGAACTCCGCCGACAGCGCGCCCGCGACCCCGAAGACGACGAGCCACAGCCGCCGCTCCATCCGCTCCACGCTGGCCTCGACCGTGGTGAGCGCTTTCTCCAGCGCCGCCCACCGCTCATCAAGCACGCGCTCCAACGTCTCGACCCGCGCCTGCGCCGGGTCGAACGGGTCGTAAAGAAAGCGCGACCCCGTGGTGCGGCCCCGCAACGTCGACCGCATCACGCAGGCCCCGCAGACAGGCCGAGCATCCGCCGTTTTTCCTCATCAGTGAGGAAATCGGCGGTGGACACACGCCGCCACTGCGCCTCGCGTTCTTCGGCCAGCGCGGGGATGGCGTCGAGATCGGGGAACAGCTCCACCGCCTCCCCGACCCATTCCGACAGCCACACCGCAAGCGATGCCGAAACGCGCTTCACCAGCGGCAGCACCGTCTGGCGATAGAACGCGCGGTTCGCTTCTTGATAGTTGGCGTAGGTCGCGTCCCCGGGCAGGCCCAGCAGCATCGGCGGGATGCCGAACGCGATGGCGATGTCGCGCGCCGCCGCGGTCTTGGTCTGCAAGAACTCCATGTCCGAGGGACTGAACCCCATCGGCTTCCAATCCAAGCCGCCTTCCAGCAGCATCGGGCGCCCGGCGTTGCGCGCGCCCTGGTGGTTGGTCTCCACTTCGTCGATCAGGCGGCGATACTGCTCATCGCTCAACGTCGCGCCGTCCGCGCCGCGATAGATTATCGCGCCCGACGGGCGGGCCGCGTTGTCGAGCAGCGCCTTGGACCAGCGCGACGCCGAATTGTGGATGTCGACCGCGGTCGCCGCGGCGGCAAGCGGACTCATGCCATAGTGATCGTCCAAGGGATGGAACGACTTGATATGAAGCAGCGGTCGCAATTCGGCGGTCATGTCGAACCGCACGTTGCGCCCGCCAACGGTATAATCATACGCCGCGGGCCAGCCATCGGCCCCCGGCACCACTCGCATCCGGTCGGGACGCAGCGCATGAAGCTCCTGCGGCCCGCCGTCCGACCGCTGGCCCGACGCCTCCACATACGCATCGCCGGCCAGCAGCAGATGACCGTAAAGGCTTTCCAAAAACGCCGCCCCCTGCTGCCCCTGGTTGGGGGATCGCAGCAGCCGCCGGATCGGATGGCGCAGCAACTCGCGCTCTCCGTCGGTCAGCTTCAGCGGGGTGGCGGCGGCCGCCTCTGCCAGCATCCGCACGCACCGAAACCCGATCACATTGCCCGCAAACCCGTTGCGGGTCAGCGACACGCCGTCCCGCGGGGTCCAGGCCGCGCGCCCAACCCCCGCGCTCATCGCCACGATGGGCCCCGTCGCCGAGGCCTTTCGCTCCGTCACCGAAGGTTTCGCCTTCAATAGCCAGTCGAACACCGCTCGTGCCTCCCGCCGTTGTTTCATCAAGGACGAAGCCCATGAAAAAGGGCGGTCAGAGCCCCCGCACCCGCGGGGTTCCGCCGCCCTTCAGCACCAGCTCCCAGATCGCCCACACCAGCGCGTCGACCCGGTCGGGGCTGCCCCCGCTTCGGTCGCCGGTGAAGGCGCACATCTGATCTTCAAGCGCATCCAGCGCACCGACATGGCGCACCACCCCCCGCTCATACAGCGCTGAGACCGGCTCCGCCCGGGCGGCCTTGCCCCGGCTTGCACGCACCGCGCCGTAACTCACGCCGGCATCTATCTGACGCAACACGCTTTCAACCATGTCGCCGCCTTGGTTAACCTCGGCCACCAACCGATCGGCGCCGAAATCGCGATACGCCGCGATCGCCGCCGCCGCCCAGGCCTCTGGCCGCACGCCCTGCACGCTTCGATCCGCCAGCACATACGCAACACGCGCGCCAGCCTCGGTACACACACCCGCCACGATGATCCCGCATTCGTCCGAGCCCTCATGCCCGGTCACCGGCGGATCCACCGCAACCACAACGCGCTCCAACACCGGAGCGTCACGCACGCGCCTCGTCTCAATGCCGTCCCTGGTCCAAAGCGCGCCGGGCTCCTCAGAGAGGAACTCCCCCATCAACTCCTGCCGGGCCAGCGCCGTGCCGCCGAACTCCCGCTCCATCTCCGTCAGGAAATCGGGGGCCAGGTTGGCGCGGTTCGCTTCGGTCGCCGCCCGGCTGATCACCGTGCCGGGGGCCTTCATCAACTCCGCCAGCAGCGGAACCCGCCGCGGTGTCGTCGTGACCATCTGTCGGGGGCGCTTGCCCAGCCGCAGCCCGAATTGCAGCATCTGCCACACGGGCTTGGCCTTGCGCCATTTCGCCAGCTCATCCGACCACGCCGCGTCGAATTGCGGGCCGCGCAGCCCCTCGGGGTCGTGGGCGGAAAACAGCCTCGCCTCTGCTCCGTTCGGCCAGACCAGCCGCTTGCGCGTCGCCTCCCATGCCGGGCGGCGATCGGGCGGGGATATCGCGCGGATGCCGCTAGGCCCTTCGATCATCACCTCACGGCCCTGATCGATGGTCTCAGCCACCAGCGCGATGCGGCCATAACCGCCGCCGCTCAGGGGCGTCGCCCCTTCGACGAGCGACCGGATCCACTCCGATCCGGCCCGGGTCTTTCCCGCGCCCCGCCCGCCCAGCAACAGCCAGGTGCGCCAGTCTCCGGGCGGGGCCAGTTGGTGGCCCGGGATCGCCCAGAAATCGAACAGGAACGGCAGGCTCGCCAGCGCATTCCCGCTCAGCCCGTCAAGCAGCGCTGCCTGTTCCGAGCGCGGTCTTGAGGCCAGCCAGCTTGCCCAAGAGCTCGTCCCGGGCGCGCCGCAGGTCGAACTCTCCTCGGCCGCGTCCGATCCGGTCTGCGATCTGTTTTTCAATGCGGGCCTCGAACTCGATCAGGGTTGAAAGCGCCTTTTGATGGACCGTCATCAGCGCCGCGAAATCCTTCATTTCGACCACGCTCGAGGCGATCTCGCCAAGGCGCGACACCTCGCTCATCAACCTCTCGGTCAGGCGCGAATAGACCGCCCGCGCATCACGCAGGGCGGCCAGCGGGCGCGAGGCCCGGGCCGTCATCTTGTACATGTGCATGTCCGCTTGTTGACCCGCAGGTCGAAAAGGCGCCAAACGCAAACGGCCCCGCGGGCTTTCGCCCCGGGGCCGCTTGTGTGATGCCGCCTGATCCGCAACGTCTCTCGCTGCTCAATTCCTGCATCTTGACCAGAGGTATATCCCGGAGCGCGCGCCAAGTCAACAGCTATCTTCTAGGTTGCGCAACACACCCCCTCGGATCAGTTCCCCTGGCGCTCTCTCTCCAGCTTGCGCCACGCAGCGACGTTACGGTTGTGCTCGGCCAACGACGTTGAGAACGCATGCCCTCCGGTGCCATCCGCCACAAAATAAAGCGCATCCGTGGTCGCAGGCTGCACCGCCGCCGCAATGGCGGCCCGGCCGGGGTTGGCGATCGGCGTCGGCGGCAGGCCGTCGATCTGATAGGTGTTCCACTCGGTGCGCCGGTCCAGCTCGGATCGCCGCAACCCGCGGCCCAGCACGCCCTCGCCCTTGGTGATTCCATAGATCACCGTCGGGTCGGTCTGAAGCCGCATGCCCCTGCGCAGCCGATTCACGAACACGCCGCCGATCATTGGGCGCTCGCCCTCGACCGCGGTTTCCTTCTCAATGATCGAGGCGAGCACCAGCGCCTCCTCTTTGCTCGCCAGCGGCAGATCGGGCGCCCGGTTCTCCCACGCTACGTCAAGGATGCGCGCCTGCACCGACGCCATACGGTCGACGACCGCCTGGCGCGTGTCGCCGCGCAGCACGTTATAGGTGTCGGGGGCGATCATGCCTTCGGCCGGCAGGGTCTCGATCTCGCCGATCAGCACGTCCATGGCATCAACCGCCTGCACGACCTGCCACACGGTCCAGCCCTCGGGGACCGTAAGGCGGTGCAGCACCGTGCGGCCTGACACCAGCAACGTCGCCACTTCCTCCATCGAGGCGCCGGCCGGCATCAGATACTCGCCGAATTTCATCGACGCCCCCTGCCCCGAATAGCGCACGCCAAGGCGGAATATCCGAGGGTCCGCGATCACCCCCGCCGCGTCCAGCGCGGCGGTGATCTCGCCGATCCCAGCGCCGCGCGCTACCATAACGGTGCGATCCTCGGCGCTGGGCCCCGGCCCGCGATAGACTGACACGCCCCAAGCGATCGCGCCCGCAGCCACCAGGCCGATCACGATCAGAAGCGTCAGTGCGTTCGCCGCGACGTGGCGCATGCCCCGGCCCTCAACTCACCCGCCGCAGCACGAGCGACGCATTGGTGCCCCCGAACCCGAACGAATTTGACAGCGCCACGTTGATCTCCCGCTTCACCGCGGTATGAGGCGCAAGATCAAGCCGCGTCTCAACCGACGGATTGTCAAGGTTCAGCGTCGGCGGCGCGATATGATCGCGGATCGCCAGCGCGCAGAAAATCGCCTCCACCGCCCCGGCGGCGCCCAGCAGATGGCCGATGGCCGACTTGGTCGACGACATCGTGACCTTGTCGACCGCATCCCCCAACAGCCGGGTGACCGCCTGAAGCTCGATCTCGTCGCCCATCGGCGTCGAAGTGCCGTGCGCGTTCACGTAATCGATGTCCCCTGGCTCGATGCCCGCGCTTTTCAGCGCCGCGCGCATAGACCTGAACCCGCCATCGCCATCGGGCGCGGGGGCGGTGATGTGATAGGCATCGCCGGACATGCCATAGCCGATCACCTCGGCATAGATCTTGGCGCCGCGGGCCACTGCGTGCTCGTATTCCTCGAGCACTACGATCCCGGCGCCCTCGCCCATCACGAACCCGTCGCGGCCTTTGTCATAGGGGCGCGAGGCCCGCTCCGGCGTGTCATTATTGGACGTCGACAGCGCCTTGCAGGCGACGAACCCCGCGATGCCCAATTCGCAAATCGGGCTTTCCGCACCGCCCGCCACCATCACGTCGGCGTCGCCATATTTGATCATCCGCGTCGCGTCGCCGATTGCGTGCGCGCCGGTGGAACAGGCCGTCACCACCGAATGGTTCGGGCCCTTGAAGCCATATTTGATGCTGACATGGCCTGAGCACAGGTTGATCAGCGCGCCGGGGATGAAGAACGGCGAGACCCGCCGCGCGCCCTTGTCGCGCAGGATCAGCGCGGTGGCGGCGATGCTCTCGACCCCGCCGATGCCCGACCCGATCAGCACGCCGGTACGCTCGCGCCCTTCGTCGTCCTCGGGCTTCCAGCCGCTGTCCTCGACTGCTTGGATCGCGGCGGTGATCGCATAGGTGATGAACCGGTCGGTCTTGCGCCGGTCCTTGGCGGATACCCAAGCGTCGGGATTCCATGTGCCGTCGGTTCCGTCGCCGATCTGCACTTCGCAGGCGATTTGACAGCCCAGACCCGAGGCGTCGAAATGCTTGATGCGTGCTGCGCCGGACTTGCCCGCGATCAGACGCGACCAAGTTTCCTCAACGCCGCAGGCCAGCGGGGTCAGCAGACCCATCCCGGTGATGACGACCCGTCTCACGTGCGCAACCTCGTCTCAATGAATGCTTATTCGGCCTAGGCCATCGTCGGTTCGTCACGTTACCGACGCCCCCGCGCATTGACAAGCGCGCGACATCGGCGCCCGCCCCGGAACGCGATCGGCGCCCCGAAGGGCGCCGATCAGTACTGGCGTCAAAGGGCTGATCGGGTCCGCGGACCCGGGGCGCTCAGGCCTCGGTGTTCTCGGTGATGAACTTCACCGCGTCGCCAAAGCTCTGGATGCTCTCGGCTGCGTCATCGGGGATCTCGATGCCGAATTCTTCTTCAAAGGCCATCACCAGCTCGACGGTATCGAGCGAGTCCGCGCCCAGATCGTCGATGAAGCTGGCGGTCTCGGTGACCTTGTCCTCGTCCACGCTCAGGTGCTCGACGACGATTTTCTTCACGCGCTCGGCGATATCGCTCATTTCAAGGGTCCTCGTTCAGTTCCGCCCCGCGGTGCATGGGGGCTTGGTCAATCCAGGGGCGCGACGAACGATCCGCCCCGAAAGGGGGGGCTGGACCGCACCGCGTCCACCAGCGGTGCATAGAAACCGCCATAGGGCGGCCTGTCTCGGCGCGCCTATAGCATACGGACCAAAGGTGGCAAGTGCTTTCGCGCCGCCCGGTCCGGGCGGCGCGAAAGCTCCGAGTCAGATCATCGCCATGCCGCCGTTCACATGCAAGGTCTGTCCTGTCACATAGCTCGCCTCGGGCGACGCCAGATACGCCGCCGCGGCGGCGATTTCGCTCGGATCGCCCATGCGGCCCGCCGGAATCGCGCCCAGCAGCTTCTCGCGCTGCGCATCGTTCAGCGCCTCAGTCATCGGCGTCGCGATGAAACCCGGCGCGATGCAGTTGACCGTCACGTTGCGGCTGGCGACCTCGGCGGCCAGGGATTTTGAGAATCCGATGATCCCCGCCTTGCTGGCCGCATAGTTGGCCTGCCCCGGATTGCCGATGACCCCCACGATCGAGGTGACCGAGATGATCCGCCCCCAGCGCGACTTCATCATCCCGCGAAGACACGCCTTCGACAGCCGGAACGAGGCGGTGAGGTTGACCGCGATCACCTGATCCCACTCATCCGCGCTCATCCGCATCGCGAGGTTATCGCGGGTCAGCCCAGCGTTGTTAACCAGAATATCGAGCGAGCCCATCGCTTCCACCGCCTGTTTGGGCAGCCCATCGACCGCCCCCAGATCCGACAGGTTGCATGGCAGCACATAGGCGCGCTCGCCCAACGCCGCCGCCAGCTCCTCCAAGGATCCGGTGCGCGTGCCGCTCAGCGCCACGGTGGCGCCTTGGGCGTGCAGCGCGGTCGCGATCGCGCCGCCGATGCCGCCCGACGCGCCGGTCACCAGCGCGGTCTTGCCTGTAAGATCGAACATATCAGTCATCCTTTCGCGGCGTCGGCCGCCTTTTTCGCGTCCTCGGCGGAATTGACGGCGACCGTCGCCACCGATCTGTCGATCCGCTTGATCATCCCCGACAGCGCCTTGCCCGCGCCGATCTCCCACGCCTCGGTGACGCCACGGGCCGCCATCCACAGCACGCTCTCGCGCCAGCGGACCGCGCCGGTGACCTGCTCCACCAAAAGGCGGCGGATCAGCTCGGGGTCGGTCACCGCCTCGGCGCGCACATTGGCCACCAGCGGCACGACCGGCGCCAGGATCACCGCGTCCGCCAGCGCCTCGCGCATCGCGTCGGCGGCAGGCTGCATCAGCGCGCAATGGAACGGCGCCGACACCGGCAGCATCAGCGCGCGCTTGGCGCCTTGGGCCTTGGCGATCACCGCCGCGCGCTCCACCGCCGCCACCGCGCCGGAAATCACCACCTGCGCGGGGTCGTTGTCGTTCGCCGCCTCGCAGACCTCGCCCTCGGCCGCCTCGGCGGCGACTTCGCGCACCTGCTCGAGGCTCAGGCCCAGCACCGCGGCCATGGCGCCGACCCCGACCGGCACCGCCGACTGCATCGCATTGCCGCGCAGCCGCAGCAGCCGCGCCGTGTCTTCAAGCGTCAGCGCCCCCGCGGCGCACAGCGCGGAATATTCCCCCAACGAATGGCCCGCCACAAAGGCAGCGTCGGTGATCGTGATCCCTTCGGCCTCTAGGGCCGCCATCGCCGCCATCGACGTCGCCATCAGCGCGGGCTGTGCGTTGGCGGTCAGGGTCAGCTCTTCGATCGAGCCGCCCCAGATCAGGTCCGACAGCTTCTGCCCCAGCGCCTCGTCGACGCGCTCAAACACCTCGCGCGCCGCAGGGTGGGCGTCGGCGAAGTCCTTGCCCATGCCGACCGTCTGGGCGCCTTGGCCCGGAAACACGAAGGCGCGCATGGCCCATCCTTTCGAAAATTCAGCGAGACGCCCGGTTTACCCAGCTAATATCGCCTGTTCAACCATCCCGTGGCCCGGCCCCCTTGTCATCTCCGCCGGTTTGGGCCATAGACGCCCAGCTTCCGACCACCTCCCGAAACGCGACGCCCCTCGTATGCGGACCGGAAGCCGCCCTCGCGCGCCCCGCATTTTGAAGCCTCGCAAGTATGGATGGACCAACATGGCTCTTTATGAGCATGTCTTCATCGCGCGTCAGGACCTGTCCAACGCGCAGGCGGAAGGGCTCATGGAGCACTTCGGCCAGATCCTCAAGGACAATGGCGGCGACGTGTCCGGCTCCGAATACTGGGGCCTGCGCACCTTGGCGTACAAGATCAACAAGAACCGCAAGGGGCACTATGCCTACCTGCGGTCGGACAGCCCCTCCGCCGCCGTGCAGGAGATGGAGCGTCTGATGCGTCTGCATGACGACGTCATGCGCGTCATGACCGTCAAAGTGGACGCGCACGAGGAAGGCCCCTCGGCCGTCGTGCTCGCCAAGCAGTCGCGCGATGACCGTGGTCGCGGCGGACGTGACCGTGGCGACCGTCCCGACCGCGGCGACCGCCCGGACCGTGGCGACCGCCCGGACCGTGGTGGCGACCGTCCCGACCGTGGTGGCGATCGCGATCGCGCCCCGCGTCGGCGCGATTGATCCGGCGAGAAAGGAAGGTCTAGCAAATGTCCCGCAAACCGTTTTTCCGTCGGCGCAAGTCCTGCCCGTTCTCCGGTGATAACGCACCGAAGATCGACTACAAGGACGTGAAGCTTCTTCAGCGCTATGTGTCCGAGCGCGGCAAGATCGTCCCGAGCCGCATCACCGCCGTTTCGGCGAAGAAGCAGCGTGAACTGTCCCGTGCCATCAAGCGCGCCCGGTTCCTCGCCCTTCTTCCCTACGCCGTGAAGTGAGGAGGCGATAATGCACGTTGTTCTTCTGGAGCGTATCGAAAAGTTGGGCCTGATGGGTGACGTCGTCAACGTCAAGCCCGGCTTCGCACGCAACTACCTGCTGCCGCAGAACAAAGCCCTCCGCGCGACCAAGGCCAACATGGCCCGGTTCGAAGCGGAGCGCGCGCAGCTCGAAGTCCGCAACCTGGAGCTGAAGGGCGAGGCTCAGGCCGTCGCCGACAAGCTCACGGGTTCCACCTATGTCGTGATCCGGTCGGCTTCTGACTCGGGCGCGCTTTACGGCTCCGTCACCACCCGTGACGTCGCTGATGCGGCCACCGAGGCAGGCTTCAAGGTCGGCCGCGCGATGGTCGTCATGAACAAGCCGATCAAGGAACTGGGTCTGCACGACGTCACCGTGTCGCTGCACCCCGAGGTCTCCGCGACCGTCACGCTGAACGTGGCTCGTTCGGTCGAAGAGGCTGAGCTACAGGCGACCGGTCGTTCGATCGCCGAACTGCGCGCCGAAGAGGACGCCGAGGCCGATTTCGACATCGCCGAGCTCTTCGACGACATGGGTTCCGCCGCGGCCGACGACGACGGCCCGATCGAGGACCGCGACAGCCAGGCGGACGAGCAGCCGCTCGTCTGATCTCTGCCGCAGCCTGATACGGAAAGGCCGCGACCCACACGGGTCGCGGCCTTTTATTTTGTCTATCAGGCGCCTGCGCGGAGTTCTTCAACTGCGCAGGCAGCTTGCCTCAGCCCGGCTGTTTGGTGACGCGCAGGTAGGGCAGCTTTTTCTCAAAGCTGCCGAACATCCGGATCGCCTCATCGTCGGGCACGCCGCCGGTGATGATCACGTCCTCGCCCTGCTTCCAATTCGCCGGGGTGGCGACCTTGTACTTCAGGTTCAGTTGCAGCGAATCGAGCACTCGCAGCAGCTCGTCAAAGTTCCGCCCCGTGGTCATCGGGTAGGACATCTGCATCTTCACTTTTTTGTCCGGGCCGATCATGAAAACGGTCCGCACGGTCTGGTTGTCGGCGGCGGTGCGGCTGCTCGCGACGCCATCGGTCTCGGCGGGCAGCATATCATACAGCTTGGCGACCTTAAGATCCGCGTCGGCGATCATCGGATAGCCGACCGAATTCCCGGTATAGGCCTTGATGTCGGCCTTCCATTTCTGGTGGTCCTCGACGCTGTCGACCGAAATGCCGATGATCTTGCAGTTGCGCGCGGCGAAGTCATCCGCCAGCCCGGCCATCGCGCCCAGCTCGGTGGTGCAGACCGGCGTGAAATCCTTGGGGTGCGAGAACATGATCGCCCAGCCGTCGCCGATCCAGTCGTGAAAACTGATCGGGCCGGTGGTGGTCTCGGCGGTGAAATCGGGGGCGGTGTCGTTGATGCGCAGGCTCATGGCCGGCCTCCCTGAAAAATAATTAGTCGCATCACTGATGTGCCCCCCCGCGGCCGCATGCGCAACCCTTATGCCGGACAACGTTGCGCGGTCGGGTCGCGCCCTCGCGTCGCCGAGGCCCTGCATCGACGGGTGCAGCGCGGCCCGGCGCGCGCTACAATGCGGTGCGATAATCGGAGAGCACGAATGCACGACGGGTCCAACCTTCCCAACGCCGATATCGACAGCGGCCGCTCGCTTCCCGCGAATGTGGAGGCTGAGCAGGCGGTTCTCGGCGCCATCCTCGTCAACAACGAGATCTACGACCGAGTCGCGAGCCTGATCGAGCCGCGCCACTTCTTCGACCCGGTCCACGCCCGGATCTTTGAGGTCGCCTCGCGCCGCATCCTGAAGAACGCCCTCGCCACCCCGGTGACGCTGCGCGCTTTCCTCGAAGACGACGAGGGCCTGCGCGAACTTGGCGGCCCTGCCTATCTGGCGCGGCTGGCAGGGGCCGCGATTTCGATCCATGCCGCGCGCGATTACGCCCAGACGATCCATGACCTCGCCCTGCGGCGCGAGCTGATGAAGCTTGGCGACGAAGTGCGCGACCGCGCCCGCACCGTCGGCGCCGATGACGACCCGTCGGAGCAGATCGTGGCGGCGGAGCAAGCGCTCTACTCGCTCGCGGAAAAGGGCAAATACGAAGGCGGGTTCAAGTCATTCGTGAAGGCCGCCCTTGCAGCCGTTGAAATCGCTAACGCGGCGTTCCAGCGCGAAGGCGGTCTGGCGGGCATCTCCTCGGGCCTGATCGACCTCGACAAGAAACTTGGCGGCCTGCATCCCTCGGATCTACTGATCATTGCCGGGCGTCCGTCGATGGGCAAGACCTCGCTCGCGACCAACATCGCCTTCAACATCGCCAAAGCGTGGAAGGAAGGCGAGCGTCCCGACGGCACTTTCGGCACCATAGACGGCGGCAAGGTCGGGTTCTTCAGCCTGGAGATGTCGGCCGAACAGCTCGCCACCCGCGTGCTGTCCGAGGCGTCGCGCGTACCCTCCGAAAAGCTGCGCCGCGGCGACATGGACGAAGAGGAATTCCGCCGCTTCGTCGAGGCCGCCCGCGATCTGGAGCGCATCCCCCTCTATATCGACGACACGCCCGCGCTGGCGATCTCGACCTTGGCGGCCCGCGCCCGGCGGCTGAAACGTCAACATGGTCTCGACGTATTGTTCATCGACTATCTTCAGCTGGTCCGCCCCGCAACCGCCAAAGACAGCCGCGTGAACGAAGTGTCCGAAATCACCCAAGGCCTGAAAGCCATCGCCAAAGAACTCAACATCCCTGTTATCGCGCTGTCTCAGCTGTCGCGCGCGGTGGAATCGCGCGAAGACAAGCGTCCGCAATTGTCGGACCTTCGCGAATCCGGCTCGATCGAGCAGGACGCCGACGTGGTAATGTTCGTGTTCCGTGAAGAATACTATAAGGAGCGTGAAAAGCCCTCCGAGACCGAAGTGCAAAAGATGATGGAATGGCAGGAAAAGATGGAGGCGGTCCGCGGCAAGGCCGAGGCGATCATCGGCAAGCAGCGCCATGGCCCGATCGGCTCGGTGGAGATGTCGTTCGACGGGCGCTTTACCAAGTTCGGCAACCTCGCGCGGCAGTCGGAGGGCGGATATGACGATCACTGACGAACCGGACCTCCACTCCCGCCCGCTCCTGACCATCGACCTCGGGGCCATTGTCGCCAACTGGCGCGCGTTGTCCGCAATCGCAGCGCCTGCCGAGGCCGCCGCCGTGGTCAAGGCCAACGCCTACGGCCTCGGCGTGGATCGTGTCGCACCGGCGCTCGCGGCTGCAGGTGCGCGGACGTTTTTCGTGGCCCTCCCGCGCGAAGGGGCGCAGCTGCGCCGCATCCTCGGCCCCGGCGCGGTAATCTACGTGTTCAACGGCTTCATGCCCGCGGACACAGAAATCTATGCTGCTAACGATCTGCGCCCAATCTTGAACTCTCACCATCAAATCAATGCACTGCAAGCAGCGCTTCATGCAATGCATGAAACCCCGAAGATCGGCCTGCAAATTGAAAGCGGCATCAATCGCCTCGGCCTGACGCCCGATGATCTGGACCGGCTGCGCGTCGATCTTGCCCTGGGGCTTGAGATCACGCTGATCATGTCCCACCTCGCCGTCGCGGATGAGCCGACCAACCCCATGAACGTCCGCCAGCGCGAGGCGTTCGCGGGCCTCACGGCGCTGCTGCACTCGATGGCCCCGAACGCGCAGCTCTCGCTTGCGGCCACCGGGGGCACGTTGCTCGGGAACCCATTCCATTTCGACTTGGTGCGCCCGGGCGTCGGCCTCTATGGCGGCCAGCCCTTCGGCGCCGCGCGCCGCGTCGTGACGCTAGAGGCGCCGATCCTACAGCTGCGCCAAGTCCCCAAAGGCGAGACCGTCGGCTATGGCGCCGCCTGGACCGCGCGGCGCGACACCATGATCGGGGTGCTGCCGCTCGGCTATGCCGACGGGTTCTTTCGCACCCTCAAATCCCCGCGGGTCTGGCTCGATGACCGGCCCGCGCCGGTGGTCGGGCGGGTCTCGATGGACATGATCACCGTCGATCTGACCGACCACCCCGCCGCGGCCCCGGGCCGGATGGTAGAAATCCTCGGGTCCCATCAAAGCGTCGATGACCTCGCCGCCTGCGACGGCACCATCGGCTATGAGGTGCTGACCGCCCTTGGCGCGCGCCATGCGCGCCGTTACATAGACACCGAACCTGCCTGATCCCCCCCGGAGGCCGACCCTCGATGCCCCTCGTCTCAGCCCTTCAGGGGTTTCTCGCCTCCATCGGCCGCACGACCATCGCGCTATGCGCCTCGGTCGGCGCGCTGGTGCTGTTCACCGCCTCGACGATCAGCCATGTGGTCCGCCCGCCATGGTATCCCGGCGAATTCGCGCGCCAAATGCTTAAGATCGGCTACTTCTCGCTTCCGGTGGTGGGGATGACCGCGCTTTTCACCGGTGGCGCGCTGGCGCTGCAGATCTATGCGGGCGGCTCCCGGTTCAACGCCGAAAGCGTGGTGCCTTCGATCGTCGCCATCGGCATGGTGCGAGAGCTTGGCCCCGTCTTGGGCGGGCTGATGGTGGCGGGGCGGGTCTCGGCCTCGATCGCCGCCGAAATCGCCACGATGCGAGTGACCGAGCAGATCGACGCGCTCACCACCCTGTCCACCAACCCCTACAAATATCTGGTGGCGCCGCGGGTGCTGGCGGCCACGCTGGCGATGCCGGTGCTGGCGTTCATCGGTGACATCATCGGGATCATGGGCGGGTTTTTGGTCGGCGTCGGGCGGCTCAACTTCAACGCCGGCGCCTATCTCAACAATACGTCGCAGTTTTTGACCGCCGGGGATGTCATCTCCGGCTTGATCAAGGCGGCGGTGTTCGGGTTCATCATCGCGTTGATGGGCTGCTATCACGGCTATAATTCCGGCCGCGGCGCGCAGGGCGTCGGGCGCGCCACCACCAACGCGGTGGTGTCGGCGTCGATCCTGATCCTGGCCTGCAACTACATCCTGACCGAGGCGCTTTTCACCACATGACCCCGATGATCGAACTTGTCGGCGTCGCCAAGGCGTTCGGCCCCAAACATGTGCTGCGCGACGTGAATCTGTCGGTGGCGCGCGGCCAGTCCACGGTCATCATCGGCGGGTCCGGCACCGGCAAGTCGGTGACGCTGAAATGCGTGCTTGGGCTGATCGCACCCGATGCGGGCCAGATCCGCGTGGACGGAGAGCCGCTGACCAACCGCACCCGCGCCGCCTTCATCTCTCGCTTCGGAATGCTGTTCCAAGGCGGCGCGCTCTTCGACAGCCTGACGGTGTGGGAGAACGTGGCCTTCCGCTTTCGCCACGGCGCCGCCAGCCTGCCTCGCGCCGAGGCGCGCGACCGCGCGATCGAAAAGCTGCGACGCGTCGGCCTGACCCCGGATGTGGCCGATCAGTTCCCGGCGGAATTGTCGGGCGGGATGCAAAAGCGCGTGGGGCTTGCGCGCGCCATCGCCCATGATCCTGAGATCATCTTTTTTGACGAACCCACAACCGGCCTCGACCCGATCATGTCCGGCGTGATCAACGAATTAGTGCGCGAGCTGGTGACGGAGATGGGCGCCACCGCAATGACCATCACCCACGACATGACCTCGGTGCGTGCGATCGCCGACCGGGTGGCGATGATCCACGAAGGCGTGGTGCGCTGGGAGGGCTCGGTGGCGGAGATGGACGATTCCGGCGATCCCTATGTCGATCAGTTCATCCATGGTCGCGCCTCCGGCCCCATCGCCGCGATCCGATGACCGCCCCCGCCCCGCACCACCACAGCGTGACCGTGACGGTCCCGCCGGTTCTGCTACTGGGCAATATTGCGTTGCTGGCGCTTTATCCGACCGCGTGGGCGGCCCCGCTGGTCCATGCCGGGTTCCTGCCGTTCCTGTCGGGCCGGGACGTGTCGATCTTCTCCGGCATCCTGTCGCTTTGGGACAGCGACCGCGTGCTGGCCGCGCTGATCGCGCTGCTCGGCGTCGCGATGCCACTGGTCAAGACGTTGGCGCTGTCGGCGGTGCATCTGGGCTGGATCGGCCCTAGCGCGCTGCCAACGCTCGAAGTTTTGGGCAAGCTGTCGATGGCGGATGTATTCCTGCTCGCCGTCACCATCGTCGTGGCCAAGGGCGTCGGGATCGGGCGGGTAGAACCTGCGTGGGGCCTGCACCTGTTCGCGTTCAGCGTGCTGGCGTCGATGGCGATATCGCATTTCACCAAAAGATCGCTAAGGAACAGCGCATGAACATGTTTCTCCTCCTCGGCGGCATCTTCCTCGGCGCCTTGCTGTTCTCGGCCACGCTCAACGCAGCGTGGCGGGCCTATTCGGCACAGGGCGGGTTGCGCTGGACCCAAGGCATCGCCGCCGCGTCCACCATCCTCGCGCTCGGCGCCGTCTCGCTCGGCCTGCCGATCGGCGTCGCCCGGGGCTTCGGCCTCGCGCTCACCCTCGTTTCCATGGCCAACGTCATCGGCGAAAGGGGCTGGAACCGCGCCTTGCCGATTGTGCATTTCGCCCTTGGCATGACCTTCGCCGACGGTGCGATCTTCAGTCAGGTCGGCGGCTGACCGATGGCCAAAGCCAAGGCCCCCTCCTTCGTCTGCCGCGACTGCGGCGCCATCTCGGCCAAATGGTCCGGGCGCTGCGACGCGTGCGGCGCGTGGAACAGCATCGAGGAACAGCAAGGCCTGTCCTCAGCCGGGCCCGCGGGCAAGACGCTGGGGGCGGCGCGGGGGCGGCGGGTGACGCTGTCGGCGCTGTCGGGGACCGACCCGACCCCGCCGCGCCTGACCTCGGGGGTGGACGAATTGGACCGCGTGCTTGGCGGCGGCATCGTCCCCGCCTCCGCGATCCTGATTGGCGGCGATCCGGGTATCGGCAAGTCGACGCTGGTGCTGCAGGCCGCCGCCGCCTATGCGGCCGCCGGCGCCTCGGTGGTTTATGTTTCGGGCGAAGAAGCCACCGCCCAGATCCGGATGCGCGCCGCGCGCCTCGGCCTTGCCGAAAGCCCGGTGCTGCTGGCCGCCGAGACCAACCTGCGCGACGTGCTGACCACGTTGGATGAGGACCGCCCTGACGTCGCCATCATCGATTCGATCCAAACCATGTGGGTCGACAATGTCGAAAGCGCGCCGGGGTCCGTGTCGCAGGTCCGCGCCGCGGCGCACGAGTTGGTCAGCTTCGCCAAACGCCGCGGCACCGCAATCATCATGATCGGCCATGTCACCAAGGACGGCCAGATCGCCGGGCCGCGGGTGGTGGAGCACATGGTCGACGCCACGCTTTATTTCGAGGGCGAGCGCGGCCACCAATTCCGCATCCTGCGCGCGGTGAAAAATCGCTTCGGCCCGTCGGCTGAGATCGGCGTGTTCGAGATGACCGGCCGCGGGCTGATCCAGGTCGCCAACCCCTCGGCGCTGTTCTTGAATGAGCGGGAGCGCGGCGCCTCCGGCTCGGTGGTGTTCGCGGGGCTGGAGGGCACGCGCCCGGTTCTGGTGGAGATACAAGCGCTTGTCGCAAACTCCTCGCTCGGCACCCCGCGGCGTGCGGTGGTGGGCTGGGACAGCGCGCGCCTCGCGATGATCCTGGCGGTGCTGGAGGCGCGCTGCGGCATCTCGCTCGCGCAGATGGACGTGCATCTGAACATCGCGGGCGGGCTGCGCATCAATGAACCCGCCGCCGATCTGGCGGTCGCTGCGGCGCTGCTGTCGGCGCTGCGCGACAAGCCGCTGCCGCCCGAAGGGGTGATCTTCGGCGAAATCAGCCTGTCGGGCGCGGTGCGCGCGGTAGCCCAGTCGGATCTGCGGCTAAAAGAGGCGTCCAAGCTCGGCTTCACCTCCGCCATCACGCCTTCGCAGGTGAAGCGGGGCGAGAAATCTGGCATGACAGTGACGCGAATCGACGATCTGGGCGGGTTCATCGAACACGCCTTCGGCGGCGGCTAACCACACCGGACCCTCGCGGCGACGCCCCTGATCGATCAAGCTGGCGGACGCGTCGGCGGACAAGAGGACTGCTTCATGGACTTCACCCTTGCCGACGGCATCGTCGCCTTGATCCTTTTGGTCTCGGGCATGCTCGCCTGGTCGCGCGGCTTCACCCGCGAAGCGCTGGCGATCGGCGGCTGGATCTTCGCGGGCGCCGCCGCGATCTATCTGGCTCCTTATGCAGAACCCTTGATCAAAGAGATCCCCAAGATCGGCCCGCTGCTCGACGGGCAATGCTCGCTGTCCAAGCTGGCGGCGTTCTCGGTGGTGTTCGCGCTGGGGCTGATCGTGATCTCGATTTTCACGCCGCTGTTTTCAAGCGCGGTGCAGGACAGCCCGCTAGGGGTGCTGGACCGCGGCTTGGGCTTTGTGTTCGGGGTTGCGCGGGGGCTGGCGCTGGTGGCGGTGGCGTGGCTGATCTACAGCCTGATCGTGCCGCCCGCCGACCGGATGCCCGCCGTCGACAACGCCCGGTCCATCGCGCTGATAGCTGAGACGTCGGAGCTGATGAAAGCCGCCATGCCCACCGGCATCCCGTCGTGGATCGGCGGGCCGATCAACACGCTGATGCTCGAGTGCGGCGGCGTGCCCGCGCTGATGGAGGCGCCCGCGACCGGCCCTGCGGCGTCTCAGTCGTGACGATCCGCATGACGAAGGGATGACAGCGGCCTCGCACCCTCCTATAAGCCCGGTGATCCCCGGATATCGCACCGCACAACGGAGCGCGCCCAATGCCCATATCTGACGCCCAAATGCCGTCGCACCCCTTTGACCGCGACGATGATAAGTTGCGCGAGGAATGCGGTCTGTTCGGCGCCATAGGCGTCGCTGATGCCGCCACTTTCGTCGCCCTCGGCCTCCACGCCCTGCAGCACCGCGGCCAAGAGGCGGGCGGCATCGTCACCCACGACCCCGAAGGCGGCTTTCACTCGGTCCGCCGTCTCGGCTATGTCCGCGACAACTTCACCGAGCGCGACACCATGGAGCAGCTGCCCGGACGGATGGGCATCGGCCATGTGCGCTATTCGACCTCCGGCGCCAAAGGCCAGACGGCGATCCGCGACGTGCAGCCGCTTTACGCCGAATTCGCCATGGGCGGCTGCGCCATCGCCCATAACGGCAACCTGACCAACGCGCTGGCGCTGCGCCGGGCGCTGACCGAACGCGGCTCGATCTTTCAATCCTCGTCGGACACGGAGGTGATCGTCCACCTGATGGCCCGCGGTTTCCAGCCCAACATCCCCGAGCGGATGAAAGAGGCGCTGCGCCGGGTCGAGGGCGCGTTTTCGGTGATCGCGCTGACCCGCACCAAGCTGATCGGCGTGCGCGATCCGATGGGGGTGCGCCCGTTGGTGCTGGGCCGCCTCGGCGACGGCTGGGCGCTAGCGTCCGAGACTTGCGCGCTCGACATCTGCGGGTCGGAATATGTCCGCGACATCGAGCCGGGCGAGATGGTGATCATCACCGCTGACGGCGGCGTGGAATCGTCGCGCCCGTTCGAGCCGGCCCCGTCGCGGTTCTGCATCTTCGAGCATGTCTATTTCTCGCGCCCCGACAGCGTGATCGATGGCAAATCGGTCTACGAATCGCGCCGCCGCATCGGAGTCGAACTGGCGCGCGAGGCGCCGGTGGTGGCCGACATGGTCTGCCCGGTGCCCGACAGCGGCACCCCCGCCGCGATCGGCTACGCGCAGGAATCGGGCATCCCCTATGCTATGGGGATCATCCGCAACCAATACATGGGCCGCACCTTCATCGAGCCGTCCGAGCAGATCCGCAACATGGGCGTGCGGCTGAAGCTGAACCCCAACCGGGCGCTGATCCGCGGCAAGCGGATCGTGCTTGTAGATGACAGCGTGGTGCGCGGCACGACCTCGATCAAAATCAAAGAGATGATGATCGACGCCGGCGCCGCCGAGGTCCATTTCCGCATCGCCTCGCCGCCCACCCAGTGGCCATGCTTCTATGGCGTCGACACCCCCGACCGCGAAAAGCTGCTGGCCGCCGGAATGACCGAGGAACAGATGCGCGATTATCTGGGTGTGGACAGCCTGCGCTTCATCTCGCTCGACGGTCTTTACCGCGCGGTGGGCGAGACGGCGCGCGACGACGCCGCCCCGCAATATTGCGACGCCTGCTTTTCGGGCGAATACCCGGTGCCGCCGTCAGACATGATCGAAAGCGGCCGCATCCCCGCCCAAGCGCCCCGCAAGAAGGTGCGCGCGTGATCGCCGCCAACGGCGCGCGCTTTGGCGGCCGCGTCGCGCTGGTGGTCGGCGCGTCGCGCGGGCTGGGGCGGTCAATCGCGCGGATGCTCGGCGCGGGCGGGGCCGAGGTGATCGCGATGGCCCGCACCTCTGGCGCGCTCGAAGAACTGGACGACGAAATCCGCGCGCTCGGCGGCGCCTCTGCCACGCTGGTCCCCGCGGACATCACCGACGACCCGGCGCTGGAACGGCTCGGCATGGCGATCCACCAGCGGTGGGGGCGGCTTGACGTGCTGGTGAATTGCGCGGTGCAGGGACCGCCCCTATCGCCGACGGAACATGGCGACATCAAGGACCTCGACAAGGCGCTGGCGGTGAACGCGCGGGCGCAGCAGCGTCTGATCCGCTGCATGGACCCGCTGCTGCGCGCCGCCCCGCACGGGGTGGCGGTGCTGCTCGAGGACAAGGTCAATGTCGGGCGCTTTCACTCGCCCTATCAGGCAAGCAAGGCCGCAGGCGCCGCCTTTGCAGCCGCCTGGGCGGATGAGACGTCGGGCATCGCGCTGACGGTGCTGCGCCCCTGCCCGCCCGCGATGCCCACCGGCCTTCGCGCCCGGTTCCGCCCGGGCGAGGACCGCGCCCCGCTTGCGCATCCCGACGAAGTCGCGGGCGGCATCGTTGACGCGATCGCAGCGGCCCTGAGAGGCTGATCCAGACCTGCGGCGTCGCGCATCACCGCAGGGGCCGCCCTCAGGGGCATCGAACCCCTTCGGTCGACGCGCCCCTGCGGGCCGCCCAACCAGCCGCGGACGCAGGCGCCGCGCCGCGGTGACAGTGCTTTTGCCGCGTGACACCGTTCGCGCCCATGACAAACATCCATAACCACGACCACGGGCGCGCGCTGTCGCAAGGGAACCGACAAGCGGACGCCCAGTTCCACGCCGACGGCGCCAGCGCGCGCGGCCTCGGCATCGCAGCCATGCTGACCGGGGGGGTCATGGCGGCTGAGATCGCTGGCGGGCAACTCTCCGGCTCGCTGGCGCTGCTGGCGGGTGCGGTGCATATGGCAACCGATTTCGTCAGCCTGTCGCTGGCGTGGCAGGGGATGCGGCTGGCGCGGCTCCCGGCGGACAAGCGTTGGTCCTATGGCTATGGCCGGGTGACGGTGCTGGCGGCCTTCGCCAACGGGCCGGCGCAGTTCGCCGTGGCGGGCTGGATCTGCATCGAGGCATGGCGCCGCATCCAAGACCCCGGCGAAGTGCTGGGCGGCGTGATGCTGTGGGTGGCGGTCGCGGGCCTCGCAGTGAACATCGGTGCTTTCTTCGCGTTGCGCTCAGGCGACCGGAGCAGCATCGACATCCGAGCCGCGGGGCTGCATGTGGCGGGCGATCTGCTGGGATCGGTGGCGGCGATCATCGCGGCGCTGGTGATCATGGCCACGGGCTGGATGCCGATCGACCCGATCCTGTCAGTGCTGGTGGCGCTGATCATCCTGCGCTCCGCCTATGCAGTGGTGCGCGAAAGCGCCGCCATCCTGCTGGAGGGGACGCCGCCGCATCTGTCGCTGGGCGACGTGGCGCAAGACCTCTCCAACACCGTTCCCGGCGTTGCGGACATCCACCATCTGCATGCCTCGATCCTGAGCGAATCCGTCACCATGGTCACGCTGCACGCTCGCATGGCCCCCCCAGCCCCCCGATACGCTGATCCGCGCCATCAAGGATCGCCTGCGCAAGGCCTTCGCCGTGACCCACGCGACCGTGGAGGTGGAGCATCACGGCTGCGCCGACGCCTAGGGCGTCGCCCTCGGCACGGGAAAGGCCGCCCCGGCAAGGGCGGCCCCCACCCGGCTCGATCAGCCCGGCGCGGCGCGATAGTCGGCGTCGGTCACCGGCTCCATCCAATCGGCGGCGCGACCGTCCAGTTCCTCTTGCATCGCGATGTGGACCATCTCGGTGTGGGGGCTGGCGCCGTGCCAATGCACTTCGCCGGGGGGGATGCGCACCACGTCGCCGGTCATGATCTCTCGCACCGGCTGGCCCAGCAGCTGAACGCGGCCGACGCCCGACAGCACATACAGCGTCTGCCCCAGCGGATGAGTGTGCCAGTTGGTGCGCCCGCCCGGCGCGAACCGCACACGCAGCAGCCGCGCCCGTGACGGCGCGGGTGGCGCCCCAAGCGGGATCTGCCACACTTCGCCGGTGAAATAAGTCGATGCCGCGGGGAGTTCAGGCATCTCCGCCGAATAGATCACGTCCATCGTTCGTCCTTTCGCGCGCCAGGCGCGCCGGACCCGGATGGGACCGCGCGTCGCCTCAGCGCTTGTTCGCCTTGTCCGCGTAGGGGTTGTCGCCCTTGCGATAGTTCAGCCGGATCGGCACGCCGTCCAGCCCGAAATCCCGCCGCATCCCATTGACCAGAAAGCGTGTGTAGCTGTCGGGCAGGTCCTCGCCCTTTTGGGCGAAGATCACGAAGGTCGGCGGACGGCTTTTGACCTGCGTCATGTAGCGCAGCTTGATCCGACGGCCAGAGGGGGCCGGGGGCGGGTGCGCCTCGGTCTGCGCCATCAGCCAACGGTTCAGCTGGCCGGTGGAGATGCGGGTGTTCCAAAGCTCATAGACCTTGGCGATAGCATCGCGCAGCTTGTCGAGGTTCTTGCCCTGTAGCGCCGAGATGAACACAAGTGGCGCGCCGCGCAGCTGCGGCAGCAGGCGGGTGAATTCCTCCCGCAGTTCTTTGGCGCGGGCGGATTTGTCGTCCTCGAGGTCCCATTTGTTGATGGCGACCACCACGGCGCGGCCCTCGCGCTCCGCCAAGTCCGCGAGCCGCAGGTCCTGCGTCTCAAACGGAATCGTCGAATCCAGCACTACCACCACGACCTCGGCGAACTTGATCGCGCGGATGCCGTCCTGGACCGACATCTTCTCCAACTTGTCGTCGATCTTGGCTTTACGGCGCATTCCGGCGGTGTCGAAGATGCGGACATGCATCCCGTCCCAATCCATCTGCACCGAGATCGAATCGCGGGTGATCCCCGCCTCCGGCCCGGTCAGCATCCGGTCATGGCCGAGGATCGCATTCACCAGCGTGGACTTGCCCGCGTTCGGGCGGCCCATGATGGCGATCTGCATCGGCTTCTCAGCGCGCTCTTCTTCCTCGCTGTCGGCGGCGGCGACCTCTTTGGCCTCCACCAACGGCGCGAGGGCGGCGAACAGATCGCCGAAGCCTTCGCCATGCTCGGCCGAAAGCCCGATCGGGGCGCCAAGACCCAGCGACCACGCCTCCATCACCCCGTCCTCGCCCTGACGACCCTCGGCTTTGTTGACGCCCAGCACCACGGTCGACCCGCGCCGCCGCAGCATCTGCGCGAACTCCATGTCCGGGCCGGTGATGCCGGTGCGCGCGTCGGTGACGAACAGGCACGCGTCCGCCATGTCGACGGCGCGCTCGGTAAGCGCGCGCATCCGACCCGGCAGGCTGTCGTCGGTGGCGTCTTCAAGGCCGGCGGTGTCGATCACGGTGAAGCGCAGATCGCCGAGGCGCGCCTCTCCCTCCCGCAGGTCGCGAGTCACGCCGGGGGTGTCATCCACCAGCGCCATGCGCTTGCCCACAAGGCGGTTGAACAGCGTGGATTTGCCCACATTGGGTCGGCCCACGATGGCGAGGACGAAAGGCATCCGCAAAATCCCGTCAAATGCAGCAAGGGGGCCCGCGCAGGATGCACGGCCCCCGAAGACACGTCAGTCGCCGCGCCTATCGCCCGGCGCGGGCCATATAGTCAAGGGCGAACGGTCGCCACGCCATGAAGGCGCCCAGCTAGCGATACGCCAGCAGGTCGCCCGCATCGGTCAGAACATAGATCGTGCCGCCCGCCGCGATCGGCCCGGTGACCGACCCGTCGGGCATGTCGATCGCGTCCGCGGGCGCGCCCGTCACCCCATCGAACGACAGCAGACGCCCGTCCGAGGACGTCACCCACACCTTGCCGCCCGCCAGCACCGGGCCGGCATAGGTGATCGGATCGGTGCGATCCTCCATGTCGTCATAGCCGTCGAGGGTCTGCGCCCACATCGTGGCGCCGTCCTCGACGTTCAGCCGCATCACCCGCGGTTCCGACGACATCACGAACACCGTGTCGCCCGCGACCCAGGCAGGGGACAACGAGCCGAACCGCCGCGCCCAGGCCTGGCGTCCGATACGCCCGTCGATGCCGACGAACTGGCCGCCCGCGGTGCCCGCGATCACCATTGCCCCGGCCAGAACTGGGCCGGAGGTGAGGTCCGAGAACGCCGACAGCCCCTCGCCGCCCGCCGAGGCGCCGAGGTTGATCGACCAGACCTGCACGCCCGAAGGGATGCGGATCACCGACAATTCGCCCGACCCGAACGGGATCAGCACCGCGCCGGGCGCCGCCGCCGGGGCGCCGCGGCCCAGATTGCCGGTGCGGGTCGACAGACCTTCGGACCGCCACGCCACCGCGCCGCTGGCCGCGTCGAGGCCGATCACCCCATTCGCCGCCGACACCGAGGCCACCTGCCCCTGCGAGGCGACCGGCGCGCTGCGATAGGGCGCATCCCCGCGGGTCCGCCACGTGATCGCGCCGGTCGCGGGGTCGAGCGCCAGCGTCTCGCCAAACCCGGTGGTGGCGAACAGCCGACCAGCGTCCAGCGCCAGCCCGCCGCCGTAGCCGATGTCGCCGTCCTCGCCCTCAAGGGCCAGATCGGCCTCCCACACCCGCCGCCCGGTGGCGGCGTCAAATGCCATCACACCCGAGGCGCCGTCGCGCACGTAGATCCGCCCGCCATCGGCCACCGGCGCCCCGGGCGGCAACAGCGCGCCCGGGGCCACTCCGGCCGAGACCCGCCACGCCAGACGCGGCGCCGCTGGGCCCGCGCGGTGGCCGCCCGAATGCGCAGCGTCGCCGCCCGCATGGGTCCAGGAGGCGGCGTCGATCACCGGCGGCAGCGGGCGGCTCGATCTGACCTCGCCGTTCAACGTGACCGGCTCGGGGGCGCGCACGGCAATCCGCTCGCCCTGCAATTTCGGGTCATCCGAGGAACACGCGGTTAGCGCCAGCGCGGCGCAGAACACCAAAGGCAGGCGGCGCGCGCCGCGGGGCAGCGACATGGTCACGCGTCTTTCCCCTCGCCCAGCAGTTCCATCAAAAAGGTCAGGCGGCGGCGCAGTTCGGCCGACGCCATCGGGTCCGAAAGCGCCGCGTCGACATCCGTGCGCGCGCCTTCGATGTTCCCCGCCTCAAGCCGCGCCATCGCCCGCTGTTCCAAAGCCAACAGGCGGAACGGCGCGCCATCGGCCAGATAGGGGCCGACCGCGTCGGCGCGGGCCTCGGGGCTCAGCCCCGGCAGCGCCAGCAGCACCGCGCGGAACCCGGCCAGATCACGATACAGCGGCGAGGCCCCCGGCGCATCCGCGACCGCGGCAAGCGCGGCCTCGGCGGCGGCCTTGTCGCCGCCTTGGGCGGCGGCGCTCGCCTCGGACAGGCGCGCCACCAGCGCTGGGCCGTCTGAAAGCGCCCCAGCTGCGGCGGCGAACTTGGCGGCCCTGGCGCCGTCGTCGCCCGCTTGGGCGGCGGACCACAGCATGGCCCCCGCCTCTTCGGCGGCGGCGCGGTTCTGGACCTTGTGCCATTCCATGATCGCGGTCGCAGCCACTATCGCAACAACGCCGCCGATCACCGCGGGCGCGAAGGTGCGCCACAGCTTTAGCATGCGGTCGCGCCGCAATTCCTCGGTGACCTCGTGGATGAAGCCGTCACTGTCGCTCATCCTCACGCTCCTATCGTCATCCGCGGGCCGAAGGCCGCGGCGCGTGCGCGGCGCACGCCCGGGCCGCTGAATTCTCCATCGCTGGCTATGCACCAGCGGCGGCGTTGATGCAACAGCGCGGCCCGCTCCGCCGCGTGCAGGCGCACCTGCTTAAATCGCGCCGGAGCGGGCTTCAGCGCGCCAGCGCGCAGATTTTAATCCGCCGCCTAGCAATCCGAGCGACGGAAACATTCGTAGCATCCGTTATAAAGAAAAGGCGGTTCGCAGCGCGGCGACCGCTTGCCAGTGACGACGGCGTTGTCATATCACCGCGAGGATCTTCCCCGCACGTCAACCCGGTCTGCGGCGGCCAAAGTTTACGGAGCCTTCAGGGATGCGCCTGTACCCCCTTCTTATGGCCGCGATGGTCATGGTCGGCCTCTATTTCTGGATCGTCCACCCAAGCGACGCCAAAGAGGCCGACGCCGTTCAGGCCGTGGCCGTGCAAGCGCCGGTCAAAGTGGTGGCGTTCGCGTCCCGCGCCCGCGCCGTGGACAGCGCGATCATCTTGCGCGGGCGCACCGCCGCCCACCGCAAAGTGCAGATTCGCGCGGAGACCGCCGGGCTGGTGATGACCGAGCCGCGCCGCGCCGGCGCCCACGTCATCGCCGGCGACGTGCTGTGCCAGCTAGAGATGGGCGCACGCGCCGCCCAGCTCGCCATGGCCAACGCCGCGCTGCTGCAAGCCGAATCCGACAACAACGCGGCCCAAAAGCTGTCCGAGCGCGGTTTTGCGTCCGAGACCGTCGCCATCGCCCGCCGCGCGCAGCTGGAGGCCGCGACCGCGCAGGTCAACCAGATCGAGGTCGACATCGCGCGTCTGGAAATGCGCGCGCCCTTCGACGGCCTGCTAGAGACCGACACCGCGGAGTTGGGCGCGCTGCTGCGCTCAGGCGATGAGTGCGCGTCGCTGATCTCATTGTCGCCGATCAACGTGCTGGGCTATGCGCCCGAGGTGGACGTGGAGAAAATCGCCGTCGGCATGCCAGCCCGGGCGCGGCTGATCTCGGGCCGCGAGGTGGACGGCGTGGTCAGCTTCGTGTCTCGCTCGGCCGATGACAAGACCCGCACCTTTCGGGTGGAGGTCACCGCCGACAACCCTGACGGCGACATCCGCGACGGCATGACCGCTGAGATTTTCATCCCCCTGCAAGGCGGCCGCGCCCACATCGTGCCGCAAGCGGCGCTGACGCTGAACGACGCCGGGGAACTTGGCGTTCGGACCGTGCGCGACGGCAAGGCGCATTTCCTGCCGGTCAAGGTGCTGCGCGACGAGATGCGCGGCGTCTGGCTGACCGGCCTGCCTGACGAGGTCGACATCATCATGGTCGGACAGGAATATGTGTCCGAGGGCCGGACGATCACGCCAACCTACTCGAAATGGGATGTCAACGAATGATTGGATTGGTCGACTGGGCCACGGCGCGCGCGCGCACGGTGTTCGCCTTCGTGCTGCTGTCGATTCTGGCAGGCTGGTTCTCCTATGTCTCGCTGCCGAAAGAGGGCGAGCCGGACATCGACGTACCGATCATCTTCGTTTCGACGATTTTCAACGGCATCTCAGCCACCGACAGCGAACGCCTCTTGGTCAAGCCGATGGAGACCGAGCTGTCGGATGTCGACGGGCTGGACGACATGACCGGTTTCGCCGCCGACGGCTATGGCGGCGTCTTGCTGAAATTCAAC
Organism: Paracoccaceae bacterium; assembly: GCA_047636235.1. Lineage (GTDB taxonomy): Bacteria > Pseudomonadota > Alphaproteobacteria > Rhodobacterales > Rhodobacteraceae > JBOCEF01. The sequence goes on along the minus strand of JBLIKI010000007.1, from coordinate 5,483 downwards.
TTCGGCTGGGACAAGAACGCGACGCTGGCGCAGGTGCGCGAAGCGACCGACCGCGCCAAATCCAAGTTCCCCGACGGCTTTGACGAACCGACGGTCAAAGAGGTCAACCTCTCGGAATTTCCGATCCTGATCGTGTCTCTGTCGGGCGCCGTGCCTGAACGCACCCTGCTGCGCCTGTCCACCGACCTGCAAACCGCGATCGAAGGTCTGACCCCGGTGCTCGCCGCCGGCCTGGCGGGCCACCGCGAGGAAATGCTCGAAGTTCTGATCGATCCGCTGAAGCTGGAGGCCTATGACATCACCGCCGCCGAACTGGCCCAGGTGGTGATCAACAACAACCGCCTCGTGGCCGCAGGCGCGGTGGAGGCCGGGTCGGGCCAGTTCTCGGTCAAGCTGCCCGGATCGTTTGAAAGCGCGCAAGACGTTTATTCCCTGCCCGTCAAGGTCAACGGCGACAGGGTGGTGACCTTGGGGGATATCGCCCAGATCAACCTGACCTTCCAGGACGCCAAGGGCACCGCGCGGTTCAACGGCGCCAAGACAATCGCGCTGCAGGTGGTCAAACGCAAAGGCGAGCCGATCATCGACACCGTCGATGCGGTGAAAGCCAAGGTCGCCGAGATTCGCGCCACCTGGCCAGAACCGCTGCAGACGGCCGTGAACGTCGATTTCTCGATGGACGACAGCGTCAAGGTCGCGGGCATGGTCGGGCAGCTCGAAGGTTCGGTGCTGACCGCGATCGCGCTGGTGATGATCGTGGTGCTGGGCACGCTGGGGCTGCGGTCGGCGCTGCTGGTCGGGTTCGCGATCCCGTGCTCGTTCCTTTTGTGCTTTGCGATGCTGGCGATGTTCGACATGTCGGTCACCAACATCGTGATGTTCGGCCTGATCCTAGCGGTCGGCATGCTGGTGGACGGCGCCATCGTGGTGGTGGAATACGCCGACCAAGAGATTGAGCGCGGCGTAGGTCCGATGACCGCCTATGGGGCTGCGGCCAAGCGGATGTTCTGGCCGATCGTGTCCTCGACCGCCACCACGCTGTGCGCGTTCCTGCCGATGCTGTTCTGGCCGGGGATGGCGGGGCAGTTCATGGGCCACCTGCCAGTGACGCTGATCTTCGTGCTGTCGGCGTCGTTGGTGGTGGCGCTGATCTATCTGCCGGTGATCGGCGGCGTGGTCGGACGGATCAGCCGCGGCATGGGTCGAATCGTGGCGCGGCTGCGCGCGGCGGCGGGGATTTCAGCCAAGGCGCCGCCCCCCCCGGCGGCGGGCTATAAGCGCACTTGGTTCGGGTCGGTCATCTATTTCCTGACCGGCAACCCGATCATGCCGTTCGTGGCGCTGATCGTCGCCGCGGCGGGGGTGTGGGGGGCGTTCACGGTCTATGGCGCCAACAACAACGGCGTGGAATTCTTTGTGAAGACCGAGCCCGAGCGTGCGGTGATCTTCGTGCGCGCGCGCGGCAACCTGTCGCTCCACGAACGCGACCGCCTGCTGCGAGAGGTCGAGGACATCGTCATGCCGGTCAACGGCGTTGAGGCGGTGTTCTCCTTCGCCGGCGACGGCGGCCTGCAACAGCGCGGCGGCAACAAGCCCACCGACTCCATCGGTCAGATCCAAGTCGAATTGGCGCCTTGGGACGCCCGCCGCAAAGGCCAGCTGATCTTGGATGAGATCAACTTCAAGCTCGCCGCCTATCCCGGCGTCTATGCCGAGATCACGCCCCAGACGAGCGGCCCCGCCTCAGGCAAGCCGATCCAGATCCGCGTTCAGGGCGAGAATTGGGAGGATTTGCAACAGGCCGCCAGCATCGTCCGCGCCCATGTCGACGCGATGGAGGGGCTGCGCGACCAGGAGGACACCCTGCCCCTGCCCGGCATCGATTGGGAACTGGACGTGGATGTCGCCACCGCGGGCCGCTATGGCGCCGACGTGTCGACCATCGGCGCCATGGTCAACCTGATCACACGGGGCGTGAAGCTCGACACCATGCGGCCCGACGGGTCTGATGATGAAATCGAGATCCGGGTGCGCTATCCCGAATCCGACCGCGTGATCTCAACGCTCGACACCATGCGGGTGCGCACCGCGCAGGGGCTGATCCCGCTGTCGAACTTCGTCACCCGCTCGGCCAAGCCGAAGCTGGGGGAGATCAACCGCTTCAACGGCGTGCGGTTCTTTGACGTTAAATCCGACGTGGCCGAGGGCGTGAACCCCACCGCCCAAGTCGAGGCGATCGCCAAATGGCTGGAGGAGGAACAGCCCCTGCCCCCCGGCATCACCTGGTCCAAGGTCGGCGATCAAGAGGAACAGGCCGAGACCATGGCGTTCCTCGGCAAGGCCTTCGCGGGCGCGCTGGGGCTGATGTTCGTGATCCTGCTGGCGCAGTTCAATTCTATCTATAACTCGGTGCTGGTGCTGACTGCGGTGGTGATGTCGGTGGCGGGGGTGCTGATGGGGATGCTGATCATGGGTCAGACGTTCTCGATCATCATGACCGGCACGGGGATCGTGGCCTTGGCCGGGATCGTGGTGAACAACAACATCGTGCTGATCGACACCTATCAGGAATTCGCCCGCCAGATGCCCAAGCTGGAGGCGATCGTGCGCACCGCGGAACAACGCATCCGTCCGGTGCTGCTGACGACGATCACCACCATGGCGGGGCTGACGCCGATGATGTTCGGCATCTCGGTGGATTTCTTCGCCGGGTCCTATTCCATCGACGCTCCCACCGCGCTGTGGTGGAAGCAGTTGGCGACTGCCGTGGTGTTCGGCCTTGGCGTCGCGACGGTGCTGACGCTGATCGTGACCCCCGCGGCGCTGGCGGCGCGGATCTGGGTCGGCGCGGGGACGGCGGCGCTGATCCGGCGGGTCAGGTCGGGGATGTACCCGCAGGTGGCGGCGGATCTACGGCTGGAGGAGGCGGCGCGCAAGATGGCGCCGAGCGATCTGGTGTTCGCGTCCCAGACGCCGTCGGCGCCCCCGGCCCCGCCGATCAACGTGTTCGCCAAAGCGGCGGAGTGATCCGCGCCTATTCCGGACCAGCGGAACGGACCCGCAAAACGCAGGAGGCCGCCGGATCGCTCCGGCGGCCTTTTTCGCCAGTCGTCGCCCGCCAGTCGTCGCTGATCAGCGTCGGCGGCGCACCATTCCAAGGCCCACCGGCGCGGCAGGCGGCGGCAGCGGGCTGGCCCGCAGCGGAACCGCCAGCGCTGTGCGCGCCTGTAAACCATGGCTGAGCGCGCCAGTGATCGTGTCGTTCACCGTGTCCCAGAGCGGAAGTTCGCCGCCGGCGGCCAGATAAAGGTCCGAGACCTCGTCGCTCGGCCAAGCTTTGACGTCGTGGGTGTTGATCGTGAAGCTCGCGATCCGCGTCATGTCCGCCAGCGGAGAGGGCCCCGACAGAACGCTCCCCGAAAGACTCGCGGGCCAGATGCTGACATTGGCCGTGCCGCTGACGCCCGGATCGGCGGTCAGCGCGCCGGAGACGAAATCCCACGCTTCGGGCCCGGTAGGAGAGAAGGCCAGCCTGAAGGTGAACCCCGCCTCCCCGCCCCGCTTGGCCGTGCCGCACCCGATCGTCCCTGTCTGGAGCATGTGACAGCTGATCGCGGCAAAGCCCGAGACCTCATCATCGGTGATGCCGGCGCCGTCGAGATCGGCCAGCGTCGCCGTCGATCCGCCGCGCGCCAAGAACACCGCGGCGTCCGCCTGACCGGCAAGCGCCGCAACCTGCAGCCCGACGGCCGCGCGGAGGACGCTTTGTTTTAGGAAACCCTGCGGTCATTCATGACCCACCATGAACAACCGGATCGCATGGCACATTCCACCAACCGAATGGCAACTCTCTCACCTGTCTCGGCGCGGATGCAACCGCCCGCCGCGCCAATCCGCGCTCAGACGGCTGCGTCCTCATCAGCGCCCTGCCGCGACCACAGCTGGGCATAGCGCCCGCCGCTGGCCAGCAGATCGGCATGGTTTCCGCTTTCCACCACCCGCCCGGCGTCCAGCACCACGATCTGATCTGCATCCACCACCGTCGACAGCCGGTGCGCGATCACCAGCACGGTGCGGTCTTTGGACAGCTTCTTCAGCGCGGCCTGAATCTCTCGCTCAGTGTCGGTGTCCAGCGCGCTGGTCGCCTCATCCAAGATCAGGATCGGCGGGTTCTTGAGGATGGTGCGCGCAATGGCGACGCGCTGCTTTTCCCCGCCCGACAGCTTCAGCCCGCGTTCCCCCACCATGGTGTCATAGCCTTTCGGCAGCGTGACGATGAAGTCATGGATCTGCGCGGCGCGGGCGGCGTCCTCGATTTCCTCGCGCGTCGCATCGGCGCGGCCATAGGCGATGTTATAGCCGATGGTGTCGTTGAACAGCACCGTGTCCTGCGGCACCACGCCGATCGCGGCGCGAAGGCTGCTTTGCGTGATGTCGCGCAGGTCCTGCCCGTCGATGGTCACGCTCCCCTCATTCACGTCATAGAACCGGAACAGCAGCCGCCCGAGCGTGGACTTGCCCGATCCCGTGGGCCCCACGACCGCCACGGTGCGCCCCGCGGCGGCGTGGATGGTGACGCCTTTCAGGATGCCGCGGTCGCTTTCATAGCCGAACACCACGTTCTCAAAGGCCACCGCGCCGCCGGAGACGCGCAAGGCAAGCGCGCCGGGCTTGTCCTCGACCTCGGCGGGCTGTTCCAGCAGCACGAACATCTCGCGCATGTCGACCAGCGCCTGGCGGATTTCGCGGTAAACGGTGCCGAGGAAATTCAGCGGCATGGTGATCTGGATGATGAAGGCGTTGGCCATGACGAAATCGCCGACCGTCAGCGTGCCGTCCTGCACCCCCAGCGCCGACATGATCATCACCGCCGCCAACCCGAAGGCGATGATCAGGCTTTGGCCTGCGTTCAGCCCCGCGAGGGTGACGCCGGTGCTGACGGCGGCGGTCTCATATTTAGCCATCGAGCTGTCATAGCGGTCAGCCTCGCGCCCCTCGGCCCCGAAATATTTGACGGTCTCAAAGTTCAGCAGGCTGTCGGTGGCCTTTTGGGTGGCGTTCTGGTCCTCATCGTTCATGCGCTTGCGGATCTGCACGCGTTTTTCGGTGACCGCGAAGGTGAACCACACATAGCCCGCGATCATCACCACGATCACCGCGAAATAGCGCCAATCGAACTGGAACAGGAAGATCCCCGCCACCAGCGCCAGCTCCAATATCAACGGCAGGATTGAGAACAGCACGAAGCGCAGCAGGAAATCGACGCTTTTGACCCCGCGGTCGATGATCCGGTTCAGCGACCCGGTACGCCGCCCCAGATGAAAGCGCATGCTGAGCGCATGGACATGCTGGAACGTGGTCAGCGCCATCTTGCGCAGCGCCCGCTGGGCGACCTTGGCGAAGATCGCGTCGCGCAATTGTTGCAGCGCAACGCCAGAGAACCGCGCGAACCCATAGGCGATCACCACCCCGATCGGGCCGAT
>JBLIKI010000006.1:0-37084 GCA_047636235.1 Paracoccaceae bacterium | reverse complement strand
TCGGCGTGCCTTTGGAAGGCATGGACCCGATGATCCGCCGTCAGGCCAAGGCGATCAATTTCGGGGTGATCTATGGGATTTCCGCGTTCGGGCTGGCCGCGAACCTGCGTATCCCGCGCGACGAGGCCAAGGCCTTCATCGACGCGTATTTTGAGAAGTTCCCCGGCATCCGCGCCTATATGGACCGGGTGAAGGCCGAGGCGAAGGCGAACGGGTTCGTCGAGACGCTGTTCGGCCGCCGCATCCACACGCCGGAGATCAATGCGGGCGGCCCTCGGGTCGCATTCGCCCAGCGCGCGGCGATCAACGCGCCGATCCAGGGCACGGCGGCGGACGTGATCCGCCGAGCGATGGTCCGCATACCGGGGGTGATGGCGGCGGAGCGGCTATCGGGCCGAATGCTGCTGCAGGTCCACGACGAATTGCTGTTCGAGGTGCGCGAGGACGAGGCCGAGGCGACGATCGCGGCGGTGAAAGTGGTCATGGAGGGCGCGGCGGCCCCGGCGGTGCAGTTCGAGACGCCACTGGTGGTGGATGCCGGGATGGGGAAGAGTTGGGCGGAGGCGCATTGAGGGGGGAGCGTAGCTTAGGCGACGCCTTGTCCTCAACCCTTCAATAGCGAACTCAGCTGTCTAACAGAGCGGATGTAAGACTGCGCATCATGCACCGATAGGTTGAATTCCGCTACGTGAGCCGCAGCATTTCTGAGATCATTCAATTTTAAAAATGCCTGATATTGGTCCTTAGAAAAGGTCCCATCATCAAGGGCAAGTTTTGCAAGCACTCGCGGGGAGGCAAAGCCTTTCTCATCTTTGGCTTTGACGTATTTATCATTCATTCTCGCCTGTAACTCGATCCAAGAAGCTAGGATGGCCCCCCGAGGGCTGACCTTTGAAAATTCGTCGAAGGTTTCAAAGTTATCCAAGCCCGCTGCATTTATATCACCAACATCTTCAATAGATTCATCTATCGTCTCTGAAACTTTCGATATATCACTACTGAACGAAGCCTCAAAATTTCCAAACTTTACCGTAGACAAATATTTGAATAACTTTTCAACTTCTTTTTTGAAAAACCAAGATATGAAAATAACCACTACTGGCCAAGCAATATTTCCAATCACAGAATCTATAAATTTCAACCAAGTCATCTATTAGCACCCGGCGTCCACAGAACATCCGCCTTGCCGTCATCGTTCGCGATCCGCCCCGCCACGAAGAACCAGTCCGACAGGCGGTTGAGATACTTCACCGCGTGCTCGTTCACGTCCTCCATCGAGGCGAGTTCCACCGTCAGCCGCTCCGCCCGCCGCGATACCGTGCGGCACAGGTGCAGATAGGCCGACAGCGCCGTGCCGCCGGGCAGGATGAAGCTGCGCAGCGGCTCCAGAATCGCGATCATCGCGTCGATCTCAACCTCCAGCCGGTCCACCTGCTTTTGCGACATGCGAAGCGGCGGATACTTGGCCTCGGCGTCCTTGTGCATGTCGGGGGTGCACAGATCGGCGCCCAGATCGAACATGTCGTTCTGGATGCGGGCCAGCGCGTCATCCATCTCGTCGGTGGCGTGGAGGCGCGCCATCCCGATGGTCGCGTTCGCTTCGTCGACCGTGCCGTACGCGGTGACGCGGGGCGAATGCTTCGCCACCCGCGATCCGTTGCCGAGCGCGGTTTCCCCGGCGTCGCCGGTGCGGGTGTAGATGCGGTTCAGAACGACCATGACAGGCAAGCGCCCCCTTGGATTGAAGGGCGCGCGGCCCGGTGCGCGGCGCCGAACCCGGCGCCGTGAAGATAGACCGGGGCGACGCGGCGCGCCGCCCGGACGGTCAGTTGCCGCTGCGGGCCAGCCAGACGGTCAGCATGATAAGCGCCACCGCAAGTGCCTGGGCGATAATGCGCATGCGCATGATCTTGTTGGCATATTTGCGGTTGAAGTCCCCACCCTTGGCAAAGGACCCGACGCCGAACAGCAGCACCGCCAGAACGGCGAGGCAGGCGATGAACGAAATAATCAGCAGAGTTTGTGACATGAGGCCCAAGATAGTGCGCCAGCCCCCGTCTGACCAGCGCCGCGACGCAAGCGGCCCTCAGGCGTGGCGGAACAACGCATCGCGCAGCCGGGTGGGCAGGAAGCGCCGCGCCGCCTCGGCCACCCAAGTCGGCGGGGTGATGAAGTAGCGCGGGCGCGGGCGCGGGGCCTCGATCGCGTGGATCAGGCGGCGGGTGACGGCGCTGGCGGGCAGGTTCGAAAAGCTCGGCGTCTGGTCGTCGGAGGCGTAAAGCCGCGGGCGCAGCAGCGTCTCATACTGCGTCCGCCAGGCGGAGGCCTGCCAGTCGATCCACCGCTCAAAGTGCGGCCGCGATTTTGCGCGGATCGGGGTGACGATCGGGCCGGGCTCCAGAATCGAGACATGGATGTTTCGCGCCCAGTCAGGGTCGCGCAGTTCCATGCGCAGGGTGTCGAACAACCCCTCCATGGCGAATTTGGTGGCGATGTAGGGGCCGCGATAGCGCAAGGCGAGCAGACCCAGAACCGAGGAGCAGACCACGATCCGGCCGTGCCCTTGGGCGCGCATCACCGGCAGCGCCCGCCGCGCCATCTGGTGGACGCCGAACAGGTTGCCCTCGAATATCGCGCGCATGGCGTCCCTTGGGATGTCCTCAACCGCGCCGGGGATCATGTAGCCGCCATTGGCGTAGATCGCGTCGAGCCGCCCGCCGGTCGCCGCCAGCACCTGATCGAAGGCGGCGTCGACGCTCGCCTCATCCGCTTGGTCCAAGACGGGCGATTCGAACCCCTCGGCCCGCAGCCGCTCGCAATCGGCCTCGGCCCGGCACGACGCGAACACCCGCCAGCCGCGGTCCCGCAAGGTGTGCGCGGCATCAAGGCCGATGCCGGAGGAGCAGCCGGAAATCAGGATCACGCGCTGGGTCATGGAGCCTCGCTTCGCCGCCCTGAATGGGGGGCGGGCCATCAGCGCCACGCGGCGCGCCCGCGTCAAGCCTGCGGGTCCGGCCCGCGGGTCTGGACGCCGCGCGCACGCTGCATCATAACCGGATCATGGCCGAAATTACAGATTCCGACGACCTGCCCCCAGAGGGCCTCGTGCTTGCCGAACCCCTGCGCCGGGCGCTGGGAGATCGGTATTTGCAATACGCGCTGTCGACCATCATGCACCGGGCCTTGCCCGACGCGCGCGATGGGCTGAAGCCGGTGCACCGGCGCATCCTTTGGGCGATGCGGCTGCTGAAATTGGACCCCGCGCAGGGGTTCAAGAAATCGGCGCGCGTGGTCGGCGACGTGATCGGCAAATACCATCCCCACGGCGATCAGTCGGTCTATGACGCGCTGGTGCGCTTGGCGCAGGATTTCGCGGTGCGCTATCCGCTGGTGAACGGTCAGGGCAATTTCGGCAACATCGACGGCGATGGCGCCGCGGCGATGCGGTATACCGAGGCCAAGCTGACCGCCGTCGCCGTCGCGATGATGGACGGCTTGGATGAGGACGCGGTCGATCTGCGCCTGACCTATGACGGCGCCGACGAAGAACCGATCGTGATGCCCGGCGCGTTCCCCAACCTGCTGGCGAATGGCTCGAACGGCATCGCGGTGGGCATGGCGACCTCGATCCCGCCGCACAATGCGGGCGAGGTGATCGACGCCGCGCTGCATCTGATCAAGCACCCCGACGCCAAGGTCGAGACGTTGCTGGAGAAGATGCCCGGCCCTGATTTCCCGACCGGCGGCGTGCTGGTGGAATCGCGCGACAGCATCGTGGAAAGCTATCGCACCGGGCGCGGCGCGTTCCGGCTGCGGGCGCGTTGGGTCCTTGAGGACCTGGGCCGCGGTCAATGGCGGATCGTGGTGCTGGAGATCCCCTATCAGGTGCAGAAATCACGCCTGATCGAGAAAATCGCCGACCTGATCACCAACCGAAAGCTGCCGATCCTTGGCGACGTGCGCGATGAAAGCGCCGAGGATCTGCGGATTGTCCTGGAGCCGAAGACCCGCAACGTCGACCCCGCGGTGCTGATGGAACAGCTGTTCCGCATGAGCGACCTTGAGGTGAAATCGCCGCTCAACATGAACGTGCTGATCGACGGCAGGATCCCCAAGGTCTGCGGGCTGATCGAAGTGCTGCGCGCGTGGCTCGACCACCAGCGAGAGGTGCTGCTGCGCCGCGCCGCGCACCGGCTGGCCAAGATCGCGTCGCGGCTGGAAACGCTCGAAGGCTATATCGTCGCGTTCCTGAATTTGGACCGGGTGATTGAGATCATCCGCTATGACGACGACCCCAAGGCCAGCCTGATGGCCGAGGATTGGGCGCAATGGCCCGAGGGGATCGCGGCGACCGAAAGCGCCGGGCCGCTGCGGCTGTCCGACGGGCAGGCCGAAGCGATCCTCAACATGCGGCTGCGGTCCTTGCGGCGGCTGGAGGAGATGGAGCTTCGCGCCGAGCGCGACCGCCTGATGGCCGAGCGCGCCAGGCTCGACGCGCTGGTCGACAGCGAGGGCGCGCAGTGGGACCGGATCACCGCGGACCTGAAGGCGATGCGCGACAAGTTCGGCGCCCCGCGCAAGCTGCGCGGCGTGACGTTCGCGGACGACATCGCGCGGCTGAAGGACGAGGCCGGGGATGCGTGGCCCTTGGGCGCCCGCCGCACCGGGTTCGCCGACGCCCCCAAGATGGACGCCGCCCCGCCCGAGACGCTGATCGAGCGGGAGCCGATCACGGTGGTCTGCTCCGCCATGGGCTGGATCCGCGCGATGAAGGGGCATAGCGCGCTCGATGCCGAGCAAAAGTTCAAGGACGGCGACGGCCCGCGATTCGTGTTCCACGCCGAGACGACCGACAAGGTGCTGCTGCTCAGCTCCTCCGGCCGGGTGTTCACCCTGCCCGCCGACCGCCTGCCCGGCGGGCGCGGGACCGGAGAGCCGCTGCGCCTGATGATCGACCTGCCGAACGAGGACGAGATGGTGGCGATGTTCGTCCACCGCCCCGGCGCGCGCCGGCTGATCACGAGCGACGCGGGGGATGGCTTTGTCGCCGCCGAGGACGACCTGCTGGCCCAGACCCGCGCCGGGCGCCAAGTGCTGAACGTGAAAGCGCCCGCCAAGGCCGTGAGCTGCCGCGGGGTGCCAGACGGCGCCGATTCCATCGCCGTGATCGGCGACAACCGCAAGATGCTGGTGTTCCCTATCGAGCAATGCCCGACGCTGGCCCGCGGCAAGGGCTTGCGGCTGCAACGCTATAAGGATGGCGGGTTGATCGATGCGCTGCCCCTCGCGCTCGCGGGCGGGTTGAAATGGCCCGACAGCGCCGGGCGCACCCGGCATGTGACGGATCTGACGGAATGGCAGGGCGATCGCGCCGGGCCGGGGCGGATGGCGCCGCGGGGCTTCCCGCGCGACAACCGCTTCCCGTAAGCGTCCCGCGGGGCGGATCGGCGCGCCGGGCCGGCCCCGTTGCCCTTGCCTTGCGCGCCCCCACGCGCCCCTCCTGCCTTGCGCCCCCACGCGCGACCCTTGCCTTGCGCGCCCCCACGCGCGACCCTTCGCCCCGAACGCGCGCGCCCCGATCAACGGGGGCCGCGCCAGCGAAGGGACCGATCATGCACATCGTCATCACCGGAGGCAGCCGCGGCATCGGCGCCGCCATCGCCAAGGGCGCCGCCGCACGCGGCTGGGACGTCACCGTCAACTATGTCAGCGACCGCGCCAGCGCGGACGCTGTGGCGGACGCTGTCCGCTCCTTGGGCGCGCGGGTTTGCGTGAATCAGGGCGACATGGCCTCCGAGGCGGACGTGATCCGCATGTATGACGAGGCCGAGGCCGCCCTCGGCCCGGTGTCCGGCGTGGTGGTGAACGCCGGGATCGTCGGCCCCACCAGCCAGCTCGCGGACATGAGCGTGGAACGGATGCGCCGGATCTTCGACGTCAACATCCTCGGCGCTTTCATGACGGTGCGCGAGGCGGCGCGGCGCATGTCCACGTCGCGCGGCGGCAAGGGCGGCTCGGTCGTCAACATCTCGTCGGTGGCCGCAAGGCTGGGCAGCCCCAACAACTATGTGGATTACGCCGCCAGCAAGGGCGCGGTGGACGTGATGACCATCGGGCTGTCGAAAGAGCTGGGCCCCGAGGGAGTGCGCGTCAATTCGGTGCGGCCCGGGATCATCGACACCGACATCCACGCCAGCGGCGGAGAGCCGGACCGCGCCGAAAAGCTCGGCCCGTCCTGCCCCATGGGCCGGGCCGGATCGCCAGAGGAGATCGCCAACTCAGTGCTGTGGCTGCTGTCGGACGAGGCGAGCTATGTCACCGGCGCCATCGTCGACGTGACCGGCGGGCGCTGATCCAAGGGGGCGGACCCAACGGAGCGGGCACGCTCGAGGAGGGGCGGCGCCCCTCCCGCTCCCGCGCCGCCCTTTCGGTCGGCCGGCGCCCCGTGGCAAGGCCCTGCGCGACGGTCAGGCCTAGAGCCCCCCGCCGCCGCATGGCGGCGCGGGCGAGCGGGGGTTCGACGCCCCCCGAGCCCGCCCCCGCGGCGAGGCGGGACGCCGCTGAAAAAGCGCCGCCCTCAGCGATAGACCGCCGCGCGACCTTCGAGCTGCGCCATCACCGTCTCGATCTGGTCCTTGCCGCCGATCACGCCCTGTTGCAGGCGGCTTTCGGCCAGCAGCACCTCCGCCTCCGACGCGCCCGACAGCGCCAGATTGCACAGCTCCTTCGCCGCCCGCATCGCCGACGGGCTGCGCCCGGCGATGCCCTGCGCCAGCGCGCGGGCGCGGGCCAGCGGGTCCTCGGCCACCTCGGTCATCAGGCCCAGCGCGCAGGCCTCATCGGCCTCGATCACCTCGGCGGTGTAGATCAGCCGCCGCAACACGTCGCCGCGCACCAGCGGCAGCATCGTGACCATGCCGCCCATGTCCGGCACCAGGCCCCACTTCATCTCCATCACCGAGATCTTGGTCCCCGGCGCCGCGATGCGGATGTCAGCCCCGAGCGCGATCTGCAGCCCCCCCCCGAGGCACGCGCCATGCACCGCCGCGATCACCGGCACCGGCAGGTCGCGCCACATCATGCCCGCATGCTGGAACAGGTTCGCAGGGCCGTGGCTCCGCTCCATGATGTCGCCGCCGAGCGAGCCTTTCCCGCTCTGCACCATCTTCGCGAAGTTACCCTTGTCGAGCCCCGCGCAAAACGCCCGACCCGCGCCGTGCAGCACCGCGACGCGCACCGACGGGTCGGCGGCCACGGCGGCGGCGACGTCAGCCATCTCACGCAGCAGATCGACGGTGATGGCGTTCATCTTCTCGGGACGGTTGAGCTGGATGTCCGCGACACCCTCCTCGATGCTCAGAACGACAGCCGGTTCGGTCATGCGGGTCTCTCCCTGATCGGCGCCGCGCGGAATGGCGGCTTTGGCGCAGAGGGTGACGGCGCGGGGCGGCGCGCGCAAGGGCGACGCAAGGGCAGGTCCACGGAGCAGGCGCGGCGACCCCGCTCATGCGGTATCCTTGCCCCATGAACACGCCGATTCGCTCAAATCCGCGGGTCCGTCCGCCCGCAGGCCTGTGGCTGGCGCTTGTCTGCGCGCTCGGCGCTTGCGCGGGGGCGCAAACAACCGCGCAGGCGCCGACCGCCGCCGCCTGCCCCGCACCGGACGCCCCGTGGCGGGCCACCGGCCTGTCGGACGGCGCGCAAGGCCGGCCCGGCGGGTCCGGCGCCGCGCGGCTCGCCGCCTGCGGACGCGCGACCACCGGCCCGGCGGCGCAACAAACGCTGGACAGCTACCTGTCGGGCCATGCCGAAGGGGTGGCGATCTATTGCACCCCCGCCTCCGCCACCGCGCTAGGCCGGTCGCGGGCGACGCCGACGCTGACCTGCCCCGCGCACATGCAAGACGCCTTCGCCGCCGCCTATGCCGCGGCGGGCGCAGGCGCGGCGGACGCCTCTGCCCCCCAAGCCGCAGGGCGCCCGTGGCCGTGGTGGCGGATCCGCCCCTCGGTGTCGGTCGGCATCGGCGGTGGCGGACGGGTGCGAACCGGCCTCGGGATCGGAATCGTGTTCTGACTCAGCGGAAATGCGCGACGCCCGCCCCCGAGCGCGAAGCGCCAGCGCTCCGTGGCGCCCCGCCCGATCAGCCGTCCCGCCTCAGCGGCCCTCACGCGCGCGCCCGCCCGCCACCGCACCCGGCGACGGCTTGGGCGCCAGCCCGCCCAGCACCCCGAAGGGCGAGCGCGACCGCACCTCTTTCCCGCGCCGCGGCAGCGTCCAGGCGGTGCGCGTCGCCTCCACCAGCACCGCGCCCGCCAGCCGGTCGGCGCCGATGCGCCGCCCCGCCTGCTCCCACATCCGCGCGGTTTTCAGCCAGAACCGCTTCGCGCTCGGCGGGCCATACAGCGCGGCGTCATAGCGCTCCACCTGAAAATCATGGCCGCGCAGCACGGATTCGAGCTGCCCCGACGAATAAGGCCGCCCATAGCCGAATGGCGTCTGATCGGACCGCGCCCACATCCCGGTCCGGTTCGGCACGATGAAGATCGCCCGCCCGCCAGGCGCCAGCACGCGATGGATCTCCTCGAGCAGCGCGCCGGGGCGCTCGCAGGTCTCAAGCCCGTGGGCGATCACGATGCGGTCGGCGAAGCCCGCCGATAGCGGCCACTGCGTTTCGTCGGTCAGGACGGATACGTTGGGGCCCTCGGCGGGCCAGCCGCACACGCCCTGCTGGGCGGGCATCAGGCATAAGGTGCGGTCCGCCTCGGCCATCAGCGGGCGCAGATAGGGCGCGGCGAAGCCGAAGCCGACCAGCGCCAGACCGGTCACATCGGGCCACATCGCGCGCACCGAGGCGCGCACGGATCGTTGCACCGAGCGGCCCAGCTGGGTGCGATAGTAAAACTGGCGCAGGTCGGTCACGTCCAGATGCATTGCGCGCGGCCCCTTGATCGGACAGAGTTCGCCCCAAGCCTAGCGCACCCGCGGCGCGGCACCAACCCATCGCGCCACCGCGGCGCAGCACTATCCCGGCCCGCCGCGCCGCCGCGGCGCAGCCCTTGGAAAGGACCCGACATGGCGCTTGAAATCAGCATCATCCCCTGCCGGACCGACAACTACGGCTATCTGTTGCACGACCCGATCGACGGCGTGTTCGCCGTCGTCGACGCGCCCGAGGCCGCCCCCCTGATCGCCGCCATCGAAGCCGCGGGCGGCAAGCTGGACCTGATCCTGCTGACCCACCACCACGGCGATCATGTCGAAGCGGTGGACGCGCTGGTCGCCCGCTATGGCGCGCAGGTGATCGGGGCGCGCGCCGACGCCCACCGCCTGCCGCCGCTGGACCATCAGTTGGAGGAAGGCGACTGCATCCGCGTCGGATCGGCCGAGGCGCGCGTGATCGACGTATCGGGCCACACGGTCGGCCACATCGCCTATCATTTCGCCGGCTCAGGGGCCGCCTTCACCGCCGACAGCCTTATGGCGCTCGGCTGCGGGCGATTGTTCGAGGGGACCGCCGCCCAGATGTGGACCAGCCTGAGCAAGCTGATGGATATGTCGCCCGACACCCAGATTTATTCCGGCCACGATTATTTCGACGCCAACGCCCGCTTCGCCCTGAGCATCGAGCCGGACAATCAGGCCCTCGCCGCCCGCATCGCGCGCAAACAGGGCGGAGAGCCGGTGATGCCCCCCACCCTTGCGACCGAGCTGGCGACCAACCCGTTCCTACGCGTGCCGCTGCCGTCGCTGAAGGCCGCCATTGGGCTGGCCGGGGCCGACGATGCCGCGGTATTCGCTGAAATTCGCCGCCGAAAGGACAAGTTCTAAAAAAATAACCAAATTTCGCATCGCATCCAAATATTCACTAGTGCAAATGGATCGTTAGATCGCAGCGAAACGCCGCAATTTTCTTGGAGAGCAACTCAGTTAACCCCGTAATCTCATGGTTTCGATAATTTTATTTGAAATGAGCACTCGCTGAATGATGCTGCGACGCATCGAAGCGACGGGGGACGCCACCGCATCGCTCTCGTTCCGCACGGCTTCCTGATGCAGATGGCCTGTGTAGCAGTCGCCGCATGGGGGCGTCCGGTCGATGCCTCCCGTAGCAGAGCATTTGATCGAGAGCGTGGCGCCACGAGCGTAGCACTGCCGTCTTCCTCCGCCTGCGTCCTGAACCGCCGCACGCTGCTGACCGGCGCGGCCACAATGGCGCTGGCGCACGGCGCTTTTCCCGCCCTCGCCAACACGCCCCTGCCCGGCGCCGAGGACGCCGCCCAGGCCGCCAAGCGCAAGATCAACCTGTCGGGCCGCCAGCGGATGCTAAGCCAGCGGATGGCCAAATCCGCCGCGATGGTGCGTCTGGGCGTGGAGCCTGAGCGCCGCCTGGCGATGATGGCCGCCGCCCATGGCCTGTTCGACCGCACGCTGACCGGCCTGATGCATGGCGACGCAAGCCAAGGGCTGACCGTGGAAACCAACCCGCGCGTGATCGAAAGCCTGAAGGTGGTCGATGGCCTGTGGCTCGGCTATGGCG
Organism: Paracoccaceae bacterium; assembly: GCA_047636235.1. Classification (GTDB taxonomy): domain Bacteria; phylum Pseudomonadota; class Alphaproteobacteria; order Rhodobacterales; family Rhodobacteraceae; genus JBOCEF01. Next base: position 26,547 of record JBLIKI010000006.1, on the reverse strand, counting down.
CCGCGATCCAGCTGTCGGTGACCTCGGGCGCGGCCGATGACGCGCAGATGGCGACCATCGCGAAGCTGAACGTGCCGGTTCTGGTCAACATGGACAACTCGGTGAAGGAATTTGAGATGGCCTATGGCGACCGCTCGATCTCGCTGGGGCTGGCCATCGCCATCAACGTGTCGTGCCGCCGGCGGATGCTGTCGCAAAAGATGTCGAAGGAGGCCTGCCTGTACGCCCTCGCCATCGACCCCGACGCGGCGCGCGCGGCGTTGGGCGAAACGGTCCGCCTGTTCGATCTGTCGCTGACCGCGCTGACCGACGGGCTGCCGACGGTGGCGATCATCAATCCGCCGACGACGGATATCGCCGCCAAGCTGCAAGAGGTCCAAGCCCTGTGGGCCGCGTTCAAACCCCGGATGGACGCGGCGGCGCTGCTGGGCGCGTCGTCGATCACGCAGATCGAGGAGATCGCGCTGGCCAACGACCCGCTGCTGTCGACGATGAACGAGGCGGTTTTCCTCTACGAAGCGGCCTGAGCGGCTGAAGCGCTTGGGGAACGATCCTGCGATGACCATCGTTACCGAAGGGGGGCGGGCCGCGCGGTCCGTCCCCCTTCGGTTTTGGGGAATGGCCGCACGCTGCTCATCGCCGGGTTGGCGCAGCGCAGCGCGGGGGGCGCCGGCCCGCTGGTGCGCGTCGATCTTTCAAGCATGGAATGGGCACCGATCACCTTGCCCGGCGAAGTTAGTGAAACCTCAGTAACGAGGAGGCTTCCGCGATGAACCGCGCAGCCAGTACGCTCACCGTCCGGCGATCATCACCAGGGGCCGTTTCCATGCGCATGCTTGTTCTATTGTCCGCAGCATTGCTTTCGGCCTGCATCCAACTCAGCCCCGTCTACATCAGCAACGCGGATCCGCCGGGGTCCGATGCCGAGCTGCGCGCGTCGGCAATGCGTCGTGCTGCAACAATCGCGATCTTCACCTACCACAGTCGATCGACAGGGCAGCGTGTACCCGAGGTCGCAACATGGGAAGCGATCGGCCCTCTGTTGTCCGCTTACCCGGAAATCTGCGTTCAGGATGCGGATGCCGCCGCCTGCGTTCTGCTTGAGCCGCTGGAGGTCGAGAACCGTGGTTCCAAAAAGCCCGGGTTTCGGCTCACCGGCCTGTTTGAGACCCGCAGCGGCGCACGCTGCGTTTTGGCCGGGGTGGTTGACGGCGACCCCGAGCAGCGCTTGCCCTACGGAAACATCCGGCTCAGATGGAGATCGGCGATACCGGCCGACCCCGAGCAGGAGCGTGTGCTCGGCAGCAGCAGGCACGCTGACAGAACCAAGGCAGACATCGACGCCTAGGCCGATCCCAGCCGTTTGCTGAAAGAATGCATTGAGAGAGTGAGGTAGACATGGCTTCCATTCAATACATGGTGCTTGATTTATCCATGGAGTTCGGAACTGACGGGCATGGTGCCATACTAGGCTCAGGACTCATAACCAGAAGATGACGGCTGCAGCGAGGATGGATCATGCACGGGGATTTCTTCATGATGGGCTCAACCGGGGGGATCGGCGCGCTGCTGCTGCTCGCGCTCGACATCTGGGCGATCATCTCGGTGGTGACGTCGCGCAGCGGAACCTTGGCCAAGGTGGTCTGGGTGATGGCGATCCTGTTCCTGCCGCTGCTGGGATTCCTAGTGTGGCTGGTGACGGGCCCCAGAAGCGCGCGCTAGCGGCCTATTCGACCCGCAGCGGGCGGGCCAGCAAGCCCTCGATCGCGCAATGCAGGTCGATCCGGCGGTCGAGCACCGCGCGCACCGCCTCGCAGATCGGCATGGTCACGCCGTGCGTCCGTGCCAGATCGGTGACCGAGGCGGCGTTCTCCGCGCCCTCGGCCAAGGTCGGGGCGGCCAAGGTAGGGGTGGGATCGGAGGCTGCGTTCGCGCCCATGTTCGCGCCCATGTTCGGGGCCGCCAGCCCGCCAGCCCTGCCCAGCGCGATACCGAACGCCATGTTGCGCGATTTGGGCGAGGTGCAGGTCAGCGTCAGATCGCCCAAGCCCGCCAGCCCGGCCAGCGTCGCCGGGTCGGCGCCCATCGCGGCCCCGAGCGCGCCGATCTCCGCCAGCCCGCGGGCGATCAGCGCGGCGCGGGCGTTGGCGCCAAGGCCCAGCCCCTCGCACGCGCCGCAAGCGATGGCGATCACGTTCTTGCACGCGCCGCCCAACTCCACCCCGATGATGTCGGCGCCCGCATAGGGCCGGAACGCGCCATGCCCCAGCGCCGCGGCGGCCGCCCGCGCCACGTCCAGATCCGCGCAGGCGATGGTGACGGCGGTGGGCAGGCCGTCAGCGGCTTCGTCCGCAAAGGACGGCCCCGACAGGGCGGCCACCGGGCGGCCCGGCAATGCCTCGGCCACCACTTCGCTCATCAGCAGGCCGGTTTCCCGTTCCACGCCCTTGGCGCACAGAATCGCCACCAGATCGGGCGCGGCGTGGGGCGCGATCCGCTCGCATTCCGCCCGCACCGCTTGGGACGGCGTGACCAACAGCAGCATCTGCGCCCCGGCCAGCGCCTCGGCCGGGTCGCCGGTGACGCGGATCGAGGGCGGCAGCACCCGCCCCGGCAGCCGAGGCGATTCCCGCGCGGCGTCGATGCGCGCGGCGGCGGCGGGGCTCCGCGCCAGAATCGTGACCGACAGCCCCGCACGGCCCGCAAGAATCGCCAGCGCCGTTCCCCACGCGCCCGCCCCCGCGACGCAGACGCGCGGCGCCGCGCCGCCGTGGTCTCGCCCAGCCATGGTCATGCCCGCCATCCTCCACCCGAAATTTGCGTGCTGAGACCGCCCCTCGCGGCCACGTCCGACCTGCATACAGGCGCGCGCGCCGCGGTGCGAGAGGGCGGTAATTCACGCCCCCTTCATCATTGACCGCCCACCGCCACGGCTTCGGCGCCGAAACACCCTTTGCGCCGGTGTCGGGCGCCGCCTATAAGCCGTCCATCCTCATAATGGGCGGCTCCGGGCCCCCGCCCTTGCGACACCAGTGACAACCGCCGCAACGCGCCCGACTTGCGGCAGGACGGATGACATATGTTCGGCAGGCTCCTCAGCATGTTCTCCTCAGACATGGCGATCGACCTCGGCACTGCGAACACGCTGGTCTACGTCAAAGGCCGCGGCATCGTGCTTAATGAGCCGTCAGTGGTCGCGTTCTCGATCAAGAACGGCAAGAAAGACGTGCTTGCGGTGGGCGAGGACGCCAAGGCGATGCTGGGGCGCACCCCAGGCTCGATCCAGGCGATCCGGCCGATGCGCGACGGCGTGATCGCCGATTTCGACGTGGCCGAGGAGATGATCAAGCATTTCATCCGCAAGGCCCAGCGTCGCCGGTCATGGTTCCCCCCCAAAGTGATCGTGTGCGTGCCCTATGGCGCGACGCCGGTTGAGGAACGCGCAATCCGCGATTCGGTACTGAAGGCGGGCGCCAGCCGCGCGACCTTGATCCCTGAGCCGATCGCAGCCGCCATCGGCGCCGGCATGCCGATCACCGAGGCGACCGGCAACATGGTCGTCGACATCGGCGGCGGCACCACCGAGGTCGCGGTGCTGTCCTTGGGCGATATCGTCTATGCGCGGTCGGTGCGCGTCGGCGGCGACAAGATGGACGAGGCGATCATTTCCTTCCTGCGCCGTCAGCAGAACATCCTGATCGGCGAGGCGACGGCGGAGCGGATCAAAACCACCATCGGCACCGCCCGCATGCCCGCCGACGGGCGCGGCATGACCATGGACATCCGCGGGCGCGACCTGCTGAACGGCATCCCCAAGGAGATCGAGGTCACCCAGGCCCAGATCGCCGAGGCGCTGGCCGAGCCGGTCATGCAGATCAAAGAAGCGGTGATGAGCGCTTTGGAGGCGACGCCCCCCGATCTGGCCGCCGACATCGTCGACCGCGGCGTGATGCTGACCGGGGGCGGCGCGCTGCTGGGGGACCTCGATCTTGCGCTGCGCGAGCAGACCGGGCTGGCGATCACGGTGGCCGAGGACCCGCTGTCGTGCGTGGCGCTCGGCACCGGCAAGGCGTTGGAGCATGAGAAGGACCTCATGCACATCCTCAACTACCGCGACTGAGAGGCGGGGGGCGGGGCCCTGCGCCCCTCGCCTTCGCCCGGCGCGGCGTCCTCGGGCGTCGCAATCACGGGGCGCAGGCAGTTGCGCACGCATTCTCCGGTGATCAGCAGCAGGTCGGAATAGATCGCGTCGACATTCTCCATCGCGAACGCCATCGGCCGCGGCCCCCATCGGGTGATCGCCATGGCATTGAAATTCAACCGGTCATGCCGGGCATAGAACGAGGTGATCGCCGAGGCGCCGCCGCTGACCGACCGCACCTCGCCGTTCGGACCGAGCCGGATCAAGATGTCACGCGCGCCTTCGGTCGGATATTGCACGCGCAGCACCTGTCCTGCGGCCGGTTGCGCGGCGCAGGGCATCGCTTGGATCATCATGGCCGCCATCGGACCGACTATCGCGGCATGGCGCATCGCATCCTCCGACACGGGGTCATACGCGGATTAGTGCGCAGGCCAGTCCGCGAAACGTCAAGCGCTTTCACCCGGTGGCACGGCTGGCGCGGGGGACTCGCGCGGCGCGGTCAGCCATGGCATCAATGACCCTCCGCCCGATGACGGGCGCCGACCCCAAGCATCGGAGCCCGCCCCATGACCGACACCTTCGACGAAGACCTGTTCCTTCGCGGCCTGGAAAAGCGCAAAGCGACCCTTGGCGCGGAATATGTCGAGGCGAACCTCGCCGCCGCCGACGATTTCAGCCTGCCGTTCCAAAAGGCCATGACCGCCTGGTGCTGGGGCTTCGGCTGGGGGGATGAGGTGATCGACGCCAAGACCCGCTCAATGATGAACCTGTCGATGATCGGCGCCTTGGGCAAGATGCACGAATGGGAGCTGCATTGCCGCGGCGCGATCCGCAACGGCGTCACCAAGGACGAATTGCGCGCGATCATTCACGTCATCGCGATCTATTGCGGGGTGCCGCAGGGCATCGAATGCTTCCGCGCCGCCCGCAAAGTGCTGGAGGCCGAGGGCCTTTGACCCCCGCGCGCCGCGGCCCCTGCGGGGGCTGCGGCGCCGCCTGCGCGCCCGCCGAGACTCGCGCCCGGGCGCGCGCTGTGGCACAAGGATGGCCAATCCTCTTTTGGCGAAAGGCCCGCTCGCGCGCCCATGTCTCAGGACCGCACCGCCCGCGCCGAGGAAATGCGCCGCGCCGTCAGGCGCATCCTCGTCTTCACGCTATCGCTCGCCCTTTTGGCGCTGTTCGCGCTGTGGCGGCTGGAAAACCCGCGCGCGGAGCGGATACGCATGGAACTGGTAGACGGCCTGCGCCCCGCCATGGCCTGGACCAACCGGCCCGCACGGTTTTTCTCCGACATGATCACCGACTTTGAAAACTTCACCCGCGTCTATGGCCAGAACGCCGAATTGCGGCGCGAGATCCAGCGCCTGCATGCGTGGCGTGAGGCCGCGCGGCAGCTGGAGGAAGAGAACGCCCGCCTGCGCGCGCTCAACAACGTGCGTCTCGCCCCGGCGATCAGCTTTGTGACCGGCGAGGTGATCGCGGATTCAGGCGGGCCGTTCTTACAAACCGGGCTGGCCAATGTCGGCTATCGCGACGGCGTGCGCGACGGGTCCGCGGTGATGGACGGCGCCGGGCTGGTCGGGCGCGTGGTCGGGATGGGGCGGCACGCGTCGCGCATCCTGTTCGTGACCGATTATTCCAGCCGAGTGCCGGTGGTGATCCGCCCCTCGGGCAAGCGGGCGATCCTGACCGGCGACGGGCTATCCGCGCCACGGCTCGAATTTCTGGAGCCGCCCGAGGGCGTGCGGCCCGGCGACCGGATCGTGACCTCCGGCGATGGCAAGGTGTTCCCGCCCGATCTGCTGGTGGGGGCGGCGGTGCTGGGCCCCGCGGCGCAGCCCCGCGCGCTGTTGGCGGCCGATTTCGCGCGGCTCGAATTCGTGCGGGTGCTGAAATACATGCCGGAGACCGAGATCGACCGCCCCGGCGGGCTGATCGGCCTGCCCGAGGATGCCGCCGATGCGGCGCCCGACGCACCCAGCCCCGGCCTCGCCCCCCGCCTTGCACCCGGCCCCGTCCCCGGCGCCGCCGCCGAGGTGAGCCGATGATCGCGCGCCCGGACCATGGCCGCCGCGCCTCCGGCCCCGGCGCGACCGAGGATAGCGTCATCATCGGCTTCGGCCGTCTGGTGACGCTGGCGCTGATCGTCGCTGCGGTGTTCGCCGCGCTGCTGGGGCAGATGGCGCCGCTGGGGCTGGCGCCGCGATCCTGGCCCGCGCCCGATCTGATGTTCTGCGTGCTCGCCTATGGCGCGATGGCGCGCCCCGACGCGCTGCCGATCCCGGCGACCTTCGCGCTGGCGCTGGTCGGCGATCTGATCACCGGCGGCCCGGTCGGCGCCGGCGCGCTGGCGCTGTTCCTGACGCTCGAGACGCTGAAACGCCGCGAGGCGCTGACCGACGTCCCATCGCGCCTGCGCGATCTGGCGGCGGCGGCGCTGGGGGCGGCGGCGGTGCTGATCGGGCCGTGGCTGATGATGCGGCTGAGCTTTGCGGACGGGCCGCCGCTGGCGGACCTCGCGCCTCGCTGGGCGGCGACGATGATCGCTTTCGTGCCGGTGGCGGCGGCGATGCGCTATGGGCTGCGGATCCGCCGCCGGGCGCTGCGCACCGACGGCCCGCTATGGGGGGACCGGTGATGAGGAGGGCGGCAACATGGCGTTGACCCCGAACCGCCCCGGCCCGGCGGAACGTCGCCTGACCCGGCGCGGCCTGCTTCTGCTGGGCGCGCAAGGCGCGATGATGGCCGGGCTGGCGTTCCGCATGCGCCAGCTTCAGGTCGATCAGGCGTCGCAGTTCCGCCTGATGGCTGAGGAAAACCGCATCAACATCCGCCTGATTCCGCCCGCCCGCGGCCGGGTGTTCGACAGGCAGGGCCGCGCGCTGGCGGCCAACCGATCCAACTATCGCGTCGTGCTGATCCGCGAACAGGCCCGCGACCCCGAAGACGTGCTCGACCGGCTGGGGCGGTTGATCCAGATTTCCGACCGCGACCGCGAGCGGGCGCTGCGCGAGATGCGCCAGAAATCGGCGTTCGTGCCGGTCACGGTGGCGGAGCATCTGACCTGGGAGGAGTTCGCCCGCATCAACGCCAACGCCCCCGCCCTGCCCGGCGTCGACCTTGAGGCGGGCCTGACCCGCTATTACCCCGAAAGCGCCGATTTCGCCCATATCGTCGGCTATGTCGGCCGGGTGAATGAGCGCGAGTTGAAAGAGGATGACGGGCGCACGCCCTTGTTGCAGATCCCCGACTTTCAGATCGGCAAATCGGGGCTGGAGCAACGCAAGGACGAAACCCTGCGCGGGTCGGCGGGGGTGTCGCGGATCGAGGTCAACGCCCTTGGCCGCGTGATCCGCGAATTGGACCGGCAAGAGGGCGACCCCGGCGAGGATCTGCAACTCGCCGTCGACATGGACCTGCAACACTATGCGATGGAGCGTTTGGGGGGCGAGGCGGCGTCCGCCACCATGCTCGACACCAAGACCGGCGACATCTTGCTGCTGGCGTCCTCGCCGGGGTTCGATCCGAACAAGTTCGTGTTCGGCATCTCCTCCAAGGATTGGAACGAGCTGCTGAACGACCCGTTCCGCCCGCTGGCCAACAAAACCGTGTCCGGCCTTTATCCCCCCGGCTCCACCTTCAAGATGGTGGTGGCGTTGGCAGGGCTTGAGGCTGGCGTGGTCGACCCCGCCGAGAAGATTTTTTGCAACGGGCGCTACACCTTGGGGGATCGCGATTTCCATTGCTGGCGCCGCGGCGGGCATGGGCAGGTCGATCTGGACGCCAGCCTCGAGCAGTCGTGCGACGTGTTCTATTATGAGATCGCCAGGCGGGTCGGGGTCGACGCGATCTCAGACATGGCCAAACGGCTGGGCATCGGGGTGCAGCACGACCTGCCGCTTCCGGCGGTGCGCGAAGGGCTGGCCCCCACCAAGGAATGGAAGCGCCGGGTCCACGATCAGGGCTGGCTGATCGGCGACAGCCTGAACGCGGGCATCGGGCAGGGCTTTGTGCTGGCCTCACCGCTGCAACTGGCGGTGATGACGGCTCGGATCGCGTCGGGCCGGGCGATTTCGCCGCGGCTGGTGCGCGGGATGGGCGGCGCGCCGCTGCCGGACCCGGTGCATCCGGTGCTCGACATCAACCCCGCCCATCTGCGGTTGGTGCGCGAGGGCATGAATTCCGTGGTCAATTCGCGGTCCGGCACCGCGCGCAAAAGCCGAATCGAAGACCCGGCGCGCCGCATGGCGGGCAAGACCGGCACCAGTCAGGTGCGGCGGATCACCAAGGCTGAGCGCGCCACGGGCGTAATCCGCAACGAGGATCTGCCGTGGGAGCGGCGCGACCACGCCCTGTTCGTGGCCTTCGCGCCCTATGACCAGCCGCGCTATGCGCTGTCGGTGGTGGTGGAGCATGGCGGCGGCGGGTCGGCCGCCGCAGCGCCGATCGCGCGCGATCTGATGATGCGCGCGCTATGGGGCGGCGAGCCGCCGATCGACGCCTACCCCCCCGAGGCCCGCGGCGCGGTGGAGGAGGAGCGCGCCGCGCGCCCGGCCCCGCCGGTTCCCGGGTCGGCCCCCGAAACGCAGCCCGAAACGCCGCCCGGCGCCCCCCGTCCCGGCCCGGTGTCCACGCCCGACGCCCCCGCCCCGTCCCCGCGCCCGAGCCGCGCATGACCGCCCGCACCCGGAGCCTGGCATGAGCTACGCCGACCGCGACGACCGACCGGCGTCCTTGCTGCGCAAGCTGCTGCGCTTTCATTGGGCGATCGCGATTCTGGTGACCGCGGTGGCGGGGGTCGGGTTCATGATGCTCTATTCCGTCGCCAACGGGTCGACCGAGCCATGGGCGGGCCGCCAGATGGTCCGTTTCGCGGTCGGCATGGCGTTGATGCTGGTGGTCGCCATGATCAACGTACGGGTGTGGCGGATGCTGACGCCGTTCGCCTATCTGCTCGGCCTCGGGCTTTTGGTGGGGGTGGAGGTGGCGGGCGCCGTCGGCATGGGCGCCCAGCGGTGGATCGACCTCGGGGTGGTGCAGTTGCAGCCGTCCGAGGTGATGAAGATCGCGCTCGTGATGGCCATGGCGCGGTATTATGACTGGTTGGAGCCGGAGCGCGTGTCCCGCCCGCAATGGCTGATCCCGCCTCTGATGCTGATCGCGGTGCCGATGGCGTTGGTGCTTAAGCAGCCCGATCTCGGCACCGCGATCCTGCTGGCGGCGGGGGGCGGGGTGGTGATGTTTCTGGCGGGCGTCAGCTGGTGGTATTTCGGGGCGGCGATCACCTCGGCGGTCAGTCTGGTCTGGGCGGTGCTGGAAAGCCGCGGCACCGACTGGCAGCTGATCAAGGACTATCAGTTCCGGCGGATCGAGACGTTTCTGGACCCCGGCAGCGACCCGTTGGGGGCGGGCTATCACATCACCCAGTCCAAGATCGCGTTCGGCTCAGGCGGGCTGTCGGGGCGCGGGTTCATGCAAGGCACCCAAAGCCGGCTGAACTTCCTGCCCGAAAAGCACACCGATTTCATCTTCACCACGCTGGCTGAGGAATTCGGCTTCGTCGGCACGTTATCCTTGCTGGGGCTATACGCTCTGATCATCGTGTTCTGCGCGATTTCGATGATATCGAACCGCAACCGCTTCGGCGCGCTGATGACCGGCGGGCTGACGGCGACGTTTTTCTTTTTCTTCGCAGTGAACATGGCGATGGTGATGGGGTTGGCGCCGGTGGTGGGGGTGCCGCTGCCGCTGGTCAGCTATGGCGGCTCGGCGATGCTGGTGCTGCTGCTGGCGTTCGGGCTGATCCAAAGCGCCCATGTTCACCGCCCGCGCTGACGCCTGATCGCGTGCGCCCACGGGGCGGGGGTCGGACGGGGCGCGGGAGGGGCGCAGTGGGACGGCGCGCGCGCCCTCCCCCGCCCTGCGGCCGCCGCGCCAATCCCGCCCCTTGACCTCGCGCGCCCGACCGCGATGATCGCGCCCGATCACGCCCCAGCGATAAGGACGCCCCATGAAACCCGTCATCCTGTTCGGCGGCCGCCCCGCCCAGCGCGACCTGTGGCGCGCTCATCTGTCGGACGCCGCCGCGGAAATGGGCCTTGAGATGGACCTGCGCATGGCCCCGGACGACGTCGCGCCCGAGGACGTGGACGCCATCATCTACAACCCCGACGGCCCGGTGCAAGATTTCACCGCCTACACGAACCTCCTGGGCGTGTTGAACATGTGGGCGGGGGTCGAAAAGATCGTCGGCAACGCCACGCTCAAAGTTCCGCTGACCCGGATGGTGGAGCCGGGACTGACCCTTGGCATGACCGACTGGGTGGTGGCCCATGTCATGCGCCGCCATGCCGGGATCGACCGCCACATCACGCTGGCCAAAGGCGAATGGCCCCAGGATCACCCGCCGCTCGCCCGCCAGCGCCGCGTCACCGTGATGGGGATGGGCGAACTCGGGACCGCTTCGGCGCTTGCGCTGCGCGGCCTCGGGTTCCAGGTCGCCGGCTGGTCGCGCCGCCCGCGGACGGTCGAGGGGGTGGAATGTCTTTCCGGCGACGCGGGGCTGGACGCCGCCCTCGCGCGCGCCGATTTCCTGATCCTGCTGCTGCCGCTGACGCCGGACACCGAGAACCTGCTCGGCGCCGCCGCCCTGTCGCGCCTGCCCCGCGGGGCGGAGATATTCAACCCCGGCCGCGGCGCGCTGATCGACGATGACGCGCTGCTGGCCGCGCTCGCCTCCGGCCAGGTCGGCCACGCGACGCTCGACGTGTTCCGCACGGAGCCGTTGCCGACCGACCACCCGTTCTGGGACGCGCCCGGGGTCACCGTCACGCCGCACATCGCGTCGGTCACCCGCGCCGACACCGCCGCGACCGCGCTGATAGAGCAGATCATCCGCCTGCGCGACGGTCTTGCGCTGCTGCATGTTGTGGATCGCGCACAGGGTTACTAAGTTCTGTTGCAACGCAGCGAGGGGATGACATCATGGCGCCGAACAGTTCCAAGGGCAAACGCCCAGCCCCCAAACGGCGCTCCACGTTCTGGACCCGATGGCGGGCGAATTTCCTGACCGGCCTGGTGCTGGTCGCCCCGGTGATGCTGACCGTCTATCTATTGTGGGGGGTGATCACCTTCATCGACGGCAAGATCGTGCCGTGGGTGCCGGCGATGTACAATCCCTCGACCTATCTCAACTGGGACGTGCCGGGCTTTGGCGTCGCGGTGTTCCTGTTCTTCACCGCGATGGTCGGCTCGGCCACCAAGAACCTGTTCGGCCGTCAGCTGATCGGGCTGGCCGAGGGATGGGTGGAGCGGATGCCGCTGGTCCGCTCGATCTACAACGCCCTGAAACAGATCATCGAGACGGTGCTGAGCCAGTCCAAGACCTCATTCCAGCTGGCCTGTCTGGTGGAATACCCGCGCCGCGGCCTTTGGGCGGTGGCGTTCGTGTCGATCGAGGCCAAGGGCGAGGTCGCCGAGCGGTGCGGCGCCGATGACGACGTGATGATGAGCGTGTTTCTGCCGACCACCCCGAACCCGACCTCCGGCTTTCTTTTGTTCGTGCCCAAGCGGGATATCATCCCCCTCGACATGACGGTCGAAGAAGCGGCCAAGTTGGTGATCTCCGCCGGTCTGGTCACCCCCCCGACGGCTGAGGAAAAGGCGCTGGCCGCCCGCCGCGCCGCCGCAATCCGCGCCGCGGGCGGCAATGGCGGGCAGGGTGGGACCGGGGGCGCGCGCCGCGCCGGGCGCCCGACCACGCAGGCCTGACGCCGCCCGCCCCCGATCGCTGACCTGACCCGCGGCCGCGACCCCGGTGCGGGCCAGGCAGCGGTTGGCGCGTAACGCGGTCTGCCCGGCGCCTCCGACGGCCTCTGCCGCCTTCCCCTGCCCTCAAGGTCAGCCCATGCTGCAAGCCGCCCTGTCGGGTTTCGCCGTGTCGTTCAGCCTGATCCTTGCGATCGGCGCGCAGAACGCGTTCGTGCTGCGCCAAGGGCTGGCGCGGCGGCATGTGTTCGCGGTGTGCCTGACCTGCGCGGTGTCGGACGCGGCGCTGATCGGCGCCGGGGTCGCGGGGGTCGGCGCGCTGACCGCCGCGACGCCGTGGCTGCGGCTGGCGATGGTCTGGTCCGGGGCGGCGTTCCTGATCGCCTATGGCGCGCTGCGCTTTCGGACGGCGCTGCGCCCCGGTGCGCTGCGGGCGGACGCGGCCGAGGGCGCGCAAAGCCTCGGCGCCGCCATCGCCGCCACGCTGGCGTTCACCTGGCTGAACCCCCACGTCTATCTCGACACGCTCGGGCTGGTCGGGGCGATCGGCGCCGGGTTCGCGCCCGACGAACGCCCGGCCTTCGCCGCGGGCGCGATCGCCGCCAGCTTCGTGTTCTTCTTCGCCTTGGGCTATGGCGCGCGGCTGCTGGCGCCGCTGTTCGCCAAGCCCGGCGCGTGGCGGGTGCTCGACGCGCTTATCGGCGCGGTGATGTGGGCGCTGGCGGCGATGCTGCTGGCCGAGGCCTGAGGGCGCCGCCAGCGCCCAACCCCCGCCCCACGCGCCGTCCCCGCCGCCGCGCCGTCCCCGCCGCCGCGCTGGCGGCGCGGGCGAAGGAGCAGGGGCTTCAGCCCCCCGACGACGCCCGCTCCCCCTCGTCCCGCCACCACACATCGGGCAGCCACCCGGTCCAGTCGCCGTAAAGCGGCAGGCGCTCGGGCCACTCCAGCCCCTGCCATGCCGCGATCCGCGAGGTTGGCGCGTGCCACAGCGGGATCACCGAGGCCGAGGTGGTCAGCACTCGGTCCAGCGCCCGCGCCGCCGCCTCGAAGTCGCCCTCGCCATCCGCGGTCAGCAGCGCATCGATCGCCGCCTCCGCCGCCGGGCTGTCCAGCCCCATATAGTTGCGCGTGCCGGGCGTGGTGACACCGCTTGCGCCCCAATAGAACCGCTGCTCGGCGCCGGGGCTCAGCGACATCGCCCAGGACCGCACCACCATGTCGTAATCATAGTCGATCAGCCGCGACTGATACTGCGCCGCGTCGACGGATCGAATCGTCGCCGCGATCCCCAGCCGCCCCAGCGCGTCGGCGAAGGTGGCCGCCGCGGGCTCCCACCCCGCGCCGCTCAGCAGGATCTCAAAGCTGAACGGCGTGCCTGAGGCATCGCGCAGCACCCCGCCCTCAACCCGCCACCCGGCGTCCTCCAGCAGCTGTTTCGCCTGCCGCAGGTTGCGCCGCGACCGCCCCGACCCGTCCGAGACGGGCCATGCGAACGACCCGTCCAGCGCGTCGGGCGGCAGATCGCCCGCAAAGGGCGCCAGAATCGCCAGCTCCGCCCCCTCGGCCTTGCCGTGGAACCCCAGCGGAGAGCCGCCGAAAAAGCTTTCGATCCGCGCGAAAGCGCTGCGGTTCATGGTGCGGTTGACCCATTCGAAGTCGAACGCCTCGATCAGCGCCATCCGCACCCGCCGGTCATCAAAAGGCGCGCGGCGCATGTTGAAGACGAACCCGGTCATGCCGGACGGGCGCGCATGGGGGATCTCAGCCTTGGTCACGAGGCCGTCGAGCGCTGCGGGAAAGCCATAGCCGTTCTCCCACCGGTTCGGATCGCCGTCGCGGAACACGTCGATGGACCCGGCCTTGAACGCCTCGAACAACGCCGCGCCGTCTTTGAACCAGTCGACGCGGATCTGATCGAAATTCCACCGCCCGGCGTTGAACGCCAGCCCGGCGCCCCAATAGCCGGGGTTGCGGGCGAACGTCACCGACCGCCCGGGATCGACCGACGCCACCGTATACGGCCCTGACGCCACCGGGCTGACCAGCGTGCTATCGGCGAAATCGCGCCCCTCGAACCACGCCTTTTGCAAGATAGGCCGCAGGCCGATGATCAGCGGCAATTCCCGGTCGGCGCCTTTCAGCGCGAACCGCACCAGCCCGCCGCCCATGTCCGAAACGCCGGTGACGTTGGCCCAGGACGACCGGAACCCCGGCAGGCCTTTCTCGGCCAGCACCTCCATCGACCAGATCACGTCGTCCACGGTCACCGGCGTCCCGTCCGAGAACCGCGCCTGGGGGCGCAGGCGAAATTCCGCCCAAGACCCGTCGGGCGCGACCTCGATGGTCTCGGCCAGCAGGCCGTAAAGGGTGAACGGTTCATCCCAGGACCGGCCCATCAGGCTTTCATAGACCAAGGACCGCGTCGCCCACGGCGCCCGCCCTTTCACGATCCAAGGGTTGAGCGAGTCGAATCCCCCCACCTCGCCCAGCACCAATCGCCCGCCTTTGGCGGCATCAGGGTCGGCGTAGGGCAGATGCACATAGCCATCTTCCAGCGCGGGCGTCCCGTGCATGGCGATGGCGTGCCTCGGCTCGGCCCCCGCGGCCAAGGGCGACAGCGCCAGCAAAGCGGCCATCGGCGCCGCCCATGGCGCCCGGCGCCGGACAAGGCGCCATCTCTCGGGCGCCGCCAATCGCGGAGCGGCGGCGCAAAGGCGGGCCGACAGGACACACCCGAAGGCGCGCAATCTGCGAGCGAAAAGAATCGCTTGCGGCATCATGCTGATCTTCCGTATTCTAGCCTCACTGCTCGATAGGTTTCTTGCCTGTATGAAACCTGCCTCAACGACTTCAACGCCCTCCTCCGTGAGGGCGTTTTTTTTGTGCGCCGCAGCGTCGCGCCCTCTCGTCATCGTTCCCCGCCGGTCATATGATTTCGTCCCAGCCCGACCCTAACGGTCGGAGAGAAAGGACGCATCATGTCATTGAAGGGTAAGACCGCGGTCATCACCGGGTCCAATTCCGGCATCGGCCTCGGCATCGCGGAGCATTTGGCCTCGCTCGGGGTCGATGTCGCGCTGAACTCCTTCACCGATAGCGCCGAGGACCACGCGCTCGCCGCCAAGATAGCCGCCGACCATGGCGTGAAAGCGGTCTATATCAGCGCTGACATGTCGAACGGCGACGCCTGCCGCGCGCTGGTCCATAAGGCGGCGGAACAGCTGGGCGGGCTCGATATTCTTGTGAATAACGCCGGCATCCAGCATGTCGCCCCGATCGACGAATTCCCCGCCGCGAAATGGGACGCGATCATCGCGATCAATCTCAGCTCCAGCTTCCACACCACCGCGGCGGCGCTGCCGATCATGCGAAAAGCGGGCTGGGGCCGGGTGGTCAACATCGCCTCGGCGCACGGGCTGACCGCGTCGCCCTACAAGTCGGCCTATGTCGCGGCCAAGCACGGCATCGTCGGCCTGACCAAGGTCACCGCGCTGGAAACCGCCCAAGAGCCGATCACCGCCAACGCGATCTGCCCCGGCTATGTGCTGACCCCGCTGGTGGAGGCGCAGATCCCCGACACGATGAAGCAATATGGCATGGACCGCGAGACGGTGATCAAAGAGGTGATCATGCAGCGCCAACCCTCGAAACAGTTCGCGACCACCGACCAGCTGGGCGGCTGCGTGGCGTTCCTGTGCTCTGGCGCGGCTGAGCAGATCACCGGCACCACGCTTTCGGTTGACGGCGGCTGGACGGCGCTGTGAGGTGACCGCCTTGTATATCTGAACGCTTGGGGCGGACCGCCGCCCCGGGCACGTTCCCTAAGCCGCTCCGGCGCGGCGACATCGGCGCAATGGAGGCGCAGTCCCATGGCCAAGCCCCCGACCCGCCCCGGCGCGCCCAAGACCCCGACACCGCGCAAACGCACGGCCAAGCCGGAGGCCGCCAAGCCCGTCGCGCCAGAGGCCGCCAAGCCGGAGCCCGCGCCCAAACCCGCCAAGGCGCAGCCAGCGCCCAAACCCGCAGCGGCCGCCAAGCCCAAGGCGAAGGCCGCCAAGCCGCCCGTTCCCGCGCCCGAACCGGTCGACCGCACCGCGGTCACCGCGCTCGACGACGCGCTGCGCGAGATGATGGCGAACGGCGCCTATATGGCCGCCGACGCGCCGACATCCCCTCGCCCCGACCTGGCCGCCCCTACGGTCGCCCCCGGCGCCAAGACCATCAACCTCGCGCTGCAAGGCGGGGGGGCGCACGGCGCCTTCACCTGGGGCGCGCTGGACCGGCTGCTTGAGGAAGACCGCATCGAGGTGGAGGGCATCACCGCCACCTCCGCCGGCGCCATGAACGCCGCGGCGTTCAAATCGGGCTATGTCACCGGCGGGCGGGACGGCGCATCGGCCGCGCTCAACCTGCTGTGGGGCGAGGTCGGGGCGATGGGCCGCGCCAGCGCCAACCCGCTTTTGGACTGGGTCAAGGCGTTCAACCCCACGGTCGACAACCTCGCCGCCGCAATCGAGGCCGGGCCGGGCCAGTTCATCGGCGATACGCTGACGCGGATGTTCTCGCCCTATGACCTCAACCCGCTGGATTTGAACCCGCTGCGCACTCTGCTGGTGGATAAATTGGATTTTGACGCGGTGTGCAGCCATTGCCGCCCGCATCTGTTCATCTCGGCCACCAATGTGCGGACCGGCAAGATCCGGGTGTTCCGCAATCATGAGACGTCGGTGGATGTGATCCTCGCCTCGACCTGCCTGCCGACGGTGTTTCAGGCGGTGGAGCTTGACGACCCCGAGACCGGCAAGCGCGAGGCGTTCTGGGACGGCGGCTTCGTCGGCAACCCGGCGCTGTTCCCGCTGTTTTATGAAACCGGCGCCCGCGACATTCTGATCGTGCACATCAACCCGATGGAGCGCGACGAAGTCCCCCGCACCACCCGCGACATCGCCAACCGCATGAACGAAGTCAGCTTCAACGCCTCGTTGATGTTCGAATTGCGCTCGGTGAACTTCGTGCGCAAGCTGATCGAGACCGGCGCGGTGCGCGCGGGCGACATGAAGGACGTGCTGATCCATTCGGTGAAGGACGACGCGATCATGACCAAGCTTGGCGTCGCCACCAAATCGCAGCCCGACGCGATGCTGCTGAGCAAGCTGCGTGCGGCGGGCCGGACCGCCATGGACGGGTTCCTAACCGCGCATTGGGCCGATATCGGCGTGCGCCCGACCGTCGATCTGCACGAGATGTTCAGCTGAGCGAGGCTTTGATGAAGACGATCCACATCCTCGACCACATCGCCACGCCGGAGCCGGACGCGATGCGCACCCACCTTGCCGCGCGCGGCGCGCAGGTGGACGTGGTGCGGATGGACCTTGGCGATGCGGCGCCGGTCCTCGGCCCCGACACCGGCGGTCTGGTGATCACCGGGGGCATGCAGATGGTCACCGACAGGGGCGCGCTGCCGTGGATGGCGGCTGAATTCGCGCTGATCGCGCAGGCCCGCGCCTTGGGCGTCCCGGTCTTGGGGATCTGCCTTGGCGCGCAGATGATCGCGCATTCGCTGGGGGGCGCGGTGGGGCCGCACCCCGACGGCAAGGTCGCGCTCGGCTGGTATGAGGTGAAAGCGACCGAGGACGGGCGCGACCTGTTCCCGCCCCGGCTGATGACCCTTTCGGGCAATGAGCAAGGCTTCACCATCCCCCCGGGGGCCGAGGCGCTGGCGATGGGCGATCCGTTCCCCTGTCAAGCCTTCCGCCACGGGCCGGGCACGCTGGCGCTGCAATTTCATCCCGAGGTGACGCGCGCGATCCTCGACGATTGGCAGGCGATGCTGAAGGGCAACCTAGCCAAGCCCGGCGCGCAGTCCGAGGCGGCGCAGGACGCCGGGATGGCCGCCCATGACGCGGCGCTGAAGACGTGGCTGCACGCGACGCTCGACCGCCATTTCGCGCTGGTGTGACGGGATGGCCCGTCATGCGATCCGTCCGGCGACCCTCGGGGATCTGGCTGCGGTGGAGCGGGTGGTGCAGGACGCCTACCACCCATGGGCCCTGCGGATCGGGCGCAAGCCGGGGCCGATGCTGGACGACTACGCCGCGCTGATCGCCGCCGGGCGGGTCGAGGTGGTCGAGCGCCCGAGCGACGGCGTCTGCGCGGTGCTGGTGCTGATCCCGCAGGCGGATGCGATGCTTTTGGACAACGTCGCGGTGGCGCCCCGCACGCAGGGGCTGGGGATCGGCGGCGCGCTGATCGCCCATGCGCAGGCGGCGGCGCGGGCGGCGGGGTTCGACCGCGTGCGCCTTTATACCCATCAGGCGATGACCACGAACATCGCGCTCTATGCCCGGCTTGGCTTTCACGAGACGCACCGCGCGACCGAGGCCGGACTACACCGCGTCTACATGGAACTGCCCCTCGGCTAAGCCCTATCGCCGCCAAGTCACAAAACCATAGGCGCCCGCGCGCGCGCCGCGCTATCACTTGGCGCATGAGCACATCAGACCCCACCCGCCCGCCGCTGACCGCCTCGCTGTTCGACATCGGCGCCCCGCCGCCCTGCCCGGCGCGGTTCAATCTGGCCGCCCATGCGCTGGACCATGGCGCGCCCGCCGACAAGGTGGCGCTGACGGTGCTTGGCGATGACGGGTTCCACCACTGGACCTTTGGCCAGATGCGCGCCGCCGTGCTGTCCGCCGCCGCGGGGCTGGCGGCGGCGGGGCTGGCGCGGGGCGATCGGCTGATGCTGCGGATCGGCAACGACCCGCTGTTCCCGATCCTGTTCTTCGGCGCCAACGCCATGGGCGCGGTCCCGATCCCGACCTCCACCCAGCTGACCGGGGCGGAGCTGTCGCGCCTGATCGCGGACGCCGAACCGCGGTTCCTCGCTTGTTCGGACGCGGAGCGGCCCGAGGGGTGGGACGCGCCCTGCCCGGTGCTCGGCGGCGCCGAAATGGCCGCGATTCTGGCCCACGCGCCGGGTGATTTCGCCGATACGGGGGCCGAGGACCCGGCGTTTCTGATCTACACCTCCGGCACCGGGGGCGCGCCCAAGGGAGTGTTGCACGCCCAGCGCAGCGCCTGGGCGCGGCGGATGATGTGGGACGGCTGGTATGGGCTGACCGCCGCCGACACGGTGCTGCACGCGGGCGCGTTCAACTGGACCTATACGCTGGGCGCCGGGCTGCAAGACCCGTGGGCGGCGGGGGCGAGCACCGTCATCTACACCGGCAAGCGCGATCCCGGCGTATGGCCGGGGCTGGTGGCGCGCACCGGGGCGACGATCTTCGCGGGCGCGCCCGGCGTCTATCGCCAGCTGCTGAAATCGGGCGCCGACCTAACGCCGATGCGCGCCCTGCGCCACGGCATCACGGCGGGGGAGCGCACGCCCCAGCCGCTGCGCGAGGCGTGGCAGGCCGCCACCGGCAAGCCGCTATATGAGGCGCTGGGGATGTCCGAGGTGTCGACCTACCTGTCCTGCTCGCCGTCCGTCCCCGTCAAGCCGGGCTTTGCGGGTCGTCCGCAGCCGGGGCGGCGCGTGGCGCTGCTGGGCGATGACGGCGCCCCGGTTCCGGTCGGCGAGATGGGCCGCCTCGCGGTATCGCGCCGCGATCCGGGGCTGATGCTGGGCTATTGGCGTCGGGATACGCCGTGGGAGCGGGATTGGTTCGTCACCGGCGACGTCGCGGTGATGGACGCCGACGGCTATGTCCGGCATGAGGGCCGCGACGACGAAGTGATGAACGCGATGGGCTATCGCGTGTCGCCGGGCGAGGTCGAAGCGGCGTTGGCCGACGCCCCCGGCGTCGCCGAGGTAGCGGTCGCCGCCCTGCCGGTTCGCAGCGATCTGGAGGTGATCTGCGCCTTCGTGGTCGCGCAAGCGGGCGCGGTTGTGGATGGCGCCGCGATCATCGCCCATGGCGACGCGCGGCTGGCCAAGTTCAAGCGCGTGCGCGAGGTGATCGTGGTGGAGGCGTTGCCGCGCACCGCCAACGGCAAGGTGCTGCGCCGGGCCTTGGTGGAGGCGTGGCGGCGGGATCGGTGAGGGGGGGGGCGAGCAGAACAACATGACGTATCAGTAAATTTTTCCAGTATATTATAGAATAATTACAATATTCTAGGTTGGCTATTACGCCAAGCGAGCCGCGCGAAACTGATTGAGCCTCAATCAATTCCAAACTAGCTCGCGCTGCCAACCATCTCGAAATCCTGCAGACGCTAAGGAAACTTCGCTAGGAAGATCAACTTCCTGTATCTGCTCTTTTAAGCGGATATGCCACTCTGTTTTTGGGTGAAAGCACTTCATCAGGAATATCATCGTCACGAGCGCCCCATATAAGCGCTTAGCTCTATCGCCAGACACACCTTCACTTTGCACCCGAAGATGGTCAAACTCTGGGAAAAGCCCATTTCTAGGGATGCCAGGACTGTTTATAAGTGGCTTATTCCATAAACGTGAATGATGTGCACATGTGTTTCTGACCTCATTCAGGCAAGTCACCCATGAAGCCATATTCTTCATCGGCAGATCAGGATGAATTATCTTTGAAATCTTGAGCTTGTTGCGATCAGAGAGATTTGCGATTGTGTGAGTCAGGTTCCCCCAACCCCAAGTTCCCGCCATAATCCAGATTGGGGGGCATCCCTCATATTTGCTCTGAAAGTGTTTGGCGAACTCTTCTTTGGAGCGCTTAAACTGCTGATCTTGCCCGTCCATGAACTTTGACAGTGGGCTTAGCCCATCCTCATCGGCCTTGCTGAATTTTGATTTGTAGCTTCGCTCATCTCTATGCGCTTGGGGCCCATCCTCACCAAGGACCTCAACTATTGCCGCCCTGAATGCGATCTCAATACGCTCTAGAGCGTCAAGGAGAGTAAGCCGCATGGATTTGTCAAAAAGATAGAATTTGATTACTTGATCAAAATCAGTGTCTTGCTTGAAGCCATCACAGCGCACGACGCTCTCCGGCTCTCCAGGAATCAAGCAGAATTTTCGCAAAGGATACCAGTAGGCGCTTAGCCTGTAGTAACCGATTCTCAGAAGACAACGCCGCGCATATTCAGGGTCGGGAAATTTCATCCCGCGGGCTGACAAGGTTTCCAAGCATTCGTCTGCTGATCGGAATGGCTTGAGATAGACGAGCATCTTTGGATCGAAGCCCTAAAAATGGAAGACCGGCCCGTAACAAGGCGACAAGGCCAAGTCAGTGGAGCCGGTCATAAGGCTCTTCCTTCTAGACCATGGCGGACATTTTGTCCAGAAATTTAGTCCAGAAATCCCCAACTGCCCGTCCCGGCAGGGACCGCCCTCCCGCGCAGGGGCCTTCCCTGCCGCGGGCCGCTTCACCCCGCCTCCATCTCCGCCAACGTCTGCTTCACGATCTTCAGCGCGTGGTTGGCCGCCGGGACCCCGGCATAGACCGCCACATGCATCATCGCCTCGCGGATGTCCGACGGGGTGGCGCCGGTGTTCTTCGTCGCCCGCACATGCAGCGCCACCTCGTCCCACTGGCCCAGCGCGGCCAGCAGCGCCAGCGTCACGATCGACCGCTCCCGCTTGGTCAGCCCGTCCGAGGCCCAGACCGTGCCCCAGGCGCCCTCGGTGATGAACTCTTGGAACGGCGCGTCGAAGTCGGTCTTGGCCGCCTCCGCCCGCTCAACATGGGCGTCGCCGAGGACCGCGCGGCGGACCTTCATGCCCGCGTCGAACTTCTCAGACATGGCCAACCTCTTGCAGGAACCCGGCGATCAGGGCGCCGGTGGTCTCGGGTTGCTCGACGCAGGGCAGATGCCCGGCGCCGCGGATCAGCTCGAACCGCGCGCCGACGATCAGGGCCGCGGTTTCGCGCACCAGATCGGGGGGGGTCGATCCGTCCTCGTCCCCCGCCATCGCCAGCGTGGGCAGGGTCAGGCGGGCGGTGCTATCGCGCAAGTCGCAATCGCGGATCGCGGCGCAGCAGCCCGCATAGCCGGCCGCTGTGGTGCGGGTCAGCATGGATCGCCACATCGCCAGCTCCCCCAGCCGCTCGGCCCGGAACCGGCGGGAGAACCAGCGCTCGAGGATCCCGGCCTGCATCGCGGCGATGCCCTCGGCCTCGACCATGGCGATCCGCTGGTCCCACATCGCGTCCGTGCCGATCTTGGCGGCGGTATCCATCAGCACCATGGCGCGCACCAGATCGGGGCGCTCAGCCGCCAGCCCCTGCGCGATCAGCCCGCCGATCGACAGGCCGACCACCGCCGCGCCGGACACGCCCAGATGGTCGAGCAGCGCCGCCGCATCCCCGACCAGCCGGTCCATGCCGTAGGGGGCCGGGGGCGCCTCGGACAGGCCATGGCCGCGCTTGTCGAAGCGAATGATCCGAAGGCCCGCGGGCAGATGCGGGATCATCGCGTCCCAGACCCGCAGGTCGGTGCCCAGCGAGTTCGCCAGCAGCACCGGCGCGCCATCGCGCGGCCCCTCGTCCGAAAAGTGAAGGTGAACCCCGTCGATCTCGATCGCCTGCATGGCGCGCGCCTCCCGTGATGTTTCTTGTATCGCCGGGGCGGGGCGGGGCCGCGCATCCCGGGCGTGGCCACGGTTGCGCGGGTCGGGGCAGTTGTAAATGGCGCACCCGCAGCGGCGCGGACGACAAAACACCAAAAATTCCATCAGGTAGGGAGAAATCCACCCTGCGGTGCTTTTCTCCGCCTCGCGGCGCCCTATAATCTCATAAGGAGAGACTGAGGGTCGAATCCACAGGTGGGAGGCATCATGACAGCCAAGGAAGCAGACGGCCGGGCCGGGCAGGTCCGTTCGATCACGCGGGCGTTGACGGTGATGCGCGTGCTGTCGGACAGCACCGACGGCCTGACCTTGTCAGAGACGGCGGCGCAGGCGGCGCTGGCGGCGTCGACCGCGCACCGGATTCTGACGACGCTGGAGGCGGAGCGCTTCGTGCGGTTCGACACCGGGGGCGGGGTTTGGCATGTCGGGGTGTCGGCGTTCACGGTCGGAGCGTCGTTCGCGCGCACCCGCGATGTGATCACGCTGGCGCGCCCCTATATGCGCCGACTGATGGAGCAGACCGGCGAGACCGCCAACATCTTTCTGGAATCGAACGGCGAGGCGGTCTGCATGGCGCAGATCGAAAGCCGCCACGCGATGCGCGCCATCACGCGGGTCGGCGGCCGGGTGCAGATGCATTGGTCCGGCGCCGGCAAGGCGATTCTGGCCCACATGCGAGAGGAACAGATCCGCGCGATCATGACCGAGCACGGCATGCCCCGCGCCACCACCCGCACCCACGTCACCATCGAGGCCCTGCTAGAGGAGCTGGCGCAGGTCCGCGCCACCGGCATCGCGGTGGATGACGAAGAGCACGCCGACGGGATGCGCTGCGTCGCCGCCGCGGTGTTGAATGAGCAGGGGATGCCCGCGGCGGCGATCTCGGTGTCCGGGCCCAAGGCGCGGATCGGCGACGACAAGCTGCGCCAACTGGCCGAGGCGGTGCGCCGCGTGGCGGGCGAAGTGACCCGCGATTTCGGCGGCCGGGCCGCGTGATCGGCCCGCGGCCCGGAAAAACGGGCCGAAGGTGCATTTGCCTCTGGACGCGGTGCGGGACGGTTGCTAAATCACGCCCCGCAAGCAGCTCTGATCCGGCGTAGCTCAGTGGTAGAGCATCCGACTGTTAATCGGACGGTCGTAGGTTCGAATCCTACCGCCGGAGCCAGCTTGCACTAAACCCCTACGAATTTTTGATTTCGGCCAGAAAACGCCCCACGGGGCGTTTTCTGTCGTTTCAGCCCGCAACTCGCCGCATTCAGCGATCAAACGGCCCGATTGCATCCCCTGCCGTGGCAGAGGCGATGGCGTCGAACGGTCAGGATTGAACGCCTGATCGCCCGCGCGGCGCCCGCGCTGCACCGCAAAGACCGGCACGCCCCTGTCGACAGCTTCGAGACCGGGGAGTGGAAGGCGTTCTTCGGCATCAAAAAGCAATTGCCGAACGCCCATCGCAACGCGGCTGGCGAGGGCCCCGCGCCACATGCGCGCTCTTGAATCGATCTTCGAGCAGGCGGTGGGGAGCGCCAACTTGATGGAGAGCGTCGTCCGGTCCAAGAAAACCCCCAGAACATGGCGAGGGCGGGCGGCAGGAATCGGACCGACAGCCTCTGCATGACCTGCTCGCGACCGAGACGTGGCGCGATGACATCGCCGATCCGCTATATCGGGCGCCTCTGATCGCCCTGCACAGCGGCATGCGCAAGGAGCAGATCTTGCAACCGACCACCGCCGACATCCACGAGAACAGCGGGACACCATTTCTCGACACTCGGATGCATCGCGACCAACGCCTCAAGTCGGGTTCGGCGACGCGCCAGATCCCCGTGCGCGACCTGCTGACCCGGCGCAACGCGGGCCGCCTGCGCCGCCGCAAGGGCGAGAGCTATCTTTCAGCCGGCGCCATGTGACCGGCAAGCTGCCAACGCAATTCACAAAAGGCTTCGCCCGCCTGCGCCAGGATGCGGGCATCTATCCGCCCGAACGCGATTTTCATGCGCCCCCCCCCCTTCCACGTCGCGCTGTGCGAGGCGGATATCGGCCATCATCAGCGCCTGCCGCTTATCGACCACCAGATCGCCGACGTGACCGACACGCACCTCCGCCCGCTCGACCGCTCGACCGCTCGACCGCTCGACCGCTAGATGGCTCGATGACGCGATGACGCGATGACGCGATGACGCGATGAATACGAAGACGTGGGACACCAATGTAGGTCAACCCAGCCCTCTTCCGGGTGCGCTCATCACCGTTCGGCCTGCGGCGCCAGCTGGGCGAAGACGTCCCCGCCGCGCCCCGCAATGACGCGATCGTCCTTTCCCGCCCGGCCTGCGCAGGAAGAGCCGCAGGTGGCTTCCCGGCGGTCGGCACTTGCCGCGCTGGGGGCGAAATCGCGATAGCGCCAAGGCGGCGGCGAAACGCCGAACCAGATGGCGACGCCCCCGCATGCCGAAACGCGCCCGTGCGCCTCGTCGAAGCGGTCGATCCATTCCGCATCGGCGGCGGCCAGGCCGTCGACGAAGCGAGGATCGCGCCCGGCGAGCAACTCCGCCTCCGTCTGAAAAAGGCGCGCCTCATCGCAGATCCTGCGCCGCTCTCTCGGCATCGCGGCGATCTGGCCCTCGATAAGGTTGACCGCCTCCGCTTCGGTCAAATCAAAGTCCACCGCCGCGCCGGGGCAGGTGACGAGCCTGCTGATGCGATCATCACCCTTGATGCGCATGGCCTGCGACGCCTCTCGCCCTGTCCTGGCGCGGGCGCAGATGTGGTAGGCGGACCTTTGCGTCGCAGCGCGGACCGACGCCACCCGCCGCTTCGGTCCGCCCTGCATCATGCACACCGATCAGGGCGCTCAGCCGAGACGATTGGTGAAACTGACGAAGCCGACGCCGGGGCGTAGAAATAACGTTCGTCGAACAGCACCTTTCCCGCGGGGCCCGCCTGGGTCCAGTCATAGCGCCGCGCATCGCGGTGGCCGCCATCGTTGAAGCTTAGCCGCCGGATGCGGATCGTGGCGGTGCGCCGGCGCGCGACGCCGCCCTCATGCTCGGTCATCGTGCCGCTGCGCCGCTCGCCCGCGGTCCAAGCCCCCAACGGGAAAAAAAGCGTCGCCGACAAAGTGCCGATCCGCCCGGCCGGGGCGGCGGTCGAACACGCGCCCCAAGGCGGCGGCGCCCGAGGATCGCACGAACAGCTGCACCTTCTCGCCGCCGTCCGGCTCGGCGTTGCGGCGCTCATAGACGCTCATAGACGCTCGCAGGTGATCGCGTGTTTCCAGTCGATCGGGCCGCTGATCACGCGGCTGCCGCTGACGACCTTCAACGGAAAGCCGAACGCCGCGCCGGGCTTGCCCGGCCACAGATCAAAGTCGATCCGGCGGCTGCGGGCGTCTGGCCCCCGGCTTGGGGCGGCGCATCCCGCGGCGGCCAGCGCGGCGACGGCGAGAGAGGCGCGCAGCACGGCGCGGCGGGTGGACGAAGAAATCATGGTTCAGACCTTTATGCGAAGCGGCAGGGTGGAGGCATGGCCCAGCGCGTCGCGCAGAACCGTGGCGGCGAGCACCCCGTGCTCCGGCGCGCAGGCCTGCGCGAAATCGTGCCCGCAGCCGGGCAGGATGTTGAGGGTGGGGGCCACGCCGCCTGCGCCGCCCGCGCCGCGCCGGGCGCGCAGGTGATCGACCCAGCGGGAGGCGCGCACCAACCGGGTCAGGCCCTGCTGGGCGTCGATCCGCGGCCCGACCCGCAGGGCCGGGTCGCGGTGATCGTCGCGCTCGCCGACATGGAAATGGCAGGGGAGGCGGTGAAAGAACGCCTCATCGGCCAGAATCCGCGTTCCGGCGGCCTCGCGCCCGCAACCGCGCGGCCACGGCGCCTTGGCGTTGGAATAGGTGTGCCAGCCCGCCGAGGCGAGGTGCAGCGACCCCGCCCGCCCCGGGTTCAGCATCGCAAAGCGCTGCACGAACTGCGCCCTACCCGAAAAGCCGAACAGATGCGGGCGGCGCAGGTCCAGCCCGGCCAGCGCCGCCACACGGTCCAACGCGGCGTCAGAGATCAGGTCCGCGCGCGGCTCATCGCGCCCAATGCCGAGGCGCTGATAG
>JBLIKI010000005.1:0-38109 GCA_047636235.1 Paracoccaceae bacterium | reverse complement strand
CGCAGAGGCATCGCGGTGGCCTTTCACTGGATCCGGGACCGCCCCGGCGCGTGGGGGTTTGGGGCGGGTCAGCCCTGCGCGGGAATGGCCTGCGCCGCGTCGGCGTCGGCGTCGGCGTCGGCGTCGGGGCGCAGCACGAAACCGGGATAGCCGTCCGCCGCCACCTGCTCGCAAATGCGGCGATAGGCGGCGAACCCGCCCGCATAGGGCAGGAACACCCGCGGCTTGCCGGGAATGTTGGCCCCGAGATACCAAGAGTTCGCCTCAACGAACAGCGTCCGGCCCGCCGCCTCGCCGACCTTGACCATCCACGCAAGCTCAGCGCCTGGGTCCGCGTCCATGGTCCGGGCGCCGATGGCCTGCATGTGCGCGATGGCGTCGGCGATCCACGCGACGTGCTGCTCGATCGAGACCACCACATTGGTCAGGATCGACGGGCTGCCCGGCCCGGTGACGGTGAACAAATTCGGGAACCCCGCGCTTATCAACCCCAGCTGGCTGATCGGGCCGTCCTGCCATTTGTCGTTCAGCGATGCGCCGCCGACGCCGCGGATGTCGATCGCCGCCAGCGCGCCGGTCACCGCGTCAAACCCGGTGGCGAACACCAGAATGTCGAGCGGGTGTCGGCCCCCTTCGGTGATCACCCCGTCCGCATCGCAACCGGTGATCGGCGCCTTGCGGATGTTCACAAGGGTCACGTTCGGACGGTTGAAGGTGCTGAAATAATCGGTGTCGATGCAGATCCGCTTGGCGCCGATGGGATGATCGTTGGGCGACAAGGCCTCAGCGGTGGCGGGGTCTTGCACCGTCTCACGGATTTTGGCGCGCACGAAATCGGCCGCCGTGACGTTGGCGTCCCGGTTCAGCCCCAGATCGCAAAAGGTGCGCATGAAATTGACGCCGCCGGTCTGCCAGCGGTCCTCATACGCGGCAGCGCGGGCGTTTGCGTCCACGCTCAGCGCCTTGGTGTCGTTGTAGTCGTAGAGGATCCCCGCGGTGGTTTCCCGAGCGGCGGCGCGCTTGGCGGCATACTGCGCCTTCCATTCGCGTTCGCGCGCCGGGTCCGTGGGGGTGTTGCGGGCGGGGATCGCAAAATTGGCGGTGCGCTGGAACACGGTGACATGCGCCGCGTCGCGCGCGATCATCGGGATCGCTTGGATGCCCGACGATCCGGTGCCGATCACGCCGACCCGCTTGCCGCGTAAATCCACGCCCTCGTGCGGCCAATGGCCGGTGTGCAGGGTTTGGCCGCGGAAGTCCGCCAACCCCGGCAGATCCGGCGCGCGAGCCATCGACAGGCAGCCGGTCGCGGTGATCACGAACCGCGCCGACACCACGTCGCCCTTGTCAGTGGTTACGGTCCAGCGTGCGGCCCCGTCATCCCAAATCGCCGAGAGCACGCGCGTCGACAGCGCGATCATCCCCCGCAGGTCGAGCCGGTCCACGACGTGGTTGAGATAGCGCATGATCTCGGGCTGGCCCGCGAACCGCTCGGACCAAGTCCATTCCTGCTGCAACGCCTCGTCGAAGGAGTACGAATATTCGAGGCTGTCCACATCGCAGCGCGCGCCGGGATAGGCGTTCCAGAACCAAGTGCCGCCGACGCCGGAGGCCGCCTCGAACCCCCGCGCGGTCAGCCCCATGCCGCGCAGGCGGTGCAGCATGTAAAGCCCGGCGAAGCCTGCGCCGATCACGACGGCGTCCGCGTTATCGCGCGGGGCGGCGGCGGTCTGAGTGTGGGTCATGGGGTCGCGCCTCCCCGCGCGTGCGCATGGCGTCGGCCGCGGCGGGGGGTTTGCGCCCCTTCACCATCGGTCTATAATTTAAATGGTATGATAGTTTAATTATCAGGCCGAGTCTATCGCCCGATTGCGCCGCCCCATCACGCAGATCGCGCGCCACGCTTCATTTCCTGCGCCAGCGCGGTGCGGTACTCGGCGGGGTCCAATTCCAACCCATAGCGCGGGCTTTCGGGATAGATTTTCTCAAGCTTGGCGCGCTCGGCGGTGATCGAGGCGCGCATGGCATCTGGCGTCGGCAGGACCGCAGCGCCCGATTCGATGGCCGCGACCCATTCGGCCTGGTCATCCATCATCCGCACGTTGCCGCCGCCGCTGACGTTGAAGAACCCGACGAAGTAAAGCCCCGGAACCCCCGGTTTCACCACGCGGTTGAACAGGTCCGGCCAGCAGCCGTCCATCGGGTCATGCTCGGGGCCCAGAAACGGGGTCTCCACTTCATACCCCGTCGCGGCGATGATGGTGTCGAAGCTGCGGGCGGTCCCGTCCACGAACGTCACCTCGCGGCCCGAGACGCTGCGGATGCCCGGCTTGGCGGTGATCCGGTTCCAGATGAAATGACCGATCAACAGGTGATGGCCCGCGGGATGGGTGCGGGTCTTGGGGGTGACGAAGCCCCATTGCTCCATGGTGCCGTGGGCCATGCGGGCGATGGCGGTGCGGATCCAGCGGCGCAGCGGCCACGGCATCCACCGCTTCTCCAGCTTGCCGAGCACGCGTGAGGTGGGAACCCCGAGGAACATCCGCGGCATCAGCAGCACCGGGGACCGCGCCGCCATGGTGACGCTGCCAGTATGGGTGCAGATGTCGGCGGCGATGTCGCACGCGCTGTTGCCGATGCCGACCACCAGCACGTCCTTGCCGCGGAACGGTTCTGGCACGCGATAGCTGTGGGCGTGCAGGTATTCGCCGGTGAAATCGCCCGCGACGGGGGGATGGCGCGGCACGCTTTGGTGGCCGGAGCCGACGACGACGCCGTGATAGGTCTCCGCCTCGGCGCCTTCGGCGGTCACGGTCCAGCGGTCCCCGGTCTTGGTCACCTTGGTGACGCGGCTGTTGAAGCGGATCAGCGGAAACAGGCGGAATTGCTCGGCATAGGCGCGCAAATACGCGGTCATGCCGCGGTGGTCGGGATAAAGCGGCGATCCTTCGGGGAAGGCGAAGTCCTTGTATTCCGTCACCCGGGTTTCGGAATTGACGTGCAGCGACAGATAGGCGGGGCTGAGGCCGTTGTCGTTCTCATAGACCCACAGACCGCCGACATGGCTGCCGATCTCATAGATCACCACCTCCATGCCTTTGGCTTTCAGGTGTTTGGCGGCGCAAAGGCCCGCGGCCCCGGCGCCGATCACGGCGATGCGTTTGGTCATGATGGGAAGTCCTTCGGGGCGGGCGGGATCAGGGGCGGGGGGCCTCGTATCCGGCGCGCGGGACAAGGTTCAGCAGGTTGCGAACAAAGCCGCCGTCGACGGTGATCTCCTCGCCGGTGACATAGGCGGCGCGGGCGCCGGCGAGGAACAGGACCGCTTCGGCCACGTCCTCGGGGCGGCCGATCCGGCCTGCGGGGATGGCGCCCGCGCGGGCCTCGGCCACGCCGGGGCGGTCATACATCGACTGCGACAGCGGGGTCAGAATCATGCCGGGGTTGACCGCGTTGCTGCGGATGCCGTCGCCACCCCATTCGATGGCAAGCTGGCGCGACAGCATCATCACCCCCGCCTTGGCCACCGAATAGGCCCCGGTCATCGGGGTGGCGTGGTGCGAGGCGATTGACGCGACATGCACCAGCGCGCCACCTCCGCCCGCCGCCCGCATCTGCGCCCCGAACGCTTGGGCGCAGAGGAAATAGCCCGTCAGGTTCACCGACAGCAGCAGGTTCCAATCCGCCAGCGACAGGTCCGCCAGCGCGCCGGGGCGGATCATTCCGGCGTTGTTGACCAGCACGTCGCAGGGGCCGAACGCGTCCGCCACCAACCCCGCCGCCGCGACCACCGCCGCCGGGTCGGACACATCGCAGGGGATCGCGCGCACCTCGGCCCCGCTGGCTGCGATGTCGGCGCGCGTCGCCTCCATCGCGTCCGCCGCGCGGTCGAGAATCGCGACCCGCGCCCCCTGCCCCGCCAGCGCCAGCGCGATGGCGCGCCCGATGCCGGTGGCGGCGCCGGTCACCACCGCGACACGGCCCT
This sequence comes from Paracoccaceae bacterium, assembly GCA_047636235.1. Taxonomy (GTDB): domain Bacteria; phylum Pseudomonadota; class Alphaproteobacteria; order Rhodobacterales; family Rhodobacteraceae; genus JBOCEF01. The sequence continues at coordinate 34,124 of JBLIKI010000005.1, read as the reverse complement.
TCAGGCCGAACGGATCGTCTGCGGCAAAGCTCATGCGGAGGCTCCCAACTGGCGGCGCATATAGGCGCCGATGGCGTCCATCGCCTCGGTCGAGCGGTCGATCAGCCCGACCCAGAACAGAAAGCCGTGGTTCATGTCGGCGTAGCGGATCAGCTCCGCGTCCACGCCCACCGCGGTCAGGGCATGTGCGTAGGCGTCGCCCTCGTCGCTCAGCAGGTCATAACCGCCGGTGATCACCAGCGCGGGCGGCAGGTTCGCCAGGCTGGCGGCGCGGATCGGAGAGGCGTGCGGGTGCGCGCCGAGGCCCGGGTCCGGCAGGTATTGATCCCAAAACCAGCGCATCGAGTCCGCCGTCAGCCCGCAGCCGGTCCCGCGTCGGTCCCATGACGGGCGCATCACCGAATAATGGTCGGTGACCGGATAGATCAGGATCTGCGCCGCGATGGCCGGGCCGTCTTCGTCCCGCGCCCGCAGCGTCACCACCGCGGCCATGGCGCCCCCCGCGCTGTCGCCGCACACCGCCAGCCGGGCCGGATCGCCGCCGAACGCCGTCCCATTCGCCGCGGCCCAGACGGTGGCGGCATAGCAATCGTCTGGGGCGGCGGGAAAGCGGTGCTCCGGCGCCAGACGATACTCCACCGACACGAGGATCGACCCGCCGCGGTTGCAGATCTGCCGGCACATCGCGTCGTGGCTGTCGATGGAGCAGATCACAAAGCCGCTGCCGTGAAAGAACATCGTGATCGGGTGCGGTCCGGCCCCCTCGGGGCGATAGATGCGGATCGGGATCGGACCGTGGGGGCCGTCGATCACGCGGTCCTCGGTCCCCGCGACGGGCTCTTTCGGCAGGCCGAAATCATAGCGCGCCACGTCGCCCGCGCGGATCGTGGCCACCGGCACGCTTGCCAGCGGCGGCGCCCCCGCGGCCTTGGCGATCATCGCGGCGAGCTGGGGATGCATGTCCATTCCCGCGCCCTCTCAGTAGGATTTCGGCAGGTCGAGCACCCGTTCCGCGATGAACGACAGCACCAGCTGTTCGGTCACCGGCGCGATCCGGGTCAGGATGGATTCGCGGAACAGCCGTTCGACCTGATATTCGCGGGCGTATCCCATGCCGCCATGGGTCATCACCGCCTTGGTGCACGCATCGAACGACGCGCGCCCGGCCAGGAACTTGCCCGCGTTCGCCTCCGCCCCGCAGGACTGGCCGCTGTCATACAAGAACGCGGCGCGCAGGCACATCCAATAGGCGGATTCGAGCAGCGTCCACGCCTCAGCCAGCGGGTGCTGGATGCCTTGGTTCATGCCGATCGGACGGCCGAACACCACCCGTTCGCGCGCGTATTTGGCGGCGCGGGCCAGCGCGTCACGCCCCAGCCCGATCGCCTCGATCCCCACCAAGATCCGTTCGGGGTTGAGGCTGTCGAGGATGTATTTGAACCCCTCGCCTTCCTCGCCGATCCGGTCGCTTTCGGGGATGAACAGCTGGTCGATGAACACCGCGTTGCTGTCGACCGCGTTGCGGCCCATCTTGCGGATCCGCTTCACCTCGATCTTGCTGCGGTCCATGTCGGTGTAGAACAACGTCATGCCTTGGGTCGGGCGCGCGCATTGATCCTTGGGCGTGGTGCGGGTCAGCAGCAGGATCTTGTCCGCCACCTGCCCCGTCGACGTCCACATCTTGCGTCCCGACACCATGTAGCCGCCCGGAACCCGCACCGCCTGCGTGGTGATCGAGGTGGTGTCGAGCCCGGCATCGGGTTCCGTCACGCCGAAGCAGGCCTTTTCCTCTCCCGCCACCAGCGGGGTCAGCCAGCGCTGCTTCTGTTCCGTGGTGCCGTGGACCACGATGGAATGGGGGCCGAACAGGTTGATGTGGATCGCCGACGCCGCCGAATAACCGCCCCCCGACGACGTGCAGGCGTGCATCATGATCGCCGCTTCGGTGACGCCAAGTCCGGCGCCGCCGACCTCTTCGGGCATGGTGATGCCGAGCCAGCCGTTCTGCGCCATCAGGCGGTAATATTCCTCGGGGAACCGCGCTTCTTCCTCGCAATCGGTCCAATATTGGTCGTCAAACGCCGCGCAGACCTGCCGCACGCCTTTGTCGATCGACTTCTGATCTTCGCTCAGTTGGATGTCCATGTCGTTCTCCCTTGACGCCTTTGGGGCCGCTCAGCCGATGTAGATAAGTTTTTTGCCGCTGTTCGCCCCGGCATAGAGGGCTGCAATTGCGCCCGGCGCCTCGGCCAGCCCGACGGAAAGGTCGGTGTCATAGGTGATGGCGCCGGCGCGGTTCATCGCCGCCAGCGCGTCGGCGGCGCCAGCGTAGCGGGCCATGTGGTCGAAGATGACAAAGCCGGACCACACCAGACGGCGGGTCAGGATTTCGCGCTCATTCCTCGGGCCGGCGGGGGGAGGGTTCCACGATGCGACCGAGGCGGTGCCGCATTGCACGATCCGCCCGCCGACGTTCATGTGGCGCAGCACGGTGTCGAGGATCGCACCCCCCGTGCTGTCGAAATAGACGTCGACGCCGCCGGGCGCGGCCTCGGCCACCGCGGCGTCCAGATCGGCGGTCTTGTAGTTGATCGCCACGTCATAGCCATAGCGGTCGGTGCAGCGCGCCACCTTGTCGTCGCCTCCGGTCAGCCCGATGGTCCGAAGGCCGAGCGACCGCCCGATCTGCCCGACAAAGCTGCCGACCGATCCGGCGGCGGTGGATACCACCAGCGTTTCCCCCGCAACCGGCCGCCCCAAAAGGCTGAGGCCGAGATACGCGGTCACTCCGTTGATGCTGCACAGGCTGGCGAAGGCGTCGAGCGGCAGATCCTGCGTCGCGCGGTGGATGATCGCGGCGGGGGTGACGGCGGCGTAATCCTGCCAACCGAAAAAGCCATAAAGGTATTCGCCGACCGCGACCCCCTCGGCCCGGCTTTCCAGCACCACCGCGACGGCGAGCGCGCGCATCGGCCCGCCAAGCGGCACGGGGGCGGAATAGTTGGCCTCCGACGACGCCCAGCCGCGCTGCGCCGGATCGACCGACAGGTAGATGTTGCGCACCAGAAACTCCCCCTCCGCCGGGGTCGGGATCAGGGCGTCGGAGATGGTGAAATGCTCCGCCTGCGGCACGCCGGTCGGGCGGGCGGTCAGCAGCACCTGGCCGTTGCGCGTGGGCAGGCCGTAAGCGGGGATATGGGTGGGCATGGAGGGTCCTCTCAGAATGCGGTCAGGCGGGCGCCCTTGGTGCCTAGCATTTCACGCGCCTCGTCGGGCGTTGCGATTTGCAAGGACAGGTCTTCGAGGATACGGCGGATTTTCGTCACCTGCGCGGCGTTCGACGGCGCCAGCACGCCGCGCGACAGGTTGAGGTTGTCCTCCAGCCCCACGCGGACATGACCGCCGAGGATCGCGCCCATGGTCACGAACGGGAACTGATAGCGCCCGGCGGCCAGCACCGAGAGGTAGTAGTCGTTGCCGAACAGCCGGTCGGCGGTGGACTTCATGTGCATCAGGTTCTCCGGCTCCGGCCCGATGCCGCCAAGGATGCCGAAGATCGACTGCACGAAGAAAGGCGGCTTGATCAGGCCGCGATCTGCGAAATGCGCGAGGTTATAGAGGTGCCCGACATCGTAGCATTCGAACTCAAACCTTGTGCCGTGATCGCCAAGTTCCGTCACCGCGCGTTCGATCTGCGCGAAGGTGTTGGACAGGATGAAGTCCTTGGTCATCTCCAGATAGGGCTTTTCCCAATCGTTCTTGAAATCGCTGATCCGCCCCGCGGCGCCGGAGATGTTGAAGTTGAACGAGCCCATGTTCATCGACGCGATCTCAGGCTTGGCCCATAGGGCGGCGGCGAGGCGTTCCTCCATGCTCATCCCCAGCCCGCCGCCGGTGGTGATGTTGACGATTGCGTCGCATCCGTCGCGGATCTGCGGCAGGAACCGCGCGTAATCCTCAGGCGCGGACCGCGGGCGGCCGGTTTCGGGATCGCGGGCGTGCAGGTGGACGATGGCGGCCCCGGCCTCGGCGGCGCCGATGGCTTGCTCCGCGATCTGCGCGGGCGTCACCGGCAGATGCGGCGACATCGAGGGGGTGTGGATCGATCCGGTGATGGCGCAGCTGAGGATGACTTTGTCGGCGCGTTTCATGGGGGGCTCCGGGCGGTTGACGGTCAGAAGGCGGCGGCCATCTCGCGCCATTCGGCGGCGAGGCGTTCGCGGTGCTGCGGGGCGGCGATGGCGATGAGGCGGGCGGCGCGGTCCATGACCGAAAGGCCGCGCAGATCGGCGGCGCCATAGTCGGTCGCCACCACGTCGATGTCCTGGCGCGGCAGCGACACCACGCCCGGAAGCTGTGCGACGATCCGCGTTTGCGTCCCGTCGGAGGACGCGGCCGGCAAGCCGACCACGCTGATCCCGCCGGGGGCGAGGCTGGCGCCGCGGGCGAAATCGGCGGCCCCACCGACGCCGCTGATCGCGCGGGCGCCCAAGGTTTCAAGGTTGGCCTGCCCGAACAGATCGACGCTGAGCGCGCCATTGACCGCGACCAGACCTTGCGTGCCCGCCAGCAGGCCAGGCGCGTGGGTATGCTCACACCCCAAAATCGCGAAATCATCGCGGCCCGCCAGCCAGTCGTAATGGTCGCGCGTGCCGACATGAACGCAGGACATGTGGCGGAACGCGGGGTCCAGCGCGCCCGCCTCGCTCAGCGCCCGCACCCCGTCCGACAGCATCCCCGATTGCAGGCGCAGGCCGCGCCGGTCGGTCAGCCGCCGCAGCAGCGCGTCGGGCGCCTTGCCAAGGCCGATTTGCAGCGCCGCGCCGTCGCCGATGAACCCGGCGATGGCGCCCGCGATGGCATCCGATTGCGCGGTGGGCGCGCCGACGTCATAGGCGCGTAGCGGGCCATCGGTTTGCAAGACCATGGCGAAGTGCGCCAGATCGACCGACGCCGCGCCCGGAATATGCGGGATCTGCGGGTTGATCACCGCGATCACCCGATCCGCGCGCGATGCGGCCAAGGGTGCGAACTCCGCCGCCGGGCCGAGGCTGGCGCGCCCCGACCCATCCGGGGGCGCGACATGCAGCACGCACAGATCGAACGTGGCACGCCGCAGATAGGCGACGAACGCGCCGTAAGATGTCGGCAGATGCGCCATCCGCCTTGATGCCTGCGCGCCGCGCGGCCCGCACGCGAAGGGATTGAGGAAGGTCGCGCCCGTCGGCAGGTTCTCGATCGGGCTTGGGTTGATGCCGGGGACGAAGGTCGCGGTGATCGCAAGGTCCGGCACGCCCGATCCGCAGATCGCGTCGAATAGGCCCGGGACCTCGCCGGTCGATCCGGGCAGAAACACCCGCATCCCCGGCCGAAGCGCTTCGGCGATCGTCGCCGTGGCGGTCATGCCCCGGCGCCTGATCGCGCGGCGATGGCGGCGGCGGCGGCCAGCACCGCTGTCGCTTGGCGCAGATGCGGGATGTCGAGCATCATGCCATCCAGCCCGATCACTCCGGTGTCCGGGGATGCCGCGAACGCCGCCACCACGCGGCGCGCATGGGCGATGTCGGCGTCCGACGGGCTGAACGCCGCGTTGATCGTGGCGACCTGCGCGGGGTGGATGGCGATGCGCCCGGTGAACCCCTCACGCGCGGCGGCCTCGCAATCGGCGCGCAGCCCGGCGTCGTCGCGGAAATCGGCGTATAGCGTCTCGATCGGCTGCACCACGCAGGCCCGCGCCGCCATCAGACAGCCAGAGCGCGCCATGCGATAGGTGAACGCCCACGCCCCGCTCGCGTCGCGGTTGGTGCTGGCGCCCAGCGCGGCGCTCAGATCCTCCGCCCCCCAGGTCATGCCATAAAGGCGCGGCAGCGGGGTGTGGGGATAGGCGGCAAGATTGAGCGGCGCGGCGGGCGTTTCCGTCGCCACCGGCAGCAGGCGGATCGGGGTTTCCACGCCATCGCGGCGCTCCAGCGCGTCCAGCATCACCGAGATCGTCGCCAATTCGCGCGGATGGTTGACCTTGGGCGCCATGATCCCGTCGGGGCGCGCGCGCACGATGGCCGCAAGGTCATCGAGCCCGCCCGCGTCCATCGGGTTGATCCGCACCCACAGCTCAGGGCTTCGGGCGCCGGGACGGGCGGCCAGATAGTCGACCACCATGCCCCGCGCCAACGCCTTGCGCGCGGGGGCCACCGAATCCTCAAGGTCGAGGATCAGCGCATCGGCGCCCGACGCATCGCCCTTGGACAGCTTTTTCTCGCTGTCGCCGGGCACGAACAGGAATGACCGGAGCGTCATGCGACCGGCCGCTTCAATTGCAGGCCGGTGCGCTTGCAGTGCCCGACCAGAACGCCGCGCTGGTTGTAGGCGCGGTGCAGGAAGGTGACGATCCCCGCGTTTGGGCGCGATTTCGACAGGCGCAGATCCACCACCTCCGTCTCAACGCGAATCGTGTCGCCGTGGAAGACGGGGGCGGGAAAGCGCACCTCGTCCCAGCCCAGATTGGCGATGGCGGTGCCCAGCGTCGTCTCACCCACCGACACGCCGACCATCAGCCCCAGCAGGAACGCGCTGTTGACGATGCGCTGGCCGAACTCAGTCTCGGTCCGGCAATACTCCTCATCAAGGTGCAGATAGGCCGGATTGTGGGTCACGGCGCTGAACCACACATTGTCCGCCTCGGTGATGGTGCGGCGGATCTCATGCTTGAACACCTGCCCCACTGTCAGCTCATCGAAAAAAACCCCGGCCATGCCCGACTCTCCCGCATCAATTATCGATCCATTAAAAGGTCTAATAATTTAGTTGCCGCGCAATGTCGAGACCCGTAAGGTCATCTCAACGAAGAATCAGGGAGCGCCGAAGTGACCGGGGCAATGCACGGAACGATCGACACCCAATTGACGGCGCCGGAGGGGCCGGGCGCCGCCCGTCTCGCCTCCGACGACGAATTGCGCGCCTGGGTGGAGGCCGCGATCGGCGGCAAGATCGTCGCGTGGCACCCGATTTCGGGCGGCAACCGCTGTCGGTCCTGGGCGGTGGAGCTAACCGGCGCCGCCCCCGGCCGCGACAAGGTTTACCTGCGCTATCAGCCGCCCCGCGCCCCGTCGGCGGAGCCCTACACCGTCTGGCGCGAGGCCCGGATCTATGCCGCGATCCGCGACACCGCCGTGCCCGCCCCGCGGCTGCTGGCGGTCCACCGCGACCATCAGGCGATCGTCACCGAGCTGTCGCCGGGCAAGGCCGACTATCGCCGCCTGACCGATCAAACCGCGCGGCTGACGGTGATCCAGGACTTCGTGCGCAGCCTTGCGGCGCTGCACGCCCTGCCGCTGTCCGCGCTGAAGCTGCCCGGCTATCGCCATGGCATGAGCATCAAGGACTGCGTGACCGCCGAACTCGACACCTGGCGCGCGATGTATGAGGAGGTCGGTCGCCCCGAGCCGCTGGTGGCGGTCGCGCTCGACTGGCTCTATGCCAATCTGCCGGACCCGGCGGGGGCGCCATCCTTGGTGCATGGCGATGCGGGCCCTGGCAATTTCCTGTTCCACAACGGCCGGATGAGCGCGCTTCTGGATTGGGAGCTGGCCCATCCCGGCGACCCGATGGAGGATCTCGCCTGGTTCTCAATGCGCGCGGTGATGGAACCGGCGCCCGATTTCCCCGCCCGGATCGAGGATTACGCCAGCGCCGTCGGCGCCCCGGTCGATCTGGCGCGGATCCGCTATCACCGGGTGTTCGTGTCGACCCGCGTGGTGATCATCCGCCACCGCAACGTGACCGGAGAGCCGGGCAATTCCATCGTCTCCCGCTCGCTCAACCGCCGTTTGCTGATCGAGGCGCTGGCGGACGCCACCGGCATCGCGCTGACCGCGCCCGCGCCGATCAACGCCCCGGATACTGACGCGACAGAGCTGTTCGACAGCGTGCTGGATGATCTGCAGACCGAAATCGCGGCGCGCACCGATGACCGCCGCATCGTCGCCACCGCCAAGAACGCCGCCAAGGTGCTGAAATACCTGCGCGAGGTCGACCGCATCGGCGACATCGTGGCGGCCCGCGAAAGCGATGCGCTGGCGGCCCTGCTGGGCGCCCGCCCCGCCACCCCCGAGGCCGGGCGCGACGCGCTGCTCGCCGCGATCACCGCGCGACGCTTCGACTTTGAAACCCTGATCCGCCACTTCGCCGATCAGGTGGCGTTCGAGGCGCAGCTCGCCGCGCTTTCCTCCGGCGGGCTCGCCGCCCGGCGCCTTCCCGCCCTAAGCCACCCGAGGACATCATGACCGATCAAACCACCTCTCTCATCACCGCGCGCGACGACGATTTCCATTTCGATGAGATGTCGGACCGCTGGTGGATGACTGAAACCGTGTGGTTTTCGTTCTGCAAGCCAGAGATCGGGCTGGGCGGCTGGGTCTATAACATGTTCCGTCCCAATATCGGCACGGTCGCGGGCGGCTGCTGGATCTGGGACGCCACCGCCCATGTGCCGTGGGAGGTGCCGTATTCCGCCAACTACACCGCGATGCCGCTGCAAAAGGACGGCAACCTCAACGACATCTCGCTGCGCAACGGCGTGACGCTGAAGACGTTGGAGCCGCTGAAGAAATATCAGATCGGCTATAAGGATGAGGACCGGCTGGACCTGAACCTGGTGTTCGACGCGGTGATGGAACCGCGGCAGATGAAAAAGAACGACGGCTCGTTCCAAAAGCTGACCCATTTCGACCAATACGGCCATGTCACCGGCACGATCGTCCTGCACGGCGAGACGATCGACATCGACTGCCATGCGATCCGCGACCGGTCCTGGGGCCCGCGGCCCGAACATCGCCCCGGCCGCAGCGCCTATGTCAGCGGCATCGCATCCCCGAACTGCTCATTCCTTGCGGTCACCAAATGGAACGACCCGACCTATCCGATCACCAACGGCTTTGCGGTGCTGGACGGGACCATCGCCAATCTGGTGTCAGGCCAGCGGCGGGTGACGCGCGATGACGCGACCGGCTGCATCGACATGATTATTCTCGAGGCGAAGGACGACCTCGGCCGCGATCTGCACGCGGTCGGCAAGCGGCTGAGCGGAATCATCATCAACCGCCACAGCTTCGTCGACAGCAATTCGTTGATCGAATGGACCATCAACGGCCAGACCGGGCACGGCGAGGATCAGGACATGTGGCCGGTCTACGCCTGGTCGGAAATGCGCCGCAAGGCGCGGGCGGAGACCAAGCGATGACCGCATCCCCGCCCGATGGCGGCCCCCAGCCGATGGCCGGGATCGTCGTGATCGACCTCAGCCAGATCTATAACGGCCCCTACGCCACCTTTCTGATGGCCGCCGCAGGCGCGCGCGTCATCAAGGTGGAGCCGCCGAGCGGCGAGCCGCTGCGTCGCCGCGGCGTGGTCGGGGGCGCCGCGCTGCCGTTCGCGATGCTCAATTCGTGCAAGGAATCGGTGGTGCTCGACCTCAAGACCCCGGACGGGATCGAGGCGCTGAAGGATCTGGTGCGCGGCGCCGACGTGGTTGTGGAGAATTTCGCCCCCGGCGCCATGGCGCGGCTCGGCGTCGGGGCGGACGTGCTTCGGGCGCTGAACCCGCGGCTGATCTATGCCTCAAGCACGGGCTTCGGCTCCGACGGTCCGTATCGCAGCTATCCGGCGATGGATTTGACGGTGCAGGCGATGATGGGGGTGATGACCACTACCGGCTATGCCGACCGCCCGCCGGTCAAGGCCGGGCCGGCGCTGTGCGATTTCTTCGCCGGGGTGCATCTTTACGGCGCCATCGTCACCGCGCTTTTGGACCGCGAACGCACCGGCGCCGCCCATAAGGTGGAGGTCGCGATGCAAGACGCGGTCTATCCCGCGCTGTCGTCATCCTTGGGGATGGAGTGGGGCAATGCCGGGCGTCCCGACGCCCCGCCGCCGCGCACCGGCAACCGCCATGCCGGGATGGCCGAGGCCCCCTATAACGTCTACCCGACCGCCGACGGCTATATCGCGATCATCTGCGTCGGCGACGTGCAGTGGCGCAACCTGTGCCTTGCGATGGGCCGGGCCGATCTGGGCGACGCCCCGCATCTCGACAGCCTGAAAAAGCGCGTGGAGGCGATGGATGAGGTCGACGCCATCGTCGGCGCCTGGACCGCCGCACACACCAAAGAGGCCGCGTTCGACACGCTGATGGCCCACAAGGTGCCCTGCGCCCCGGTCCGCACCCTGGCCGAGGTGATGACCGACCCCAACATGCACGCCCGCGGCGCCCTGCAATATCAGGACCACCCGACGCTTGGCCGGATCGTGGTGCAGCATTCGCCGCTGCGCTTTGACGGCGTCACCCCCCGCGCGCTGACCCCGAGCCGAGAGCTGGGCGCCGACACCGACGCGGTGCTGGCTGAGCGCCCCGCCCCCCTGTCCGCGAAACGCTGAGAAGGACCGACCAGACCATGACCGGCATCGTAGGCATCGACGTGGGCGGCACGTTCACCGATCTGTTCTATTCCTCGGGCGAAAGCGCGGGGGGAACCCGGGTGTTCAAGGTCCCCTCCACCCCCGATGACCCGTCCCGCGGGCTGATCGACGCGCTGGCCGCGGCGGGGATCGATCCGTCCGGCCTGTCCATGATCCTGCACGGCACCACCATCGCCACCAACGCGGTCATTGAGCGTCGCGGCGCCGCCTGCGCCCTGATCGCCACCGAGGGCTTTCGCGACGTGCTTGAGCTTGGCCGCCGCGACCGCCAGCGCATGTATGGCATGACAGGCGTGCAGCAGCCGCTGATCCCCCGCCGGATGCGGTGGGAGGTGGCGGGCCGCATCGACCATCAGGGCCGCGAAGTGACGCCGCTGGATGAGGACCGCCTGCGCGTCCTCGCCGCCGCGCTGGCCGAAGAAGGCGGGATTGAGAGCGTGGTGATCGCGTTCCTCCATTCCTACGCCAACCCGGACCATGAGGACCGCGCCCGCGCCATTCTGGCCGAGGCGAACCCGGAGTGGGAGCTGGTCACGTCATCCTCGGTCGTTCGCGAATATTATGAGTTCGAGCGCACCAGCACCGCCGTGGTGCAGGGCTATCTCCAGCCGCTGGTGACCCGCTATGCGCGAAACCTGACCCAACGGCTAGAGGCGCTGAATTTCCACCGCCAGACGCTGGTGATGCAGTCGAACGGGGGGCTTGCCCCGCTGGCGCAGCTGCCGCGGCGAGCGGCGAACATCGTGCGGTCCGGCCCCGCGGCCGGGGTGATGGCGGCGGCGCAGATCGCGGCGCAGGCGGGTTTCGGCCATGTCATCACCGGCGACATGGGCGGCACCAGCTATGACGTCGCCGTGGTGATCAACGGCGTGCCGCAGATCGCCGAGACGACCGAGCTTGATTTCCGCATCCCCCTGCGCCTGCCGATGATCGACGTGCACACCATCGGCGCCGGAGGCGGGTCGATCGCGTCGTGCGACCGGGGCGGCATCCTTCAGGTCGGTCCGCGCAGCGCGGGCGCGGTGCCCGGCCCGGCCTGTTTCGGCCGCGGCGGGACCGAACCGACCGTGACCGACGCCAACGCGGTGCTGGGGCGGATCAACACTGAGCGGCCCATCGGGCTGAAGCATCTCGACCGGCTGGACATCGACGCCGCGCGGGCCGCGATGAAGACGCTTGGCGATCGGCTCGGCCTTGGGATCGAGGCGACCGCAGAGGCGATCCTGACCGTGGTCAACCACCTGATGGCCCGGCGCACCCGCATCCTGACGGTGGAGCAAGGCCACGATCCGCGCGATTTCACCCAAGTGACGTTCGGCGGCGCCGGGCCGCTCCATGGCGCCGCGATCATGCGAGAGGTCGGCATTCGCACCATGCTGCTGCCGCCGCATCCCGGCGTGCTCTGCGCCCTCGGCTGTGCGGTGGCGGATATGCGCCACGACCTGTCCCAGACCATGGAGCGGCCCATCGCCGAGCTGACCTTGGCCGACGTCCACGATGTGCTGGCGCGCCAGCGGGCCGAAGGGCTGGCGCAGATCGACGACGCCGGGGTCGCGCTGGCGTCCCGCGCCGTCACTCATGCGGCGAACATGGCCTATCAGGGGCAGATCCACAGCCTGCGCGTGCCGATCGAGGCCGATTGGGACCTGCCCCGCATGGTGCAGGCGTTCGAGGATGCCTATCGCCAGGAGAATGGCGCGACGCTTGGCGCGATCCCGGTGACGCTGGTCGGCCTGACCACCGCCGCGACCGCGGTGCGCGCCAAGGCGGAGGCGACCGCGGGCGCAATCGTCACGGTGGCCGAGGCAACCCCCGCCGCCCGCCGCCCGGTGCATTTCGGCGCATGGATGGACACGCCGATCTATGACCGCGCGACCTTGACCCCCGGCATGCACTTTTCCGGCCCCGCGATCATCGAGCAGGCCGACACCACCAGCGTGATCGAGCCGGGGCTGCGCGCGCGGGTCGACGCCTTTCTCAACATTCTGGTCGAGGTGGCATGATGGACCCCGTAACCCTCGCCGTCGTGCGCGGCGCGCTGGAGCAGATCGGGGATGAGATGGATCTCAACCTGATCCGCGCCGCGATTTCGCCGATCATCTCGGAAACCAACGACTGCGCCCACGGGCTTTATGACGCCAAAACCGGCGAGACGATCGCCCAAGGCGGCTATGGCCTGCCGATGTTCCTTGCGAACATGCAGTTCACCGTGCAGGCGATGATCCCGATCGTCGAGGCCGAGGGCGGATTTCACCCCGGCGACGTCTGGATCACCAATGACCCGTATCTGAGCGGCACGCATCTGAACGACATCGTGCTGATCGCGCCGCATTTCGTGGATGGCGAATTGTTCGCGCTGTTCGCCAACACCGGCCACTGGATGGACATGGGCGGCAGCACGCCCGGCGGCTGGGCGCCCTCGGCCACGGAAATCCACCAAGAAGGCATCATTATCCCGCCGATGCGGCTGGTGACGGGGGGCGTGCGCAACGAAGGCGTGGTGCGGATGATCACCGGCAATGTGCGCCTGCCGCAGCAATTGCTCGGCGACATGGCGGCGATGATCAACGTGTTCGCGGTCGGGCGCCGGGGCCTCGACACGCTGGTGGCGCGCTATGGCGCCCCGATGCTGCGGACCTGCATCGAGGAGATGATGGCCCGCTCGGAAACCGAGATGCGGTCCTATATCGAGGAGATCCCCGACGGGCGATACGAGATCACCGATTTCTTCGACAATGACGGCGTGGTGGACGCGCCGCTGACCGTTACGCTGGCGGTGACGGTGGCGGGGTCGGAGCTTCACTTCGACTTCACCGGCACCGACGGCCCGGCGGTGGGGCCGATGAACATCTCCAGCAGCACGACCCGCTCGCTGTGCTTTGTCGCGCTGAAGCACATCTTCCCGGACGTGCCGGTCAATGGCGGCGCGTTCCGCCCAACCCGGTTCACGATCCCCGAAGGGTCGATCCTGGCGGCCAGCTACCCGTCCGCGGTCGGCGGCACCACCGATGTCACCCAGCGGGTGGTCGACGTGGTGTTCGGCGCGCTCAGCCAGGCGATCCCGCAGCTGACCCCCGCCGCGCCGTTCGGCACCACCGGCGTCACCACGATTTCGGGCCGTAGCCCGGCGACGGGGGCCTATTTCGTCGCCGTCTATCCCTATCCCGGCGGCTACGGCGCCAGCGCCGCGTCCGATGGACTGATCAACGGCACCCCGCCGGGATCGATGGCCAAGTTCATGTCGGTTGAGATGTCGGAGCATCGCTACCCGATGCACTTCGCCCACTACGCGATCCGTGAGCGGTCGGGCGGCGCGGGCATGCACCGCGGCGGCTGCGGCACGTCTTACGGCATCGTCACCGAGGCGGATGCGCTGATCTCGATCCTCGGGGACCGGGTCGATCATGCGCCGTTCGGGGTGATGGGCGGCGGGCCCGCGGCCCCCAACAGCGTGTCGCTAACCACCGGCGGCAAGCAATGGGTCCCCCCGATGCGGTCCAAGGCCGAACGGATCGCGTTTGCGCCCGGCGACCGGGTCGACCTCGGGTCCCCCGGCGGCGGGGGCTTTGGCGACCCGCTGACCCGCGACATCGCCGCGGTCGAAGATGACCTCAACGACGGGCTGATCGACCGCGCCGCGGCGGAGTCCGTCTATGGCGTCGTGGTGGAGACTGAGCGCCACCTCGCCGGCCGCCCGATCTACCGGCTCAGCGTCGAAAGAACGCGCGCCGTCCGCACCGCCCGCTCGGGCGTCTGACACATCATCGTTTTCCTGGGAGGAAACATCATGACCATCAATCGCAGAACCCTCGGCCGACTGACCCTCGCCAGCCTCTTGCTCGCCGCGACGCCGCTTGCGGCCGCCGAGCCGATCCGCATCGGCGCCATCAATCCCTATTCGGGCGGCATGGCGCAGTATGGCGACGAAGTGACCCGCGGCTTTGAATTGGCCGCAACTTGGATCAACGCCAAGGGCGGCATCGACGGCCGCATGGTCGAAATCTTTCGCGGCAACGCCACCTCGGCCCAAGAAGCCATCGGCGCGGTGGAACAGCTGGTGGGCCGCGACAAGGTCGATATCCTGACCGGCACCTATGTCAGCTCCATCTCCAACGCCGCCTCGGAAAACGCCCTCAACTACGGGAAATTGTTTTGGGAGACCAACGCGCTGGCCCTGACGCTGACCGAGCGCGGCCTTCCCAACTATGCCCGCACCGGGCCGAGCAGCAACCAGTTCGCGTCGCGCTCCGTACAAGGCGCGCTGGAACTGGTCGCGACCCGGCTTGGCAAGACGCCGTCCGAGCTGACGGTGTATCTGGAGCATGAGGACAGCGCCTATGGCACCTCCATCGCCGCCGAACAGGTGCGCCTGTTCGGCGAGGCCGGGGTGACGCCGGGGGTCGGCTCGCACAGCTTCAAGTCGATCGACCTGACGGATTCGGTGCTGCGCGCCCAGGCCGCCGCGCCCGATCTGTGGATCACCACCGGCTATGTGGTCGACACCAACCTGCTGCTGCGCACTGCGCGCGAACAGGGCTTCGCCCCCAAGGCGATCATGCTGATGGGGGTTGGCGACACCTCCGAAACCCTGTCCGCGCTGGGGCAGGAATACCTTGAGGGGATTTTGCTGGTGTCCTACCCGCGCCCCGACATCAACGACGCCTATGGGCCGGGGTCGTCTGAGTTTCTCGAGCTTTACCGCAAGACCTATGGCCGCGACCCGATCGCGCCGCAGGGCATGAACGCCTTTGTCGGCATGAAGGTGCTGTTCGACGCGATCAAGGCCGCGGGCACGACCGAGTATGAGGCCGTGATCGCCGCCGCCGCCAAGATGGATATGCCGGGCGGCAGCTTGGAGACCGGCTATGGCGTCAAGTTCGACGCCAGCATGCAGAACGTGCGCGCCCTGCCGGTGATCGCCCAGTGGCAGGCCGGTCAGGTCAAGGCGGTCTACCCGCCCGAGGCGGCGTCGGACGGCATCGCCATCGTCAACCTGCCCCGCATGTAAATTCGGCATGGCGGTGAATTCCGTCAACGCGAAGGAGAGACCGATGACGGAATTCTTCAACATCATCGCCGTCGGGCTATTGCTCGGCGGCATCTACGCGATGGTCGCGGTGGGGCTGAACCTGATCTTCGGGGTCATCCGCATCGTGAACTTCGCGCAAGGCGAATTCGTGATGCTGGGCCTGTATGGCGCCTATGCGGCCCAGATCTCGCTGGGGCTCGACCCCTATCTGGCGCCGATCATCGTGGCGCCGATGCTGTTCGCCCTCGGGGCCGCGGTCTATTGGTTCTTGCTGCGGCCCTTGCAGGGCGAGCCGATGATGCAGGTCTTCGCCACCTTCGGCCTGCTGATCGTGCTGGAAAACACCGTCCTCGCCGTCACCGGCGGCGTAGGCTACAGCGTCCGGTCGGTGGCCGAAGGGCTGTCGATCAGCTTCGGCCCCGTCCAGATCGGCGCGTCGCGGGTGGTGGTGCTGGTCGCCGCCACCGCGACCACCGTGGCGCTGGCGTGGTATCTGCGCGCGTCGCTCACCGGCAAAGCGATCCGCGCGGTGGCGCAAGATCGCACCGCGGCGCGGCTGATGGGGGTTAATGTCGACCGGATCTTCACCGTTACGTTCGGCATCGGCGCGGCGTTGGCCGGGCTGGCCGGGTGCCTGCTGGCGCCGATCTACACGATGTCGCCGCAGATCGGCATGAACTTCATCCTGCCCGCCTTCGCGGTGGTGGTGCTGGGGGGGCTTGGCAGCGTGCCGGGCGCCTATGTCGGCGGGTTCATCGTCGGGCTGACCGAGGCGATCGCCGGCTACTACCTCGACCCCGCGCTGAAACACGCGGTTCTTTTCATGGTGTTCATCGTCGTGCTGCTGGTGCGCCCGTCCGGGCTGTTCGGCATCGCCGGCGCAGAGGAGGTCGGTCTTCGTGAGCAATCCTGACATCGCCCTTTCATCCATCCCCGCCGCGACCCGCCGCCCGCGCATCGGCGGCTTCGCGACCGAGGCGCCGATCGCCGCCCTGGTGCTCGCCGCCCTGTTCGGGCTGATCCACCTGTTTTCGGGCGACAGCTTCACGCTCAACATCCTTGCGGCCACGCTGATGTATGCCGGATTGTCGAGCGCATGGAACATCATCGGCGGCTTCGGCGGGCAATTTTCCTTGGGCCATAGCGTGTTCTTCGCGCTCGGCGCCTATGTCACCGCCAACCTGTTCCTGCGCTTTGACATCAGCCCGTGGATCTCGTTGTTTCCCGCGATGATCGCGGCGGCGGCGCTGGCGGCCTTGGTGTCCTGGCCGGTGTTCCGCCTGCGCGGGCCATTCTTTGCGATCGCGACCATGGCGCTGACCGAGGTCGCCATGGCGCTGGCGATGTATTTCGACACCTACACCGGCGGCGCGCAGGGCCTGTCGGTCCCGTTCAAGGCGGGGCTTGAGAACATGATCTTCAAAAGCCGCATGGACTATGCGTTCCTGATGCTCGGCTTCTTCGGGGTGGTGCTGTTCGTGTCCGCGTGGCTGAAGCATTCGCGCCTCGGCTATTCGTTGCGCGCGGTGCGCGACAATGAGGCGACCGCCGAGGCCGCGGGCATCGCCGTCCTGCGCGTCAAGCTGATCGGCATGTCGATCAGCGCCGCGCTGATGGCGGCGGGGGGGTGCCTGTTCATGATGTATGTGCGGGTGGTCGATCCGTTCTCGCTGTTCTCGCTGTTCGATATCGGGGTGAAGGTGGCGATGATCGCGCTGATCGGCGGGATCGGCACCATCTACGGCCCGCTTTTGGGCGCGCTGCTGCTGCTGCCGTTGGAAAACTACTTGCGCGCCGAGATGGCCGCAAGCGTGCCGGGCGGCAACCTGATCGTGCTGGGCGTGATCCTGATCCTGACCGCCCTTTACCTGCGCCACGGCATCTTCGGCGCGCTGATGGCGCTGGCGCGCCGCGTGACGGGAGACCGGACATGACCGCCCCTTTGCTGGACATCCAAGGCGTCTCAAAGCATTTCGGGGGGCTGAAGGCGGTCGATGACGTGACCTTCTCGGTCGTGCATGGCGAAATCGTCAGCCTGATCGGGCCGAACGGCGCGGGTAAAACCACGCTCTTCAACCTGCTCACCGGCCAGTTGACCCCGACCCATGGCCGCATCGCGTTCGAGGGGCGCGACATCGGCGGGATGCAGCCCCATCACCGCGCGCAGCTCGGGTTCGGCCGCACCTTCCAGATCTCGCAAACGCTGGTGTCGATGACGGTGCTGGAAAACGCGATGATCGGCGCGTTCCTGCACACCGCATCCAGCCGCATCGCCGCGGACCGCGCGGCCGAGGCGCTCGACATGGTCGGCCTGTTGCACCGCGCCTCTCGCCGCTCAAGCGAGCTGAGCCTTGGAGAGCGGCGGCGGCTGGAAGTCGCGCGCGCGCTGGCGATGAAGCCCAAGATCATCCTGCTCGATGAGGTGATGGCGGGCCTCAACCAGACCGAGGTGACGGAGATCCTCGATCTGGTGCACCGCCTCAACGCGGGCGGGGCCACATTCCTGGTGATCGAGCATAACCTCAAGGTCGTGCGTGCGTTCTCGCGCCGGGTGCTGGTGCTGAACCGCGGCTCGGTGCTGGCCCAAGGCGGCGCCGACGAGGTGCTGTCCGACCCCGCCGTGATCGAGGCCTATATCGGAAAGAGCGCGGCATGACCCACCAAGACACTCGCATCCACGCCGCCGCCGACGTCCACCTGCGGGTCGAAGGGCTGTGCGCGGGCTACGGCGCCGCCTCGGTGCTGGACAACATCGCCTTCGACGTGCCGCGCGGGTCGATCGCCGCCATAGTCGGCGCCAACGGCGCGGGCAAGACCACGCTGCTGTCCGCCTTGGCGCGGCTGATCCCGGTGACCGGCGGCAAGGTGCTGCTGAACGGCGCCGACATCACCAACGCGCGGGCCGCCGATCTGCCGGATCTGGGCGTCGCGCTGGTGCCCGAAGGGGGGCGCCTGTTCCCGTTCATGACCGTGCGTGAAAACCTCGAGCTTGGCGCCTACGCCCCCGGCGCGCGGGCCGGCGCGGCGGCGCGCATGGCCGAAATCATGGAGATCTTCCCGATCCTCGCCGACCGCCGCGGCCAGCTGGCGGGGCGCCTGTCGGGGGGGGAGCGGCAGATGTGCGCCGTCGCCCGCGCGTTGATGAGCCGCCCGCGGCTGCTGATGCTCGATGAGCCGTCGGTGGGCCTGTCGCCCTTGATGACCGAGCATCTGCTGACCACCGTCACCCGCCTCGCCAAGGGCGAAGGCTTGAGCGTGGTGATCGTGGAGCAGCGGGTGACAGAGGTCCTCGCCATCGCCGACGACGCGCATATCCTCGACCACGGGCGGATCGTGCGGTCCGGGCCTGCGGGCGCGATGATGCAGGACAAACAGATACGAGAATCCTATATGGGCTTGTAATCTTGATTGCGGCACAGCATTTTCACCCCAGCGGGAGACCGGAATGACGATAGACGCGCGCACTCATATCTCCGCCATCGCGGTGCCCAAGGCATCCGATCTGTTGGCGAGCCAGCTGCGCGAGATGATCGTCAAGGGCACGCTGACCCCCGGCGCCTTTCTGCCGACCGAACGCACGCTGGTGACCGATTCCGGCCTGTCGCGCACCTCGGTCCGCGACGCCCTGCGCGTGCTGGAGGCCGAGGGCCTGATCACCACCAAGGTCGGGCGCAGCGGCGGGTCCATGGTCACCCTGCCCGGCCGCGACGCGGTGGCCCGGTCGGTGGAGCGGTTCGTGCGCACCCATGGCATCCGGCTGGAATCGCTGCTCGACTGCCGCGTGGCGGTGGAGCCGACGCTGGCGCGTCTTGCCGCCCGCCACCGCACCGACGAACAGCTGGCCGAGATCGAGGCCCTGCATGAGCGGTTCGTCGCCTCGGTCGACGATGTGCCGAGCTATAAGGCGCTGAACCTCGACTGGCACCTCGCGATCGCGCGGGCCAGCGCGAATGAGCCGCTGACCGCGTTGATGGAGGCGGTGGCCATGCCGATCCGCGACGCCATGGATTACCGCCACGTCACCACCCCCGATCTGCGGTCGATGGCGGTGCGGGCGCATTCGGTGATCCTCGACGCGATCCGCAACCGCGACGAGGAGGCCGCGTTGAAACGCATGGAGCGGCATGTCAGCGGTTATCGCACCATCGCCATCGAACAGGGCGCCGCCGCGGATACGCCCGACGCCGACTGACCGCCCGGCCGACTGGCCGCCCGGCCGACTGGCCTGCAACGCCATCTGGCCGCCCAGCCGATTGATCCAACGGACTGGGCCGACAACGACGCTCAGGCCAGCAGCGCCGCCAGATGGCGTTGCAGGTCGGCGGGCCGATACGGCTTGCTCAGCAAATCGTAATCGCCGCAGGCATAGCCCGCGCGCTCCAATGCTTCGGACGCATAGCCGGAGGTCAGCAGGACCTTGATGCCGGGCATCGAGGCCTCCGCGTTGCGCGCCAGATCCGCGCCTCTGCCGCCCCCCGTCATCAGAACCTCCGCGACCAGCAGGTCGATATTTGACGCCGATTTAAGCATCCGCAGCGCGACCCGGTCATCCTTGGCCGAAAGCGCGCGGTGCCCCATCGCCGTGACGCAGTCCATCGCCAGACCGCGCACGATCGGATCTTCCTCGATGATCAGCACCGTCGTGCACGGCCTCGCGCCATGCTCGGGCGATGCGGGCCGGTTCTCGGACGCCGTGCTGGCGTCCTCGGCGACCGGCAAATAGATACGGATCGTGGTGCCCAAGCCCGGCTCGCTGAAGATCGACATCTGACCCATCGACTGCTTCACGAAGCCATACGCCTGACTGAGCCCGAGACCCGACCCATGGCCGACGCTCTTGGTGGTGTAGAACGGCTCGCACGCATGCTCCAGCACCTCCGGGGACATCCCCTCGCCGGTGTCGGTGATCGCGATCACCACGAAGTGGCCGGGCTCCACCTCGGGATGTATCCGCGCATGGCGGGGGCTGAGCGTGATGTTCGCGGTCTTGATCTTCAGCAAGCCCCCCCCGGGCATCGCGTCGCGGGCGTTGAGCGCAAGGTTCATGATCGCGTCCTCCAGCTGCGACGGGTCGACCATGGCCAGCTTCAGATCAGACTGAAGATCGGTGATGATATCTGGGCCTGCTTTCAACGCGCGCCGCATCAGGCGCAAAAGCTTTTCGATCAACGGGTTGACGTCGGTCGGCTGCGGGCTCAGCCGCTGGCCGCGCCCGAACGACAGCAGGCTTCTGGTCAGCTTGGCGCCGCGGCGACCGGCCGCGATCATGTCCTGCAGTGAAGGCGTCATATCCTGGCCGGTGTGCAGCGTCTCTAGCAACAATTCGGCGTTGCCGATCATCACGGTCAGCAGGTTATTGAAATCATGGGCGACGCCGGACGCCAACCGGCCGACCAGCTGCATCTTCTGGGCCTCGACCAATTGGGATTCGAGCGCCTTGCGCTCGGTCAGGTTGTGCACGGTCGCCACGAGGAAGGTGTCGTCGACGCGCTGCACCTTCTCAAGCTGGATCTCGATCGGAAAGATTTCGCCATCAACCTTCATCCCGACGGTTTCGTAGGGGTCGCTGACGCCATCCTCCTTCCGCGCCAGCCCGCGCAGCACATCGCGCACCGCCAGATCCGGCGGCACGGTCAACGAGATGAATTCCTCCACCCCGCGCCCTTGGGCCGCGGCGGCGGTCACGCCGAGCACCCGCTCGCAGGCCGGGCTGAAGGTGAGTATCCGGCCGTCGATGTCGAGAATCAGCACCCCGTCGAAAGCCATGTCGATCACCGCGCGCAGATGCTGCTCCGCCCGGCTGCGACGCGCGATCTCGGAATTCAACTGGTCGATCTGCATGGTGAGCGCGGAGAACGCCCGCTGCGCCTGCGCCATGGGCGTCAGGGTCACGCTAACCAGCGCCGGGCCTTCCGGACCCGTCGGGCGCACCAGGCCCCCGTGCAGGCGCACGCCGTCGCTCGCCGCGCCCGAGGCAATCTCGAACCGGTCGAAGACGCCATCGGCGGTGCGGGCGGCGCGCTTCAGAAACGCCTCCACCCCCGGGCCGAACAGATCCGCCATGCGGGCGGTATCGGCGACCCCCTGCGCCACCGCCGCCGGGTTGGCCACGATGACGACGCCATCGAGGCCGGTCAGGATCATCGGCTGGGGATTGGGGTTGGATATCGATCGGAAACTGTCCTCGAACTCAGTCGTGATCGTTGCGGAAGCATTCATGGCCGCCCCTCCCGCCCTGTTGCAGGTCGATGACGACCCGGCGCCCCGCAGCGCCGCCCGCGATGGTTTCCTTCAGCGTCACGCGCGCATAGCCGAGGTTCTGCGCCGCGATGGATTCCAACACGTTCGAGGTCATCATGCACATCGACGGCCGCCCCGGCGCCGCGTCGCCGTAAGGGCAGGCGCGATTGCCGAGCATGATCCGGGGCGCCGTCCTCCTCCAGCACCAAGAAATCGCCGTTGATCCGCCGCTTCAGGTCCGAAAGCGTCGCGGTGACCTGCGCCTGGGTCATCCGCTCCGTCCCGCGTTCCTCCGTGTAAGCGCGGTTCAGATCGTCCCCCAGCTCGGCGCCGACGATGCTGACATACCGGCTCGCCTCATGCAGGCCGACCACGGATTCCAGCGATCCGGCCAGCTTGCGGATCAAGGTCCGCATGAAGATGTCCCGGTCGAGGTCGACTGTCATTGCGGCACCCTATGGTTTCATCCCGATGCCTCTCATCTAGCAGCCAGAAAGGTTAACAAACTCTTAAACGCGCCTAGAGCTTGAAAGGAAGATAGAGCGCGAGATCGGGCCACACGAACATCACCATCACCATGGCCAGCATGATAACAAGAAACGGCAGCGCCCCGCGCGACACATCCCCAAGACTGGCCCGCGCCACCGCTTGGATGACATAGAGGTTGAGGCCCACGGGCGGCGTGATCAGCGCGCATTCCACCATGATCACCATATAGATGCCGAACCAGATCGGATCGATCCCGACCGCCATCGCCGCCGGAAGCAGCACCGGCGTCATGATCAGGATCATCGACATCGCCTCCAGCACCAGGCCGAACACCAGCAGCACCGCCGACACCAGCAGGATCAGCCCGATCGGCCCGTCGACCGCCTGCGTGATCCACACCGACATGTCCTGCGGGATGCGGTAGAGGGTGATCGCTTTCCCGAACACCTTGGCGCCCGCGACGATCAGCAAGATCGCAACCGTGGTGATCATCGATTCCATCATCGCCTCGCCCAAGCCCCGCCAGGTCAGCGTGCGCAAGATCACGCCCACGATCAGCAGGGCGGACGCGAAGCCGATCGCCGCCGCCTCGGTCGGGGTGAAGGCGCCCGAATAGATGCCGCCGATGATGATCACCGCCAGCGCCACCGCAGGCGCCGCGCGCGCCGTGGCGGCCCATTTTTCCGGCCAGGTGGTCTTGGCGACCCGGTCCTGCCCGCCATAGATCAGCGAATAGACCACCGAGAACGCGATGAACGCCGCCATCAGCGCCAGCCCCGGGCCAACACCGGCCAGAAACAGCGCCTCGATGCTTTCCTCAGTGACGAAGCCATAGATGATCAGCGGGATCGAGGGCGGGATCAGGATGCCCAGCGTCCCCCCGGCCGCCAGAAGCCCGTAGACGAAGCGTTTGTCATAGCCGCGGTTGATCATCTCTGGAATCGCGACGGTGCCGATGGTGGCCGCGGTGGCGACCGAGGAGCCGGAGATCGCCGCGAAAATCCCGCACGAAACGATGGTCGCGATCGCCAGCCCCCCCGGCAGGTGCCCGACCCAGGCCTGCGCCGCGCCGAACAGATCGCGCCCCACTCCGCCTTTCAGCAAGATCGCCGACATCAGCAGGAACAGCGGCACCGACAGCAGCACGAACCCGTCCAGCGTCGACAGCACCGCCTGCGGCGCCATCAGCGGCGAAAAACCGCCCAAGACCAGCATTCCAAGCCCGATGGAGCCGAGCGCGAACGCCACCGGCACGCCGATCAGCAAAAGCGCGAACAGCGCCGACAGGATGATGACGACGGTCATTCGTGATGCCCCATTTCTGTCGGCACGTCGCCGGCCAGCGCCTTGCGCAGCGCGTTGATCGTGGCCACCAGCAGCAGCGCGAAGCCGACCGGCACCGACACTTCGATGATCCACATCGGCATGTCGAGCATGGTGCCCGAGGTGCGCCCCTTGACGAAGCTGTGGGCGAAAATCTGAAAGCCATACCAAAGCGTCACCGCGCTGAAGACGGCGACGATGAGGGTGGATACGACCTCCATCCCCGCGCGCACGCGGTCGGGCATAAGGTCGGTCAGCGCGGTGACCCGGATGTGGCGTCGCTGCGACAGCACCCAGGCCATCGACAGCAAGGATCCCCAGATCAGGCAAAGCTGGCTGATCTCCGCCGCCCAGATGGTCGGCGCGTTAAAGAAATAGCGGGCGATCACCTCATAGGAGATCAACACGCCCGTCAGCGTGAACAGCACGGCAGCCAGCCTTGCGGCCCAGGTTTCGATGGCCCCGATGACCTTCATGCGCGCCTTTTCCCCAATGTCAGCGATACGAAATGCGGCCCGCGGAGGAGGTCCCCCCCGCGGGCCTGACGGACCTTGTTGCGATCAGAACGCGCGCGCGGCGTCCAGCATCGCCTTGCCGACGGCGCCGTTGACCTTGAGGAACGTGTCATAGACCGGCTGCGACACCGCTTTCCACGCGGCCATCTCGGGCTCGGTCGGCTGATAGACGGTCATGCCGTTCGCGACCGATTTGGCATAGGCGTCGGCCTCGATCTGGGCCATGCTATCGCGTAGGGACGCCTCGGCGTTCTTGGCGGCGGTCTCGATGATCGCGCGCCGGTCGGCCGGAAGGCCTTCCCAGAACTCGGTGTTGACCACCACGATGAACTCGATCACCGCGTTGTTGGACACGGTGATGGTGTCCATCACCTCCCACAGCTTGCGCGATTCCACGCCCGACACGCCGGTCATGCCGATGTCGACGGTGCCGCGCTGATAGGCCAGATACTGCTCGGAGCCGGAGATGACCGTGGGCGCGCCGCCCGCGACCTGTACGAATTCGCCAAGCGTCTTGCCGAACACGCGGACTTTCTTGCCCTTCAGCTCCTCAGGCGTCTTGATCGGCCCGCCATTGGACAGGAACACCGACCCGCCATAGGCCTGCCACCACAGCACCGTGGACCCGGTCTCGGCGATGGCGGCGTCGATCGGCCCACGCACCGGCGATCCGGGCGCGACGGCCTTGCGCACCTTGGCGTCGGTGTCGAACAGGAACGGCTGGTACATGATGTCGACCAGCGGGCTGTCGCCGACATAGCGGGTCAGCGACGCGACCCCCGCCTCAATGGCGCCCGACCCGACCGCGGACGGGACCTCATTGTCCTTATAGAGCGTGGCGCTGTCATAGATCTCAACGTTGATCGCCCCGGCGGAGGCCTTCTCGACCTCGGTCTTGAACATCGTCAGGTTCTGGCCGAGATGGCTTTTCAGCGACGTCTGCAGCGAGATGCGCAGCGTGGTGTCGGCCGCCGATGCAGGCGCGACGAAACCCAGCGCGGCCACCGAGGCCGCGAGCGCGAGAGACAGGATCTTCATGGCTTTCCTCCCAGAAAGACGTCGCGCGGCGATGTTGACCCCGCTGCGCGCGACATGTGCGCACACTGTTGCCCAAGCCGGCGGCCAAGGGCAACACCGTTGCGACCCGCCGCGCCCCGGCGCTAGGATCAGGCGACCCCTGAACGCCCACCCCCTTGACCGCCCGGAGCGCCCCATGACCCCCACCGCCACCGCCGAGCATCGCCGCCGCGTCAACGCCCTTCAGCACGGCATGGCCGCCGCCGGGATCGACGCGATGCTCCTGACCGCAGAGCCGGACGTGCGCTATGTCACCGGCTTTCTGACGCGGTTCTGGGAAAGCCCGACGCGGCCGTGGTTCGTGGTGGTGCCCGGCGCCGGGGATCCGGTGGCGGTGATCCCGGCCATCGGCGCCGCCCTGATGGCGAAGACCTGGATCACCGACATCCGCAGCTGGGACGCGCCCGCGCCGCAAGACGACGGCGTGACCCTGCTGGCTGAGGCGCTGCGCGAAATGTTGCCGCGCGGCGGGCGGATCGGCACGCCGATCGGCGCGGAATCGCATCTGCGGATGCCGCTGGGCGATTTCGCGCGGCTGCGCGGGGCGCTGCCGAACACCGAGGTGATCGACGCCACCCCGGTGATGCATCGCGCGCGCGAGGTCAAATCCGCCATGGAAATCGCCGCGATCCGCGCCGCCTGCGCGGTGGGGGACGCTGGTTTCGCCGCCGTGGCGTCCTTTGCGCGCCCCGGCGCGGCGCTGTCGTCGGTGTTCCGCGACTTTCAGATCGCGTGCCTGACCGCGGGGGCCGACTGGGTGCCCTATCTGGCGGGCGGCGCCGGGCCGGACGGCTATGACGACGTGATCTCCCCCGCAACCGCCGCGCCGCTGGCGCCGGGGGACGTGCTGATGATCGACACCGGCGCGGTGGTGGATGGGTATTTCTGCGATTTCGACCGCAATTTCGCGGTGGGCCATGCGTCGGACACCGCCCGGCGCGCCTATGATCTGCTGTATGCTTCCACCGACGCCGGGCTGGCCGCCGCCCGCCCCGGCATCAGCGCCGCCGATTTGCACCGCGCCATGGCCAACAGCATTGCGGCGGGGGGCGGAACCTGCCTCGGCGGGCGCCTCGGCCACGGCCTTGGCATGCAGCTCACCGAATGGCCATCCTTGCAGCCCGGCGACGCGACCGTGCTGCGCCCCGGCATGGTCCTGACTTTGGAGCCTGGCGTGGAAACCGCCCCCGGCCGGATCATGGTGGCGGAGGAGAACATCCTGATCACCGAAACCGGCTGCGAGCTGCTCTCCACCCGCGCCCCCGCCGCCCTGCCGGTGCTCGTCTGATGGCCGCCCTGCCCTATGCCCTGACCGGGCCGATCGGATCGCGCGCCAGCCTCGGGCTGATCGTGCTGCAAGCGGATGAGGTGCTCGAGCAAGATTTCCGCCGCCTGTTCCCCGCAGGCGACGTGGCGATCCACACCACTCGCATCCCCAGCGGCGCCGACCTGACGCCTGAGACCTTGGCCGCGATGGAGGCCGAATTGCCCCGCGCCGCGTCGCTGTTGCCGCCCTCGGTGCGGTTCGACGCGATCGGCTATGCCTGCACGTCCGGCGCCACGGTGATCGGAGCGGCGAAGGTGGCCGCGTTGGTCGGCGCCGTCACCCCCGGACCGGTGACCGACCCGCTGTCAGCCACCATCGCCGCCTGCGCGCGGCTTGGCATCACCCGGATCGGGCTGATCTCTCCCTATGTGGAGGACGTCTCCGCCGCCCTGCGCGCCGCCTTGCAGGACGCGGGCATCGCCATCGCCGCCTTCGCGTCGTTCGAGGAGCGGGTGGAGGCCCGGGTCGCGCGGATCGACCCGGCCTCGATCCACGCCGCGACGCTGTCCATCGGCGCTGAGCCGGGGGTTGAGGCGGTTTTCCTGTCCTGCACCAATCTGCGAACGCTGGACATTCTGGAGGGCGCTGAGCGCGCCTTGGGCAAGCCGGTGCTCAGCTCCAACCAAGCGCTGGCGTGGCGGATGGCCGAGATGGCCGGGATCGCGCCGCCCGCGCCAGTGGGGCGGCTGATGGCGGCGACCCGAAGCTAGATCAAGGCGCCCCCTTCGGCGGGTGCTAAGGATCGGGCGGCATCTCAGCCGCCCGGAGGGCCTCCATGACCGCATTGATCGGCCGCATCACGCTGCGCCACACGCTGCTCGCCTCGGCGCTGATCGGGCTTGTGTCCGGCCTGATCGCCATGACCGGGGCGGATGGCCCATGGCCCGCGCGCCTGTTCGCCGCCGGCGCGATCCCGGTGCTGGCGGGGCTGCTGCGCGACGTCATCATGTCGCTTCGGCGCGGGGATTTCGGGCTTGATATCGTCGCGGCGCTGTCGATGACCGCCGCGCTGTTGGTTGGCGAAAGCCTGGCCGCCGCCATCGTCGCGCTGATGTATGCGGGCGGCCGGTTTCTGGAGAGCTTCGCCGAGGCCCGCGCCCGCCGCGAGATGACCGCGTTGATCGAGCGCGCCCCCCGCAGCGCCATGCGCCACCGGGATGGCGGGCTGGAGGAAGTGCCCCTCGACGCCATCGCCCCCGGCGACGTGTTGCTGATCCGGCAAGGCGACATTGCGCCGGTGGATGGGACGGTGTCGCGGGGGCTGGCGGTGCTTGACCAATCCACCCTGACCGGCGAGGCGTTGCCGGTGAAGCGCGAGGTGGGCGATCCAGTGCTGTCCGGGTCCGGCAATGTCGGCGACGCCTTTGATCTGACCGCCGACCGGCGCGCCGCAGATAGCGCGTTCGCGGCCATCGTCCGGCTGGTGGAGGGGGCGCAGAACGCCCGCGCCCCGATGGCAAGGTTGGCGGACCGCTATGCGCTGGGGTTTCTGGCGGTGACGCTGGCGATCGCCGGGGCGGCTTGGGGGCTGACCGGCGATCCGGTGCGCGCGGTGGCGGTGCTGGTGGTGGCGACGCCCTGCCCGCTGATCCTGGCGGTGCCCGTGGCGCTGGCGGCGGGGCTGTCACGGGCGGCGGCGCGGGGCATTCTGGTCAAAAGCGGCAAGGCGCTCGAAATGCTGGCCCGGATCAAAGTGCTGGTGATCGACAAGACCGGCACGCTGACCCACGGCCAAGCGCGGCTGACCGAGGTGCGCGCGGACGGCGCGCTGGCCGAGGACGAGATTCTGCGTCTCGCCGCATCCTTGGATCAGGCGTCGCGGCACGCGGTGGCGCGGTCGTTGGCGGCGGCGGCGGTGGATCGGGGGCTGGCGCTGTCGACCCCGTCCGACGTGCGCGAGGTCCCCGGCGCGGGGGTGGCGGGCGTGGTCGATGGGCGCATCGTGCTGGTGGGCGGGCACGGCTTTGTGGCCGCGCGGCTCGGCGGCGCGGCGCTGCGCGCGTCCGATGCGCCGGGGGTGGGCGAGATCAAGGTCAGCGTCGCGGTCGACGGCGCCTTTGCGGGGGCGCTGACGCTGGCGGACGGCCTGCGCGAGGGGTCCGAGGCGCTGATCGCCGCGCTGCGCCGCGCAGGGGTTTCGCGGATCGTGCTCGCCACCGGCGACCGGCGCGACGTGGCCGAGGCGGTGGCGGGGGGCCTCCTGCTCGACGCGATCCACGCCGATCTGACCCCGGACCAAAAGATTGAGGTGGTGCTGGCCGAGCGGGTGTTCGGCCCGGTGATGATGATCGGCGACGGGGTCAACGACGCCCCCGCGCTGGCCGCCGCCGATGTCGGCATGGCGATGGGCGCGCGCGGGGCCGCCGCCTCAGCCGAGACCGCCGACGTGGTGCTGCTGGTGGATGAGGTGAACCGCGCCCTGCCCGCGATTTCCATCGCCCGACGGTCGCGCGCCATCGCGTTGCAAAGCGTGGCGGCGGGGATCGGCCTGTCGGTCCTTGGGATGGCGGCGGCGGCGTTCGGCTATCTGTCCGCCGTCGAGGGCGCGCTGGTCCAAGAGGCGATCGACGTCGCGGTGATCCTGAACGCCCTGCGCGCGCTGGGGGGCGGCGACGACGCCTGAGCCGCGGACGACGCCTGAGCCGCGGTCAGCCACGCGCGCGTTTCGCCAGCCGCCAGATCGGCGCGATAACGCGCGCGACCAGCGGGATCAGCGCGAACCCGACCGCGAGGCCCAGAACCCCGGCGCCCGCCGCCGACACGATCCATTCCACCGCGGGGATCGCGCCGGGGAAGGCGGCGGCGGCGTGTCCGGCCGCGACGGCGGCGACGTGGATCAGATGTTCCGGCGCATCGACGCCATAGGTCGCCAGCCCGTGCACCAGAATGCCGCCCCCGACCCAGATCATCGCCGCCGTGCCGACGGCGGTCAGCGCTTTCAAGAACCACGGCATCCCCGCCACCAGCCCGCGCCCGACGCTGCGGATCGCCCCCGCGAGCAACGATGCGCCGCCGGTGCGCGCCAGCGCGACCCCGGCGTCGTCAGCCTTCACGATCAGCCCGACCACGCCATAAACCCCGACGGTGATCATCACGCCCACCGCCGCCAGCACCGCCCCTTGGATGAAAAGCCCGGCATCGGCGACGTTGGCGAGGGTGAGGGCCATGATCTCCGCCGACAGGATGAAATCGGTCTTGATGGCGCCGCTGACCCGGGCGGCTTCAAGCTCGGCGCCGCCGCCGTCGACGGTCTCTCGCTCGTGCTCATGGGCGGCGTGGGGGGCGAGCACCTCGAATACCTTCTCCGCGCCCTCATAGCTCAGATAGAGGCCCCCCAGCATCAGCAGCGGCGTGATCGCCCACGGCGCCAACGCGCCAAGCGCCAGCGCGGCGGGCAGCAGCAACAGCAGCTTGTTGCGTAGCGATCCGACCGCGATCTTATAGACGATGGGCAGTTCGCGATCCGCGGCGAAGCCGACCACATAGCGCGGCGTGACGGCGGCGTCGTCGATCACCACGCCCGCGGATTTCGCTCCCGCCTTGGCCGCCTGCCCGGCGATGTCATCAAGCGACGCCGCCGCGACCTTGGCGATGGCCGCGATGTCGTCGAGAAGGGCGATCAATCCGACGCTCATGTACGGTTCCTGAGGCTGGGGGCCCGGGCCTGCGCACCACGGTCATCGCGGGCGCCTCGGCGGTCGGGAGGGACAACCCTCGCCCGTTCGCCCCGCGACGGCAAGGGACAGGTGGTCGCCGCCTCGCCCGCGGGCCGCCTGCGCGGAAGGGTGCGTCATGATCCGGACGCCGCGGCGGGGGCGATATCGACGATCCGCCGGGCGATCCGGGCGGCGGACTCGTCCCGCTCCGCCCGCTGGTCGAGCAACAGGGCGAGCCGATCGGGCGCCAGCGCCGTCGACAGGTCGGCCACGGCGCCGGCCTGCCCGTCGAAGCCGGCGGCAAGCGCGTCGATCCGTGCCTCGAGCGCGGCGAACCTGCCCTCAAGCGCCGCAAGCACGGCATCGGCCGCGGGCGCGTCAACGGGCGTGCGATCCAAGCGCGAGGCGAGCGCGTCGAGGCGAGCGTCGATCACCTCCGCCCGCTCCGCCGCGATTGCGGCCGCATCCTCGGCGCGGCGCGCCAGCAGGGCCGAGAGATCGGCGATCGGGTCGGCCGCAGGGTCGGCGTCAGGGTCGGCGTCAGGGTCGGCGTCCGCCTCAGGGTTGATCGCGCGCAAGGCCGCCAGCGCGTCGGCGATGGCGGCGAGTTCCACGCGCAGATGGTCGGTCGGGGGCGGCGAAAGGGCCGCGTCGCTCAGCGCCTCGTGCAAGCGCGCCTGTTCGGCCTCCAAGGCGGCGAAACCGGTCCGCTGCGCCTGCGCCAGGGCTGCGAGGGCGGCGTCGGGGGCGCCTGCGCCCTCGTTCCCGGCGATCTGCGCCTCGATGTCGCCGAGCATCTCCCGCAGGGTCTCGATCCGCGATTCCACCAACACGCGGAAGGCGCCGTGGCGGGCCTGCGCGGCGGCGTCCATGGCCTCAAGCCTGCCCTCCAACGCCTCGCGCGCTTCGGCCACCAGAGAGGCGATATCGGGCCCAGTCGGGATATCGGGCGGGATATCGACGTCGGCGGCCTTGGCGTCATCCGGCTCGGCGCTCTTCTCGGGCTCGAACTCCGGCTCCGGCTCCGGCTCAAACTCGCGCTCGAACTCAGGCTCTGGCTCGGCGACAGGCGCCGCCGAAAGCGTCTCCTCCAACGCCTCGACGCGGTCGATCACGCGGTCGGCCTCAGCCCCCATGATCCCGGCCAGCTTGCCGACATAGGTGAACATGATCGAAAGATCGTCGCGCATCCCGGCGGCGAGATCATCCATCGCCGACAGATCCGACATCGCCGGCGGCGCATTCGCCAGGCGTTGCAGCTGCGCGTCGATGTCCGACAGGCGCGCGTCCAGCGCCGCGCTGTCGCCCGCCGCGCCACGACGAACCGTCCAGCCCAGCAGGATCATCGCCAGCGCGCAGACCGCCGCGGCGGCGTAGGGAGCCCACTGCGTCATTCCCCGACCCCTTCGGCGCTGCGCGTCTGCACCGCCAGAAATTCGGCCATCGCCACCACCGCGGCGGCGCTACGCTCATCCTTGCGGGCGATGGCCGCGTCGATCCGCGCGGACAGGCGCGCCTCCATGTCCGCAAGCGCGAGGGGCGCGACCGTTTCGGCCAACCGCGCGATCCGGTCGTCAAGCCGCTGCGCAATCACCTGAATCTCAGCCGAAAGCTGCATAAGCCCCTCACGCTCTGCCGCCGGATCGGGCGCGCCTACCTGCGCCGCGATGTCCGCCAGCGCGGCGACGGTCGCCTCGGCCCGGGCCTGCGCCGCAGCGGCCTGCGCGTCGAGCGCGGCAAGAATCGCCGCCCGATCCGCGCCATCGCCCCGGGTCGCCACGGCCAGCGCCTCGGCCATTGCATCCAGCTGATCGGTCGCCGCCGTCGCGCGGGCGCGGGTCTCTTCGCGCGCCGCCGTCAAGGCGTCCTTCAGATCGGACAGCACAGCATCAAACGCGTCGAGACGCTTCGCCGCGCCATCGTCGCGCAGCGCGTCCACCGACGCCTCGAGCCCTTCCAGCCGCTTGGCGATCCGCTTGCGCGAGGCGATGTCGGCGCTGGTGCGCACCGCCTGCGCGCGGCCGCGCTGACGCCCGGCCTCCGCCGCCGCCGCGGCGATCGCCTTGGAGGCGCGCCCGGCGGTCTCGATCGCGAAATCAGCGTCGATCACCATCCGCGGTCCGCCCGCACGCATCGCCGCGTCGGTCAGCGGGCCGAGCATTACAATGTCGGACCCGTCGATTTCCTCGGGACCTGCCGCATCAGCGGAGGGCGCGATCTCCTCTAACCTTACGTCCGGGGCAAGCGCCGCGGCGGCTGCGGCGGGGTCCGGGGCGATCGCCGCATAGCATCCCGGCGCCAGACGGAACAGCGGGCCGTTCACGTGGTCCAGCACCGGCGCAACCAGCGCGCTCTCTCCCTCCGGCGCGCCGGGGGGCAGCAGGATGAGATGATCGGCCAGCCCCGCCAGGCGAAGCTGCGCCGCCCGGTCGCGCCACGGCCGATCCTCCGCCGTGACCGGACCGCCGATTTCAGCGCGCGCTGCGAGTTTCATCGCCAGTGACTCCCTAGTATCCTCGGGCGGTCTCCCGCCAGCGCCGACACTGCGCGAAAAGCCGTTAACGCGAGGTTGCCGAGCCAGCGGCGGCCCCTCTGCCCGCAACGGCGACGGCGGTCAGAACGTGGCCCAATCAGCG
Source organism: Paracoccaceae bacterium (assembly GCA_047636235.1). Lineage (GTDB taxonomy): Bacteria > Pseudomonadota > Alphaproteobacteria > Rhodobacterales > Rhodobacteraceae > JBOCEF01. Next base: position 1,359 of record JBLIKI010000005.1, on the reverse strand, counting down.
TCGTCGACGACCGCACCGCCGCCGCCGTCACCGCCGCCGACACCCCCTCCGCCGACAACCCCTCCGCCATGAAACAGCGCCTCGAAGTCCACGCTGGGCAGCACGCGCCCGGCGCCGTCAGCCCCGATCATCGCCAACCCGCGACCATGGCCCGCGATGTCGCCGCGGGTATCGACCCGCCATCGGCCAGATTCGATCGAGCGCAGCGATTCGATCGCATAGCCCGCGAAATCCTCGCCATGGCGCACCAGCAGCACGAAGCTGTCGGGGCCGGGCCAGCCGGAGCCCCCCCCCAGCAGCGCCACCAGATCGAACAGCGGCACGCTATAGCCTTTGTGCACGAACACCCCGATCAACCCATGGCGCCGGGTCGGCAGCGGCGCCGGCCGCGCGGGATAGCGGATGATCTCCGACACGGTTTCGAGGGGGGTCGACAGCTCCTTGCCCGCGCGGAACAGCAAATAGGGCCGCCGGTCCGACTGCGCGTCGGCGTTGGGGCGGCTGGCGGCGGGGGTCGAGCCCGCGCTTTCGGCGGCGCCGGCGGCCCCGCGCGCGACCGCCCCGATCATCTCCGACGAGGTGACCACGGCGCTGTCGATGATCAGGGTCTGCGACCCATCCTTTTCCGGCAGCAACGCGGACAGGAACCGCGGCGCCTCTCCGGCCAGAGGGGGCAGCGCGATCAGCTCCGACGACGCGACGCGCCGGATGTCGCACACCGCGTCGATCGCCAGCGCGACACGCCCGCCGCCCGCCAGTCGCAGCACCACCGCCGCGGTCTGCGCGGGCGCCGACATGGGCGCGCCCACGTCGAACAGCGCGCACGCGTCCAGAACCGCGACCCGGTGGCCATGATGGCGGATGATGCCAAGGCACCAGCCCCCGGTCAGGGCGTTCCGCTCCACCTCGGTGCGCGGCACGGTGGCGTCGACGCACAGCGCATCCACGCCGAACAACACGTCGCCGCAGCGAAAGGTCAGCAGCGCATCGGCCGCCGCCAGCCGCGCCGCCGCGGCCTTGCGCCGCCGCGGCTCAGGCACGCTGGTCATCCCTTCGAGCGCCATGATCCCGGCGGGGTCGAGCACGGTCGCCGAACGATCCGCGGTCAGAAAGCTATGAGACACCAAAGTCGGCCGAGGGCCGGGCGTCACCTCCAGGGGCGTCACGTCGGCGCGCGCGGGTCGCGCCATGCCGCAGACCGCATCGGCATAAAGGCCGATCAGGCGCCCGTCATGGCGCAGCACCACGATCACCGCGGGCGGGGCGACGCCGGGCGCAAGGCCGAGATGTTCGTGCAGATCCAGCGCTGGAATAATATCGCCGTGCAGGTCCAGCGTGCCACGCAGCCCCGGCCCGACC
>JBLIKI010000004.1:0-44475 GCA_047636235.1 Paracoccaceae bacterium | reverse complement strand
CCGATGCCCACCGCCTGCAACTGCGCATCCAGCAGGTCGGGCGCATCGCGATGGACGGAGAGCCGCATCCCGGCCGCATCGGCCCCGGTCTTGCCGCGGTGCTGGCGCGGGTGGCCGAAGCCGACGATTTGGTGGGCGTCGAGGCGGCGTTGACCGCCGCCCAGACCGCCGCCGCCGAGATCGTCAACCGCCTGCTGCCCGCATCTGGCCCCGCATCTGGCCCCGCATCTGGCCCCGCATCTGGCCCCGCCCCGGAGACGCCCGCTTGATCGCAGCGCCGCCCATCGTCTGGCACCCCGACTACATGACGCCGCTGCAACCGGGGCACCGCTTTCCGATGTCGAAATACGGCTATCTGCGGCAGGTGCTGGATGCCCGCGGGCTGATGCCGCCCGGCGGGTTTCTGGCCCCCGCACCGGCGCCGCTGGGCCTGATCGCCGCGGTCCACGACCTCGGCTATGTGGAGCGGGTGGAGAACGGAACCCTGACCGCGGCCGAGGTCCGCGAAATCGGCCTGCCGAACACCCCCGCTTTGGCGCGGCGCGGGCGGCTGTCGGCGGCGGGCACGCTGTTGGCCGCAAGGCTGGCGTTGGAGCATGGCGTCGCGTGCAACGCCGCGGGCGGCTCGCACCATGCCGGGCCGGACGGGGGCGCGGGGTTCTGCGTCTATAACGACGTGGCGGTGGCGGCGCGCGCGCTGATGGCCGAAGGCACGGTGCGCCGCGTGCTGGTGGTGGACCTTGACGTTCACCAAGGCGATGGCACGGCCAAGATTTTCGCCGACGATCCCGGTGTGTTCACCTTTTCCATGCACGGCGCGCGCAACTACCCGGTGCGCAAGGCGACCTCGTCGCGCGATGTCGGGCTTGACGATCTGACCGGCGACGCCGCCTATCTGGCGCGTTTGCAGGCCGAATTACCCCGCGCCATCGAAGCCGCCCGCGCCGATATCGCGTTCTATAACGCGGGCGTCGATGTGTGGGAGGGCGACCGGCTGGGGCGTCTCGCGCTCAGCTTGTCCGGCCTGCGGGCGCGCGACCGCATGGCGCTGTCGATGCTGCGCGCCGCGGGGCTGCCGGTGACGGGGGTGCTGGGGGGCGGGTATTCCACCGACCCTCAAGAGCTCGCCGCCCGCCACGCGATCTTGTTCGAAGAGGCGGCGCGCCTTTCCACCCCCTGATGCCGGAGACCTGTCCATGCCGTCCTCGATGCCCATTTTGCCGCCCGTGGTTCCGCCGGGCCTGACCCATGTCGTCGACCTGGCGGTGGATCTGGGCCCGGTGCTCGATATCGGGATGACGCCCGCGGGGCGCAGGCGGATCGTGCCGATCATTGGCGGGCGGGCCGAGGGGCCGAGACTGCGGGGCGTTATCCTCGATCTGGGCGCCGACTGGCAGGTGCTGGGCGGCGATGGCGTGACCGGTATTGACACGCGCTATGGCATCGAGACCGAGGATGGCGCGCTGATCGACATTCGCAATCCCGGGGTGCGGGTGGCATCCCCTGACGTCGCGGCGCGGTTGCTGGCGGGGCAGGCGGTGGACCCGTCGGAGTATTATTTCCGCACCACGCCGCGGCTGTTCTGCACCGACCCGCGGTATTCGTGGGTCAACGACCGGATTTTTGTGGGCGTGGGGGAGCGTCATGCCGCGCAGGTGGTGATGCGGATTTTCGAGGTGGCCTGAGGGGTGGCATGCCCCCATATTCAGGGAGGACCGCAGGCTGATCCATCCAAAAGTGATAAAAATGATAGTTAAAATTAAATTCGAATGTGTAAATTTCATATGAACAGAATTCAGTAGGTCGTCTCAGCCTTTGCACGCATGTTTCACCGTCAACATAACAGGGTGGGCGTTTACATGCGAAATATTCTGACGGGCGCCGCTGCGGCGGCGCTGATGCTGGCCGCCACTGGCGCGAACGCGCTGACCTATACCTGGTCATTCACCGCGATTGGTAGCACGAGCGTCGGGCCGGTGACCGGCACGATCTCCGGCCTTGAGATCGGCGGCAACGTCGGCACGGGTCTGATCATCGACGTTCTCAGTTCGCCGTCCGGAAATGTGCTCGGAGGGGGCTGGACGTTCGGCGGCGTAGGATCGGGTGGAGATGCGTTCACCGTCGATGCGGCGAAGAACGTCACATTTGCAGACGCTCGATTCCTGCGATCGGGGGTAAGTGAAAAACTGTTCTTCGGTGGGTTCGGAGGCTACACTCCTCAATTATTCTCAACCATTCAGGCGGATGGGTCCAGTGGCGACACCAATCACTACTCATTGGATCCGATGTCCTTCGCCCTCGTCCCGGAGGTCCCGCTTCCCGCCGCGCTGCCGCTGCTGCTGGCCGGTCTCGGCGGGCTCGGCCTGATCGCCCGGCGCAAACGCGCGGCCTGATCCGCGATCCCCAAACGCAAAACGCCCCGCCTAGGCGGGGCGTTTTGCATTCCGACCAACCGCGCCTAGCCCGCCAGCACCCGTGGCAGCCACAGCGTCAGCACCGGGAACGCGAGCAACAGCCCGACCCGCAGCAATTCGGCCAGAAAGAACGGCATCACGCCGATGAACGTCTCACGCATCGGCACCTCTTTCGCCATTGCCGAGATCACGAACACGTTCATCCCCACCGGCGGCGTGATCAGGCCCAATTCCACCACGATCAGCGCCAGGATGCCAAACCAGACCTTCAGATCCTCGGAGGTCATCCCAAACCCGGCCATGTCGGCGGAGATGTAGTCGCCGCCGTTGATCTCCACCAACACCGGCCAGAAGAACGGGATCGCCAGCAGGATCATCGACAGGCTGTCCATCAGACAGCCCAGCAGGATCAGCGATACCAGCAGGATCACCATGATCGTCATCGGCGGCAGGCCCGAATTGGCCATCCATTCCGCCATCGCCTGCGGAACCCCGCCGCGCGACATGAAGATCTTGAGCATCTCCGCCCCGAGCAGGATCAGATAGATCATGCCGGTGGTGCGCGCGGTCTCAAGCAGCGCCGAGCGCATCGCGGACAGCCCGACCGTGCCGCGCGCCGCGCCATACGCCCACACCAGGAACGCGCCCACCGCGGCGGCGGGAGTGGGGTTGAACAGCCCCAGATAGATGCCGCCGATCACCACCCCGAAGATGCCCAGCACCGGCAGCACCCGCACGCTGGCGGCGCGCAATTGCGCCCGCGTCGCCGGATCGCCCTTGGGGGCGGCGGACGGGCGCACAGCCGCATAAACCGCGATGGTGGCGATGAACAAGATCACCGCCAGAATGCCCGGCAGGAACGCGGCGGCGAACATGGTGACGATGTTCGCCTCAACGATCACCGCATAGATCACCAGCACCACCGAAGGCGGGATCAGGATGCCAAGCACCCCGCCCGCCGCCAGCGTCCCGGTGGCCAGCGCCCCTGAATAGCCGCGCTCTCGCAGTTCGGGCAGCGCGACCGCGCCCATGGTCGAAGCGGTGGCGAGCGAGGATCCGCACACCGCGCCGAACCCCGCGCAGGCGGCGATGGCGGCCATCGCCAGCCCGCCGCGCATCCAGCCCATCCAGGCGGCGGCGGCGCGGAACAGATCCTGGCTCAGCCCCGCGCGGGTGGCGATCGCGCCCATCAGCACGAACATCGGCACCACGGACAGGTCGTAGATCGAGAACTGCCCATAGGCCAGCGTCTTGAGCTGGCTCATGAAAATGTCCGGACCGTTGAGGATGGTCACCCCGAGGCCGCCGACCAGGATCATGGCATAGGCGATGGGCATCCGAAGCGCGATCAGCGCGACCAGCACGCCAAGGCCGAGGATGCCGATCATGAGAGCGTCAGCCATATAGGGGTCTCCTGACAGCGGCGGTGGGGGCTTTGGCGCGGCTCAGCGGCCGCGGATCGCGCGCCATGCATCGCCAAGCGACATCAGCGACGCAGCCGCCAGCAGCGCCAGCGACACCAGGATCGGCAGATAGGCGGGCCAGTGCGGCAATTGCAGGATCGCCGTGGTCTCGCCGTATTCCATTTTGTCGAGCATCCCCGCCCACATCCGCCACAGCAGCAGCGAGGCGAACAGCAGCGCCACCAGCGCGGCCGCGAAGGCGAACACGCCGCGCAGGCGCGGCCCCGCGCCTTCGGTGAAGATGTCCGCGGTCACGTTGGCGCCCACCATCTGGCAATAGGGAAGAAAGCCGAAGGCCGCGATGCAGATGCCCATCTCGGTCAATTCGAAATCGCCGGGAACCGGCAGGTTGGCCGCAAACGCGCCGAACACCGAGGCGGAGTTCATCACCACCACCGCCAGCAACACCGCGCCGCCCGCCAAGGCCCACCATTCCACCAGACGCGCCAGAACGCGCCCGACGGGGCCGCGCCCCTCCCCAACGGGGAGGAACGCGCCATCGTCCGGCATCATCTCGGCCATGCCGCTCACTTGCCTGCGTTGGCCGCGATCCCGGCGCGGGCCGCTGCGACCAGGGCGGTGGCGTCGAAACCGGCGTCCTTGACCTCATCGATATAGCGGTCGACCACAGGCGCAAGCACCGCCATGAACGCGTCGGTCTCAGCTTGGGTCAGGGTGACGTGAGTGCGCCCTGCCTTGACCGCCATGTCGATGCCGAAATCATCCGAGGCGCGCCAGTAGTCGCCCACCTTGCCCCACCAATCGCGGCCCGAGGCGTCCTTGAACGCCTTTTGGATGTCAGCGGGCAGGCCGTCATAGCGCGCCTTGTTCATCGATACCTGGAAGGTGGTGCTGCCGAACCGGGTCTTGTCGATGCCTTCGATGAAGTACTTGATCTGGTTCTGCAACTTCAGCGGGGGGATGATCTCCCACGGTAGCAGAGTGCCGTCGACGACCTTTTTCGACAGCGCCGCCGGAACGTCCGGCACCGGCATCGAAATCGCCGCCGAGCCGAGCGCGTCCAGCACCCACGCACCGGTGCGGGACGGAATGCGCATCTTCAGCCCGACCAGATCGGCGGGGGCGCGCACCTCTTTGTCGACCATCATCAGCGCCTGGCCGCCATGGACGTGCAGCCACATCACCTCGAGGCCTTTGTATTCCTCTTCGAGGGTGCTTTCGAACATGTCGTACATCGCAAGGTTGGTCGCCTTGGGATTGTTCATGAACACGGTTGGCAGCTCATAGACCTCGGTGCGCGGGAACAGGCCGGGGGTATAGCCGTTCACGGTCCAGATGATGTCGACCACGCCGTCGCGGGCCTGCTGGACCAACTCGGGCGGCTTGCCGCCCAGCGACATCGACGGGTAGATGTCGATCTTGACGCGCCCGCCGGAGTTTTCCTCAACCTGACGGGCCCAAGGCTCCAACATCTTGGTCTGGGCTGGCGCTTTGGCGCCCAGCAGGTGGTGCAGCTTGAAGGTGTATTCCTGTGCCGACGCGCTTCCGGCCGCCAGCGCGGTCGAAACGGCGAGCGCGAGGCCCATCAGACTTTTGATACGAGACATGCGATTTCCTCCCTGATCGTTGATGCGAATTAAAAGCCTCGCATCTGAATTGCGTTGACAGTGCCGCGCCGCGGGGCGGGGGGCAAGGGCGCGATGGGGGGCGAACCCTCTATCGGGCGAAATAGTTCATCGCCAGAACAGTTCACGACGCAATGATCTTGCGCGCGGCGCCGCGACTCAGAGCGCGTGAAACCCGCGTATCATCTGCCGCAGCCCGATCGCCGCCCCCACCGCTATCGCCGCCAGCGTCACCGGCGCGCCATAGCTGAGCAGCGAGAACGCCGTCAGCCCCTGACCCACCGAACAGCCGAGCGCGATCACCCCGCCCGTGCCCATCAGGAACGCGCCGCCGATCTGGCGCGCAAGCTCGGCGGGGTCGTCGCAGGCCTCCCACCGGAACCGCCCGTCGCGCCATGACCCGATCAGCGCGCCAAGCGCGACGCCGAACACCGACCCGACCCCGAACCCGAGGCCGCCCCCGGACGAGGTCATCGTCCACAGGATCGTGTCGCCCAAGGGGGCTGCGTAGGTGTGGGATTCGACCGGAATCGCTTCAAAGGACGCGTAGGCCAGCGGGCCGGTCAGCGCCCAGCCCGACGCGATCGCGAGCCCGACCGCCGCCGCCCAGCCCGCTTTGGCGCGGTCCGCCCGCAGATCGGGCGCCCACATCGCAGCGACCACCAGCGCGGCGCCTATCGCCGCGCCGATCCAAGCCGGAGCGATGCCCGACAGCCCCGCCAGCGCATAGGCGAGGCTTTGCGGCGGCGCGTCCGGGTCGGCGGGAAGGGGCGGGAACAACATCTGGCGCAGCTCGGCGGTCGGGCCGCCGATCGCCATGGCGGCGCTGATCCCCATCACCACCACCACCACAAAGGCCCGCAGGTCGCCGCCCCCCAGCCGCGCCAGCGCGCCAAAGCCGCAATTGCCCGCCAGCGCCATGCCATAGCCGAACATCAGTCCGCCCACGACCGACGCCGCCGGGTTCCATTCCAGCCTGAGATAGAAGGTGTCCGCGGGGTCGAACACCCCCGCCGCCGCCAGCCCGAACGCGCCGAAGATCGCAACCCCGAGCGCCACGCCCCACATCCGCACGCCGGACCAGTCGGCGCCGTAAAGCGCGCCCTCGATCGCGCCCAAGGTGCAGAACCGCGCCCGCCGGGCCGCCAAGCCAAGAACGGCTCCGCCCGCCAGCCCGGCGAGGGCGGCGAGCGCAGGGGTCGAAATCATCTCCATCGCCCGTCTCCCTCCCGAGGCCAAGGAGGGTTAGGGTGTCGCGCCGGGCGCGCTGCGTCAATCCGTCTCGGCCAATCCGCCCGCCGCGGTTATTTGGGCTTGCAGAACATGTCGTGGATGGTGGCCACCATCTGCTCCACCCGCGGGTCTTTGATGCGGTAGAAAATCGCCTTGCCGTCGCGGCGGTTGTCCACCAGCCCCTCCATGCGCAGGCGCGCCAGCTGCTGGGACACCGCGGCTTGGCGCGAATCCAGCAATATCTCCAGCTCGGTGACTGATTTCTCGCCCCCCGACAGGTGGCACAGAATCATCAACCGGCCTTCATGGGCCAGCGCCTTGAGGAACGCCGACGCATCGCGGGCGTTATCCATCATATCGCGGGGGTCGATCGTTTCGTCCGAGCCCGCGTCATCGCGCGCTAGGTCGGGAGCGCTGTTACTCACCACTGTCCCCTTTGCAACATGAACACGGCGGCGCCGCGTCAGGTAAATTGTTCCTCATGGTGGCGACGTCAACCGCCCGTCGTCGCACCGGCCTCGGGCGGCAGGCGGTCGAGCAGGGCGCCGAGCATCGGCCAGAAGAAGTCCTCGCCCGGATAGCCTTCGATCCGCCCGACCTCGCGGCCGCCCTCCACCAGCACGAAGGTGGGGGTGAACCGCGCCGAACTCGCCAGCGTCACGCCTTCGGGCGCGCCATCGCCGATATAGCGCCGAAGCAGCGGCGCGCGGCGCCCCTCGGCGGTCATATGATACGCGTCGCCGACATCGCGATCCCATCGCGCGCACCACATGCACCCGGGCTCTTCGAACATGATCAGATCGGCGGCGGCGACCGGCGACACGACCAGCGCCGCGGCGACGATCCAAGCGGAATTGCAGGCGCGGGCGAGGAACGACATGGCGCAAGATCCTGTCACAAAACATTAAAACGCGCAGGCACGATGGTCGCGTGAGATGGATCGTACTTGGGACATATCTCGATAAACCGGATTGACGACCTCTGCCCCCTACATATACAAAAAAATATATGTAAGTGAACCCATCTGCACCGCGACACTTTTCGCAGCCAACGGCAAAAGGGCGTGACGCATGGAATTTGACATCGGCATCATGGGGGCGGGGCTGGCCGGTCTGCTATCGTTTCTGTCGCCGTGCATCCTGCCGATCGTGCCGTTCTATCTGTGCTATCTGGCGGGCATCAGCTTTGGCGAGCTGACCGGCGAGGACGCCGGCGACAAGGCGGGCGCGGCGGTCTCCACCTCGGCGGTGCGGCGCAAGGCGGTGCTGTCGTCGATCTTTTTCGCCGCGGGCGTGATCACCATCTTCGTCGGCCTCGGCTGGACCGCCTCGACCTTCGGGCAGCAGTTGCGCGAATGGTTCGGCGTGATCCGCTGGGTCGCGGCGGCGATCATCATCGCGCTCGGCCTGCACTTCGTCGGGGTGATCCGCATCGGGTTCCTGCTGCGCGAGGCGCGGATCGACGCCGGAGAGCGGCGCTGGGGCCTCGTCGGCGCCTATGTGATCGGGATGGCGTTCGCGTTCGGCTGGACGCCGTGCGTCGGGCCGGTGCTGGCGGCGATCCTGTGGACCGCCGCGGAGGCCGAGACCGCCGATCAAGGCGCGCTGCTGCTGCTGGCCTATGGGTTGGGCATGACCATGCCCTTCGTCGTTGCGGCGGCGTTCATCGGGCCGTTCCTCAACTGGGCCAGAGGGTTCCGCCGCCATCTGCCCAAGATTGAGAAGATCATGGGCGTGTTCCTGATCTTGTTCGGTTTGCTGATCGCCTCCAACAAGATGAACCTGATCGCTGAATGGATGTTGAGCATCGCGCCTGATATCGGCACGTTGATGTGAAGCGTTTGGCCAATCTTTCGGTCGTTATTGAAAAGGTGTGTCCGACATGATCCCTATCGCACGCAGGTCTTTGATCGCCGCCATGGCGGCTTGCGCTTTCTTGGTCGCGCCATTCGGGGCCGCGCCGTTCGGGGCCGCCGCGTCCGAAGTCGGCGAGGACGGCCTGCATAAGGAGCCGTGGTTCTCCATCACCTTCAAGGACATGGCCGAGGACCTTGCGGCCGCCAACGCCGCCGACAAGCGGCTGGTGATCATGTTCGAGCAGCGCGGCTGCATCTATTGCGCCAAGATGCACACCGAGGTGTTTTCGGACCCCGAGATCGCCAAGTTCATCTCCGACAACTTCATGGTCGTGCAGATGAACCTGTTCGGCGACGAAGAGGTCACCGATTTCGACGGCGAGGCGATGGCCGAAAAGGACATGGCCCGGCGGTGGAGCGTGGTGTTCACCCCCACGATCATGTTCATGCCCGAAACCGCCCCGGAGGGAACCGCCGCGTCGGCCGCCGTCGCGGTGATGCCCGGCGCCTTCGGCAAGGGCACCACGCGCAACATGTTCTCGTGGGTGCTCGAAAAAGGGTATGACGGGCCGGAGCATTTCCAGAAGTATCACGCCCGCAAGCTTGCCGAACGGCAGTGACCGGGGCGGGGCGGCGCCCCGGAGAGATCCGGGGCGAATGCTGCGCCGCAACACATATTTAAATTCAAACTCCTGAATTTAGGGGGTTGGCGCCGGGCGCGCAGCGCTGTTAGTTTTACACAACCAAGACGGACAAAAAATGAGGGGGAGGACCAAGATGTCGCCAATTCGGATGCTCGCTACGGTCGCAGTCGCCAGCCTGATCGCGGGGGCCGCGACAGCGGAGGCGGTGGCGCCCGACGCGGTGATCTTCTCCGACGGCTCGGTGACTCAGTCGCTGACCGGCGTTCCGGGCGACCCTGCCAAGGGCGCCAAGTGGTTCGCGGGCCGCAAGCTGGGCAACTGCCTTGCGTGCCATGAGAACCCGGACATGCCGAACGAACCCTTCCAGGGCGAGACGGGTCCGTCCCTCGAAGGCGTTGGAGGCCGGTATGGCGAGGCGCATCTGCGCGGGATGGTCGTCAACTCCAAGATGACCTTCGAAGACACCATGATGCCCTCCTTCTATCGCGTGTCGGGCTTCTTCCGCCCGGCCAAGGATTTTGCGGGCAAGTCGATCCTTGACGCACAACAGGTCGAGGACGTCGTCGCCTATCTCAAGACGCTGACGGAGAAGTGAGCCGGTCCGGCGCCGACGCGCCGGGCTCCTTCCCCCTCTTCACACACCTCTCATAGATCGGAGGATCACATGACCTTCACACGACGCGACACGCTGATCATGGGCGCCGGCGCCGCCGCCCTCGCCGCGCTTCCGGTGACCGGCGCGCTTGCCGCGACCGAAGAAAAGATGGCCGCCGCCATCGCCGCCTTCACCGGCGGCGTGGCGACCACCGACGGCGGCGTTGACATCGGCGCTCCTGAGATCGCCGAGAACGGCAACACCGTGCCGATCGACGTGTCGGCGGACGGCGCCGCCTCGATCATGATCCTGGCGTCGGGCAACCCGAACCCCGGCGTTGTGACCTTCCACTTTGGCGCGCTTGCGGTTCCGGCCGCCGCCACGCGCATCCGTCTTGCGGGCACGCAGGACATCGTCGCCGTGGCGAAGATGGCCGACGGGTCGTTCCGCAAGGCGCAGCGCACCGTGAAGGTGACCATCGGCGGTTGCGGGGGCTGATCGCAGCCCGACCCGCGCCCAAGCCTGAGCGATCAGGCGCCCCAGTTTTCAGGAGACACGACCATGGCTGCTTCCAAACCCCGCGTTAAAGTGCCGAAAACCGCCTCCGCCGGTGAAATCATCGAAGTGAAGACGCTGATCTCTCACAAGATGGAATCCGGACAGCGCAAGGATAAGGATGGCAACCTGATCCCGCGCCAGATCATTAACAAGTTCGTGGCCACCTTCAACGGGGAAGAAGTGTTCACGGTGAACCTCGAAGCTGCGGTTTCCGCGAACCCGTACATTGAGTTTTCGATGAAGGTTCCCGCCACCGGCGATCTGCACTTTGCGTGGACTGACGATGACGGTTCGGTCTATGAAGAAACCAAGATGATCAAGGTCGCCTGAAGGCGAAAGCGCGTAAAAATAACGACAAGAGTTTAACAAGGGGGAGAATTCGCATGTTCCACGTCAAGCTCCAAGGCTTGGCCGCGGTCTGCGCTCTGGCTGCGTTCGCGGTCGGCGGTCAGGCTATGGCGGGCCCCGATGACCACGTGCTGGTGATCGAAGGTGAGACCATCGCGACCGAGGCGGCCGCATCTGCGGACAACCCGTTCGACACGCTTTATTCCGGGTGGCGCTATCGCACGCCGGAAACGCAGGCTTTGCAGATGGACGACTTCGAGAACCCGACCATGGTTCTCGTGGATCAGGCGCGGGAGACGTGGATGGCGGTCGATGGGGCCGAGGGCAAGTCCTGCGCCTCGTGCCACAACGACGTCGAAGACACGATGGCCGGCGTCAAAGCCGGCTATCCCAAAATGAATGCCAAGGCCGGCAAGGCGTTCGCGCTGGAGCATCAGGTCAACGCCTGCCGCACCGAGCGGATGGGCGCCGCAGCCTGGAAGTGGGAAAGCACCGACATGATCGGCATGACCGCGCTGATCGGCTTGCAGTCCCGCGGGATGCCGGTGGACATCGACGACGAGGGGCTCGCCCCCGCGATCGCGCAGGGCAAGGAACTCTACTACACCCGTGTCGGCCAGCTCGACATGTCCTGCGCCAATTGCCACGAAGACAACAACGGCAAGATGATCCGCGCCGATCACTTGTCGCAGGGCAACTCCAACGGCTTTCCGACCTATCGCCTGAAATGGCAGGGCGCCGGAACGCTGCACCGCCGCTTCAAGGGCTGCATGGATAACATCCGCGCCGAACCGTATGAGCGCGGCGGTGAAGAGTTCACCGCGCTCGAGTCCTATCTCGCTTGGCGCAGCCAAGGCCTTGCGGTTGAGACTCCTTCGGTTCGCAACTGACACGATGATGATCCCCGGGGACGCCTCGCGGCGCCCCCGGACCACGCCCGTCACCCGCCGCCGCCACCCGCCGCTGACAGGCGCGCCCGAAGGCGCCGGGACCGCGTTGCGGCCCGCACGCCGATCCGGGCCCTCGCCGCAAGCGCGACACGCATACCGCAGCTTTGAGCCGACCCCCATGGCGCCGCCCCCCGGCGCCTTGCAGTATATCCCTTGTCCGGCCCGCTTTGACGAACGCGCCCCGCCCCGCCTCGGGGCTGCGTCCGTCTGGCGGCGGCGCGCAGGGCGCAACGACCCCGGCCCGCAGCGCGGCGCCAGCAGGAGAAGATGAGATGATTTCGCGCAGGGACTTCCTTCAGACCACCATCGCGGCGTCCGCGATCATCGGCGGGTCCGGCATCGGCCGCTGGGGCCGTCTTGCCGCCCGGCAGGCGATGACCCAAAGCCAGCTGCTCGAATTCCCGACCATGGGCAATGTCACGCTGATCCACATCACCGACATCCACGGTCAGCTCAAACCCCTTTGGTTCCGCGAGCCGGAGATCAACCTTGGCGTCGGCGCAGCCACCGGCCAGCCGCCGCACCTGACGGGTCAGGATTTCCTCAAGCAATTCAACATCAAGACCGGCACGCCTGAAGCCTATGCGATGACCTATCTCGATTTCGTCGCCATGGGGCGCGAATACGGGCGGGTCGGCGGGCTGGACCGCGTGGCAACCGTGGTCAAGGCGATCCGCGCCGACCGGCCCGACGCGCTGCTGCTCGATGGCGGCGACACATGGCACGGCAGCTACACCTGCCTGAAGACCGAAGGTCAGGACATGGTCAACGTGATGGCGGCGCTGAAGCCTGACGCGATGACCTCGCACTGGGAATTCACCTTAGGCAAGGACCGGGTGGATGAGATCGTCGCCCAGCTCGAATTTCCGTTCCTCGGCGCCAACATCTTTGACAACGAATGGAACGAGCCCGCCTATGAGCCCTATAAGATGTTCGAGCGCGGCGGCGCCACCATCGCCGTGATCGGCCAGGCGTTCCCCTATCTGCCGATCGCCAACCCTAGCTACATGTTCGACGGGCTTTCCTTCGGCATCCGCGAATCCCGCATGCAGGAGATGGTGAACGAGGTCCGCGAAAAGGGCGCCGACGCGGTGATCGTGCTGTCGCACAACGGCTTTGACGTCGACCGCAAGATGGCGGCCCAAGTGCAGGGCATTGACGTGATCCTGACCGGCCACACCCATGACGCGCTGCCGGAGCCGGTGATGGTCGGCCAGACCATGCTGATCGCGTCCGGGTCGAACGGCAAGTTTGTCACGCGGCTTGATCTCGATGTCCGCGAGGGCCGGGTGATGGGCTATCAGCACAAGCTGATCCCGATCTTCTCGGACGTGATCGAGGCCGACAAGGACATGACCGCGCTGATCGATGAGCAGCGCGCGCCCTATCAGGCGGAATTGTCCGAGGTGCTGGGCAAGACCGACAGCCTTCTCTACCGCCGCGGCAACTTCAACGGCACCTGGGACGACCTGATCTGCAACGCCATGATCGAAGAGCGTGAGGCGGATATCGCCCTGTCGCCCGGCTTTCGCTGGGGGCCGAGCCTGATGCCCGGCGACGACATCACGCGTGAGGATCTGTTCAACGCGACCTCGATGTCCTATCCGGCCTGCTATCGCAACGAGATGACCGGCAAGACCCTGCACGACATCCTCGAGGACGTGGCCGACAACCTCTTCAACCCCGACCCCTATTACCAGCAGGGCGGGGACATGGTCCGGGTCGGCGGCATGGGCTATGCGATCGACGTCTCCAAACCGATGGGGTCGCGCATCACGGACATGACGGTTCTGAAGACCGGCGAAAAGCTTGAGGCCGACAAGACCTACTCGGTCGCCGGCTGGGCCTCGGTCAACGAGGCCACCACCGGCCCGGCGATCTGGGACGTTTGCGAAGCCTTCATTAAGCGCAAGGGCGTGGTCAGCGTCGACCCCAACGCCACGGTGCGCGTCAAAGGGGCCTGACCTGCGTCGCGGCTCGGGACCCTTGGGCCGCGACGAATAGGCCGACATCGGGATTTGATTTCACTGTCAAATTCAGTAGTATGAATTTGACTATGAGTCGTGACGACCACGGGGAGAACAACCATGACCGATCGGACCAAGGGCGCGCCTGCGCCTGACCTGATCCCGTCGCGCCGCCGCTTTCTGACCGGCGGCATTGCCGCCGGGGGCGCGCTGGCCGCAGTGACGGCCGCTCGCGCCGCCGGCGACCCGGCTATTTTGGAAAAGCAGGACTGGCGCGGTTATTTGGGCGAGGGCGTCGACGCCAACCCCTATGGAATGCCGTCCGAGTACGAGGCCCACGTGGTTCGCCGCGACGTGCCGTGGCTGACCGCGGACCCGATCAGCTCGATCAACTTCACGCCGCTGCATGAGCTGGACGGGATCATCACCCCCAACGGCCTGTGCTTTGAGCGTCACCATGGCGGCGTCGCCGAGGTGGACCCCGCCGAATACCGCCTGATGATCAACGGGTTGGTGGAGCGCGAATTGGTCTTCACGCTGGAGGACCTGAAACGGTTCCCACGCGAAAACCACATCTACTTCCTCGAATGCGCCGCCAATTCGGGGATGGAGTGGCGGGGCGCCCAGCTTAACGGCTGCCAGTTCACCCACGGCATGATCCACAACGTGATGTATACGGGCATCCCGCTGCGGCTGTTGCTGGAGGAAGCCGGGGTCAAGCCGGAGGGCAAGTGGCTGCTGCCCGAGGGCGCGGACGCGGCCGGCATGACCCGCTCGATCCCGATGGAGAAGGCGCTGGATGACTGCCTCGTGGCGTTCAAGATGAACGGCGAGGCGCTGCGGCCTGAACAGGGCTATCCGATCCGGCTGGTGGTGCCGGGTTGGGAAGGCAACATGTGGGTCAAGTGGATGCGCCGGATCGAGGTCGGCGACCAACCTTGGCAGCACCGCGAGGAAACCTCGAAATACACCGACCTTCTGGCGAACGGCAAGGCGCGGCGCTTCACCTGGGCGATGGACGCCAAATCGGTGATCACCAACCCCAGCCCGCAGGCCCCGATCACCCACGGCCCCGGCCCGACGGTGCTGACCGGGGTGGCATGGTCCGGCCACGGCACCATCCCGCGGGTCGACGTGACCATCGACGGCGGCAAGACCTGGGTGGAGGCGCGGATCAGCGGGCCGAGCCTGCCCAAATCGATGCACCGATTCTATTATGAGTTCAATTGGGATGGAAAGCCGCTGCTGCTGCAGTCGCGCGCCCATGACAGCACCGGCTATGTGCAGCCGACCAAAGATGCGTTGCGCGCAGTTCGGGGCGAGAATTCAATCTACCACAACAACGGCATCCAGACTTGGTATGTGAATGAAAATGGCGAGGCGGAAAATGTCGAAATCTCTTGATCTTATCCGCACCGCGTCAGCGGCTGTTCTGGCGCTCGCGCTTGCATCCCCGCTGATGGCCGGGCCGCTC
This sequence comes from Paracoccaceae bacterium, assembly GCA_047636235.1. Lineage (GTDB taxonomy): Bacteria > Pseudomonadota > Alphaproteobacteria > Rhodobacterales > Rhodobacteraceae > JBOCEF01. Next base: position 29,388 of record JBLIKI010000004.1, on the reverse strand, counting down.
GGCCTTGGCCGTGCCGCGACCGCCGACGAAGTCGCCGCCTGGGACACCGATGTGCGCCCCGATGGCGTCGGCCTGCCCGAAGGGGCGGGCGACGTGACGATGGGCGAGGAGGTCTTCGCCGAGAAATGCGCCATCTGTCATGGCGTCTTCGGCGAGGGCGTCGACCGCTGGCCAGTGCTGGCGGGCGGGCGGGGCACGCTGACCTCGGACCGGCCGGTCAAAACGATGGGGTCGTATTGGCCGTATCTATCGACCGCGTTCGACTATATCCAGCGGGCGATGCCGTTCGGCGACGCGGAAAGCTTGGAGCCAGACGAGACTTATGCCATCGTGGCCTATCTTTTGTATGTCAACGACATCGTGGGAGAGGATTTTGAGCTGTCGAAAGACAACTTCATGACCATCCACATGCCCAATGAGAAGAACTTTTTCATGGACGACCGCGATGTCGCAGAGGCTGGCGATTTCCGCGAAGCATGCATGACCGACTGCAAAACCGATGTGAGGATCGTCAAACGGGCCGCCGTGCTCGACGTCACGCCGGACACCGCGGTCGAGCAGTGATCGCGCGCCGGGACATATCCTGGCGCGCCCATCCGTCCGCCGCCGTGCCCCCCTTCGGCGGCGGAACCTGCGCCGGTCGATGCCGCCACATGGCGTCGGCCGGCCTTTTCATGCGCGCGACTTTGGGCGCGGATGCGCTAGGATCCGCACTCACCCAGCAATGCGGAGCGCGCCATGATCGACCTTCTTCTTCTTCTTGGCTTCGGCGGCGCCTGTCTTGCGGCGGGGGCCACGGGGATGCTGTTCAAGCCTGGCGCGTGGTATCGCGCACTGGCCAAGCCTGCTTGGACGCCGCCCAATCTGGCGTTCCCGATCGTGTGGACCACGCTTTATGTGCTGATGGCCTGGGCTGCGATCCGCGTCGCGGGCGCGGCGGCGCAAGGCGGGCCGGAGGCGGCGCGCGCGATGGCGGGCCTCGGGCTTTGGAGCTTGCAAATCACGCTCAACGCCCTGTGGTCGCCGATCTTCTTCGGGCTGCATCGCCCGCGGGTCGCGCTGGCGGTGATCGGCGCGATGTGGCTGGCGCTGGCCGGAACGGTGTGGGGCTTTGCCGGCGTCGACCCCGTCGCTGCGTGGATGATGGCGCCCGCGCTGGTTTGGGCGTCGATCGCGGCCTCTCTCAACGCGTGGATCATGCGGCACAACCCGGCCGAGGCGTTCACGGCCTGATCGCCGCCGCCTCAGAAGCCGCCTCAGCCCTTGGCGACGGGCCGCGGGCCGAAGATCAGCTCCGCATGGCGCGCGACATAGATCCGCAGCCACGGGGCATAGTTCCATGGCGCGTCGGCCACCGCCCGGGGCAGGGCGGCGATGTCGACCCAACTGGTCTCGGACACTTCGTCGGGGTTCAGGGCGAACGACATCCGGCGGGCATCGGCGTGGGCGATGAACATCTCCACCACTTCGTCCTCGATCATGCCGTCGCCGACCTCGGCGCGGTATTCGACCACTCCGGCATGGCGCAGCGGCAAGGACAGGCCCAGCTCTTCCTTCAGCCGCCGACCCGCGGCGACGTTCGGCGCCTCGCCCCAGTGGGGGTGCGAGCAGCAGGCATTGGCCCATTTGCCGCCCGAATGATATTTTCCCGCGGCGCGCTTTTGCAGCAAGGTGCGCCCGGCGCCGTCGATCACGAAAACCGACACGGCGGGGTGTTTCAGCCCGCGGCGGTGCACGGCCATCTTCTCAACGCGCTCCAGCGCGCCGCCCTGCGTCCATGCGGCGATATAGTCGGTCATGTATGTCGTTTCCCGATGCCAAGAGGCGCGCGCGGGCTATTTAGCACAATCGTGGGTATGAGCGAAGCGTGCCGTTCAACCCCTGTGGCGCGGCGCGCCAATGCGCCGCTCCCTACCTTGGGCGCAGCGACATTCGGCGCACTGGTTGGTAATCGACGCGAATGTAATGACCGGGAGCGATCATCGACCCGCCGCCTTGGCGCCGTGGATCGCCTTGGCGTCACCACCATTGGACGGCGCGCGATACGCGCGACGCTCCGGACTTCGCATGCCGCCCACGGCGCCGCCCCTGAACGGGCCGCCGGGCATGCGGCGCCGGCTCTGTCGGTCAAAAGCGCCGAAGAGCCCTGAGATGCGGGAGAGAAACATGGACTACGAGAACTTCTTTCGCGGAGAGCTCGACGCTCTGCGCGCCGAAGGCAACTACCGCGTCTTCGCCAATCTGGAGCGTCGGGTTGGCGATTTCCCGCGCGCAATGCGCCGGGTCGACGGGCGAGAGCATGAAGTGACGGTGTGGTGCTCCAACGACTATCTCGGCATGGGGCAGCACCCGGATGTGCGCAAGGCGATGATCGACGCGATCAACACTTGCGGCGCGGGGGCTGGCGGCACGCGCAACATCTCCGGCACCACGGTGCATCATGTGCGGCTGGAGCAAGAGCTGGCCGATCTGCATGGCAAGGAGGATGCGCTGCTGTTCACCTCCGGCTATGTGTCGAACTGGGCGGCGCTGGGGACCTTGGCGGCGAAATTGCCGGGCTGCGTGATCCTGTCGGACGCGCTGAACCACGCCTCAATGATCGAAGGCATGCGCCATTCGCGCGCCGAGCGGTTGATTTGGAAGCATAACGACGTCGCCGATCTGCGCGCCAAATTGGCGAGCGTGGCGCCGGGGCGCCCGATCATCGTGGCGTTCGAATCGGTTTATTCGATGGATGGCGATATCGCCCCCATTAAGGAAATCGTCGAGGCGTCTGAGGAATTCGGCGCCATGACCTATCTCGACGAAGTGCACGCGGTCGGCCTTTACGGGCCCCGCGGCGGCGGCATCGCCGAGCGCGAGGGCCTGATGGACCGCATCACCGTCATCGAGGGCACGCTTGGCAAAGCTTTCGGCGTGGTCGGCGGCTATATCTCCGGAACCGCGGCGATGTGCGATTTCGTCCGAAGTTTCGCGTCGGGCTTCATCTTCACCACCGCGCTGCCGCCCTCGGCCGCGGCGGGGGCCTGCGCGTCGATCAAGCACCTCAAGGTCAGCGACGCCGAACGTCTTGGCCAGCGCCGCGCCGTGGCGCTGCTGCGGCGGCGCTTGGATGAACTTGGCATCCCGCATCTGCCCAACCCATCGCACATCGTGCCGGTGATGGTGGGCGATCCGGTCAAGTGCAAGATGCTGTCGGACATCTTGCTGGACGACTATGGAATCTATGTGCAGCCGATCAACTATCCGACAGTGCCCAAGGGCGCCGAACGGCTGCGCTTCACCCCTTCGCCGCTGCATACAGACGCGGATGTCGAAGCATTGGTGCGCGCGCTCCACGCGTTGTGGTCGCGTTGCGCGCTTAGCCGCGCCGCCGCCTGATCTTGGCCGGGCGCGGCGTCGGGCCGCGTTGGTTGAACAGGCCTTTGGTGTGGTTGACGGGCGAAACGCCCTATGTTCACGTTTGCGCAGCGGTTGAAGACCGCACCCAATCGGAGGAAAATACGCAATGAAAACCCTCGCGCTCATCGCGGCCCTTGGCCTGAGCCTTGTCGCCGCCCCTTCGTTCGCCGGCGACGCGGACAAGGGCGAAGATACGTTCAAGAAATGCAAGGCCTGCCACGCGATCTCGAATGGTGACAACGTCATCGTCAAGGGCGGCAAGACCGGCCCCAACCTTTATGGCGTCATCGGCCACAAGGCGGGCGCTTTGGACGGGTTCAATTATGGCTCTGACCTCGTCGCCGCGGGCGACAAGGGCTTGGTTTGGACTGAAGAGCTGTTGGCCAAATATGTCGAGGACCCGAAGGATTTTCTTCAGGAATATCTCGGTGACAAGGGCGCCAAGTCCAAGATGTCGTATAAGCTGAAAAAGGGCGGCGAGGACGTCGCGGCCTACCTAGCCGCCGCCGCGAAGTGATCGCAGGCTCCTAGGCGAAATTGCAAACGGCCCCCGGAGGATACCTCCGGGGGCCGTTTCGCGTTCGGCGGTCAGCTGAGGCCCGGTTGGTCCAGCAAGGTGCGCCCCTCGCGGTCCTCGACCTCGATCAGCCACAGATCGGGATCGGACCGCCGCTGGCGCGCCACGGCGGCGTCCACGTCCGCCTCAGGGCCGTCGGCCAGCACCGACCAGATCGGGGTCCAGTCCGGCCCCATGGCCCGCCCGTGCAGCCGTGCGCGCCCGTCGAGGGTGTTGAGCTTGACCATCAACGCCCCGGCGGTCGCGTCGCCGCGCGCCACCAGAAACACCGGGATGTTCGAAAGCCGCAGCCGCGCCAGATAGGCCTGGACCCAGAAGTCCGAGGTCAGGCGCGGCGCGGTCATGACGTGCCGTCGTTGAAATCGAGGCCGATGTTGTCGTAGCGCTCGGATTCTTCCTGCCAATTCGGGCGGGCTTTGACCTCGAGGAACAGGTGGACGGAGCGTTCCAGCAGCGCCTCCATGTCCTTGCGGGCTTGGGCGCCGACGTCCTTGATGGTGGTGCCGCCCTTGCCCAGCACGATGCCTTTGTGGCCGTCGCGCCCGACATAGATGATCTGCTCGATGCGCACGGACCCGTCTTCGCGCTCCTCCCAGGTCTCCGTCTCAACGGTCAGTTGATACGGAAGCTCTTGGTGCAGGCGCAGGGTCAGCTTTTCGCGGGTGATCTCGGCCGCAAGGCTGCGCAGCGGCAGGTCCGCGATCTGGTCCGAGGGATAGAGCCACGGGCCGGACGGCATCCGGTCCCCGAGCCAGCCGCGCAGATCCTCGACCCCGTGGCCGCGCTCGGCCGAGATCATGAACGTCGCCTCGAAGTTGGCCATGGCGTTGAGGTCGAGGGACAGCTTCAGCAGTTGTTCCGCCTTCACTCGGTCGATCTTGTTGATCACCAGGATCAAGCGGCGGCCCGGCGCGCGGTCCTTCAGCCCGTCGATGATCGCGCGCACGCCGTCGGTAACGCCGCGATGCGCTTCGATCAGAAGGGCGACCACGTCCGCGTCCCCGGCGCCGGTCCAAGCGGCGGCGACCATGGCGCGGTCAAGCCGGCGGCGCGGTCGGAACAGGCCTGGGGTGTCGACGAACACGATCTGGCCCGATCCGGCCAGCGCGACCCCGCGGATCCGTGCGCGGGTGGTCTGCACCTTATGGGTGACGATCGATACCTTGGCGCCGACCATGCGGTTCAGCAGGGTGGATTTGCCTGCGTTCGGCTCACCGATCAGGGCGACGAACCCGCAGCGTGTCTCGCCCGCCGGGGCGCCCATGTCCGGCCCGGCGCCGGGGGCGCGCAGGTGGCTGGGGGCGGAGGCCGGGTCGGAAGGGGGCGTGGGGATCGGCGCCGGGGCGTCGTCGTCGGTGTGGTCGTTGTCGGTCATGTCTTGTCCTCTGCGCCATCGGACGGGGCGGGGCGCGATTGCGCCGCGCCGCCCGCCTTGGCGGAATTGGGGGGGGCCGCGGCTGCGGCATGGTCCGGCGACAGACGGGCAAGCAGCGCGCCCGCCGCAGCCTGCTGGGCGGCGCGTTTCGAGGCAGCTTTGCCCTCGGCCACCTCGCCGGTCGCAAGGCGCGCGATCACGGTGAATACCGGCGAATGGTCAGGGCCGGCGCGGTCGAGCACGTCATAGACCGGGGGCGGGGCGCCGCGCGCCTGCGCCCATTCTTGCAGTGCGGTCTTGGCGTCTTGCGGCGCGGGGCCGGCTGCGTCGATCAACGGGGCCCACAGCGCGAGCACCGCGGTGCGCGCGCCATCTAGCCCGCGGTCGAGATAGATCGCGGCGATCAGCGCCTCCATCCCGTCGCCCAAGACGGCGTTCTTGCGCCGCCCGCCGGTGACATGCTCGGATCGCCCGAGGCGCATCATATCGCCAAGCCCCAGTTCAGTTGCCATCTGGGCGCAGGTTTCCTTGCGCACCAGTTGGTTGAGCCGAGGGGCCAATTCGCCCTCCGCCGCGCGCGGAAACCGGGCGATCAGCGCGTCGGCGATCACGAGGCCGAGCACGCGATCACCCAAAAACTCCAGCCGCTCATTGGGCGGACGCGCGGGGGACGACGCCGAGGCGTGGGTCAGCGCCTCCTCCAGCCGGTCGCTGGCGACGATTGGCACGCCGAGCCGTTCGCCGAGCGAGGCCGCTATGCTGTCGAGCGCGCGTCGTGCCATCGGTCCTCTCAATTAATGGAGAGGAAGAAGCGGTCCGAACGCCAGTCCCACACCTCCCAGAACGACCCGCCGAAGCTGAGCGCGATCAGATCGGCGCGGCCGACCAGATTCTCGAACGGGACCATGCCGACATCGGCGCGGCTATCGCTGGAATTGTCACGGTTGTCGCCCATGAAGAAATAATGCCCGGCGGGCACCACGAATTCGCGGGTGTTGTCGGTGCGCGGGTTATTGTTGGAATCCGCGTTCAGCACGATGTGGCGCACGCCGTTCGGCAGCGTCTCGAAGGCCAGATCTTTTTCGCACATCACCTGGCCGTCGACCCGTGGGTAATCCTTGCACTGCAGCTGCGCGCCGGGCGGCAGGGGTTCGATGAACGCGCCCGCCGCTTCTTGCGGGACGGCGGCGCCGTTGATGTGCAAGATGCCCTGCTTCATCTGGATCACTTCGCCGGGCAGGCCGATCAGGCGTTTGACATAGTCCTGACCGTTGCTCGGGTGCTTGAAAACGATCACGTCGCCGCGCTCCGGCTCCGACGCCAAAATCCGGCCCTCGAACGGCAGGATCGAGAACGGGAACGAATATTTCGAATACCCGTAGGAGAATTTCGACACGAACAGGAAATCCCCGACCAGCAGCGTCGATTTCATCGAGCCGGACGGAATCCAGAACGGTTGGAACAGGAGGCTGCGGAACACCCCAGCGATCAGCAGCGCGTAGACGACCGTCTTGATGAGCTCGCCGACGCTCTCCTTCTTTTTCGCCATGAAACGGGCCTCGCAGGTGGGTCAGGGGGGTGAATTTGGGCTGGGTTGTCGCCCCTGACCCGACCCAAGTCAAGCGCCGCAGGGGCGCAGGGGCCTAGCGCGGCAGGGCGATCAGCGCGGGGGCGTCGGGGGCCACCGCCTCGATCACCACAAAGGCCTGCGCCCAAGGGTGGTCGTCGGTGATGGTGACATGCAGGCGCGCGATCATCCCCGCAGGGGTCATCGCCGCCAGCCGCGCCGCGGCCCCGCCGGTCAGCGCCATGGTCGGCTGGCCGGACGCCAGGTTCACCACCCCCATCTCGCGCCACGCGACCCCCATGCGCAGGCCGGTGCCGAGCGCCTTCGCGCAGGCCTCTTTCGCCGCCCACCGCTTGGCGAAGGTCGCGGCGCGTTCGCGCCTGCGCGCGGCGACGGCCTGTTCGCGCTCGGTGAACACGCGCTGGATGAACCGGTCGCCGAACCGGTCGAGCGTGCCTTCGATGCGGCGGATGTCCGCCAGATCGGCGCCGATGCCAAGAATCATCCCGCTCACCTGTTCAACAGCAGGGCCGCGCCCGCGACCCCGAACGCCATCGCCACCCCGCCTTCGATAGGGCGGCGCGCCCGCGACCAAAGCCGGATCATCCGCGCGGTGGAGAAGAGCAGCGCCAACCCGCCGAACCGCACGACCCCCAGCGCCGCGCATAGCAGCAGCGGCTGCGCCAGCGTCGCGGGGGGCAGCCCCGGCGCCACCACCACCGAGAACAGCGCCGCCCAGAACATCACCGACTGCACATTGCTGGTTTGCAGCATCACCCCGCGCAGGAACCCACGGCTGAGCGATCGCGACGCCTGACGCTGCGCCACCCTGACCCCGCCGGGCCGCAGCGCGCCGCGCAGCGCCTTATAGGCCAGCGCCAACAGATAGACCCCGCCGAGCACTCTCAGCCACGACGCGACCGGCGGATGCGCCGCCAGAAACGCGCCGAGGCCGAAGGCGGCCAGAATGCTCCAGCCCACGGACCCGGCATAAAGCCCGGCGCCGAACGCCAGCCCCGCCTTGCGGCCGGAACTCATCGCTTCGGCCAGCAGGCCCAGCGTCGCCGGGGTTGGATTGACCGATGCCGCGATATAAAGGCCCGCGACCACTCCCAGATCCGCCGGGTCCACTACGCGCCGCGCGCGTCGTTCATCGCCATGCGCATCCGGGCGATGGCGGCCTCAAGCCCGGTGAAGATCGCCTCACCGATCAAGAAATGACCGATGTTCAGCTCTCGCACCTCGGGAAAGGCCGCGACCGGGGCGACGGTGTCAAAGGTCAGGCCGTGACCGGCGTGAACCTCCAGTCCCAAGGACGCCGCATAGACGGTCATGGCGCGCAGGCGCTCCAGCTCCCGATCTCGATCCGCAAGGCGGCCTTCTTGGTGCGCGTCGCAATAGGCGCCGGTGTGCAGTTCCACCACCGGGGCGCCGATGCGGGCCGCGGCCTCGATCTGGCGCTGGTCGGCGGCGATGAAGATCGACACCCGGCACCCGGCGTCCGCCAGCGGCGCGATGAAATGAGCCAGCCGGTTTTCGTCAGCGGCGACCTCGAGCCCGCCTTCGGTGGTCCGTTCCTCGCGCTTTTCGGGCACGAGGCAGACCGCGTGCGGGCGATGGCGCAGCGCGATCGCCTGCATTTCAGGCGTCGCGGCCATCTCAAAGTTCAGCGGGACCGTCAGCGCCGCCATCAGCGCGTCGATGTCGCGGTCGGTGATGTGGCGGCGGTCTTCGCGCAGATGGGCGGTGATGCCATCGGCGCCCGCGGCCTCAGCCATGCGGGCGGCGCGCACCGGGTCGGGATGCGGCCCGCCGCGGGCGTTCCGAATTGTGGCGACATGGTCGATATTGACGCCAAGCCTCAGCGCCTTGATCGGGGCGGCGGCATCGGTGGCGGAGGGGCTGCTGGCGGTCATCAGGGGTCTCTTTCGCGTCTGCGTCGGCTTTGGGCTGCGTCTGGGAGAAGATAGACGTTTCAGCGGCCGGAACCAGCGTCGCGTCGACCGGTCAGGCATTGTTGGCGTCGGCGGCTCTCTCGCTCATGCGCCGTCGCCGCGCGGCGTTGCGCGTGGCGTGGTCCTTCATCCGTTGTTTGGCGCGGTCCATCAGCATCAGGCGGCGGCGGTTCTGGAACGCGGCGACCATCGGGCGCACCAGCCAATAGAACCCGACCGCGGCGATCAGCCCCGGCGCCAGCCCGCCCACCAGATATGGCACGAAGATCGCGTCAAGATTGTCCCACAGCCAGACCAGATCATGACCTTGATCGGCCGCGCCGACATGGATGCCGGTGATCTTGCTGCCGAGCCAGAACGAGGACGAGGCGATCAGCGGAAATGTCAGCGGGTTGCCGACGAAGGTGCCGACAGCCGAGGACAGCATATTGCCGCGAAACAGAAACGCCAGCGCCGCCGCGGCGAAGAAATGGAACCCGAACAGCGGCGTGAAGCTGACCTGCACCCCGCAGGCGAAGCCGAGCGCGATGCGATGGGGCGTGTCGGGCAGGCGTTGCATCCGCTTGCCCAGATAGAGATAGCCGCGCCGCCAACCCTTGCGGGGCGACAGATATTGTCGAATCCGGCTCCAGACCGGTGGTTTATCTCGTCTCTTGAACACCATCTGTCAGGCATCGCCTCGCTGATCCGGGTCGCCCTCTGGCGCATCCGCCAGACGGTCGCCGCCGGCGCCTGCTGTTCCGGCCACCAAGGTCGGCTCTAGCGCGGGCAGAATCCGCCTCGCCTCCGTCACCAAGGGTTCTGCGGCCAGCTGGGTTACGATGCGGTTGAGATGCTTGACGTCGCGCACCTCCACGTCCACTCGCGCCCGATAGAAGTCGGGTTTGCGCTCGGTGAATTCAAGCTGCACGATATCTGCGTTCTGCTCCGCGATCACGGTGCAAACCCTTGCGAGCGCCCCACGTTCATGGGCGAAAATAAGCGACAAGGCGGCTTGACGGGGGCGCGTGCTGTCTTGATCCCACCTGAGATCAAGCCAGCGGCCCGGAGCTTCTTCGTAGGCCGCCAACCGCGGGCAGTCTATGGCGTGCACGGTCACACCCTCGCCCTTTTTCATGATCCCGACGATGCGGTCGCCGGTGACCGGCAGACAGCAGTCGCCGACCCGCACATTGGCGCCGGCATGCACGCCCTTGAACCCCGGGCCGGCGGCGGGGTCGAGGGGCGGCTCGGACCAGTCGGCGATCGCCTCGGGCCAGAGCGCGCCGATCACCTGGGCGCCGGTGATCTCGGCGGCGCCGAGGCCCGCTAGCAATTCCTCGGCGTCGGGGCGGCCGAATTTCTCCGCGGCCAGCTCCACCGCGCGGCGCGAATAATCGCGGCCCGCACGCTCGAAGGCCTGGCGCATGATCGCCTCGCCCATCTTCACGTCGGCCGCGCGGCGTTCCGAGCGTAGCGCGCGGCGGATCGCGGCGCGGGCGCGCCCCGTGACCGTCATCGTCTCCCACACCGGCTGGGGGCGTTGGGCGTCGGCGCGGATGATCTCAACGGTTTGGCCGTTCTTAAGGATCGTCCACAGCGGCTTTCGGACATTGTCGATCTTGGCGCCGACGCAGCTGTCCCCGATCCGGGTATGGATCGCATAGGCGAAATCGATCGGCGTCGCCCCTTTGGGCAGCTTGATGACCTTGCCCTTGGGGGTGAAGCAGAACACCTGATCCTGAAACATCTCAAGCTTCACATGCTCAAGGAATTCATCCGGGTTCTCGGCCTGCTCAAAGCTTTCCGACAGGTCGCGAAGCCAGCGGAAAGGGTCCGCGACAAAGCGGTTGGCGGTCGGCGCGCCGTCCTTATAGGCCCAGTGCGCGGCGATGCCTGTCTCCGCGACCTCGTGCATTTCTTCGGTGCGGATCTGCACTTCGACGCGCTTGGCGTCGCGCCCTGACACCGTGGTGTGGATCGACCGGTATCCGTTGGCCTTGGGCTGGGAGATATAGTCCTTGAACCGCCCCGGCACCGCCCGCCAGCGCCTATGCACCGTCCCGAGCGCGCGATAGCAGTCGCTTTCGCCCCTGGTGATAATCCGGAACCCGTAGATGTCCGACAGGCGCGAAAACGGCTCGCCCTTCTCCTTCATCTTGCGCCAGATTGAGAACGGCTTTTTCTCTCGCCCATAGACGCGCGCGACCACGCCTTCGACCTTGAGGATCTCGCGGATGTCCTCGGTGATCTGGGTGATCACGTCGCCGGAGCGCCCGCGCAGGTCGTCATAGCGCTCGATGATGTTCAGGCGCGATTCGGGGTCGAGCACCTGGAACGACAGGTCCTCCAACTCCTCGCGCATTTTCTGCATGCCCATGCGCCCGGCCAGCGGGGCATAGATCTCCATCGTCTCGCGGGCCTTCTGCTCCTGCTTGTGCGGGGGCATGTGCTGGATGGTGCGCATGTTGTGCAGGCGGTCGGCCAGCTTGACCAACAGCACTCGCACGTCGCGGGACATGGCGAAGAACAGCTTGCGCAGGTTCTCTGCCTGCTCCGTCTCCGCCGACGACAGTTGCAGCTTGGTGAGCTTGGTGACCCCGTCGACCAGATCCGCGATCTCATCGCCGAACAGTTCGCGCAATTCGATCAGCGTGGCGCCGGTGTCTTCGACGGTGTCGTGAAGCAGCGCCGTGACGATGGTCGCATCATCAAGCCGGTGGCCTGAGAGGATGTTGGCGACCTCGACCGGGTGGTTCCAGTATTCCTCGCCACTTTTGCGGTACTGGCCGGCATGGGCGCGAGCGCCGAAAACATAGGCGGCGTTCAGCAGCGCCTCATCCGACTTTGGATTATAGGCGCGAATTATGTCCACAAGCTCAAACTGGCGGATCAAAGCGAGGCGTCTCCGCGCAGGAGGGAGGGGACCGGCGCCGCCGGCCCCCGCCAAGTCTGGATCAGGACCGGTCCTGTTCGGCCATCAGGGCGCGGAGCAGCTGCTCCTCAGTCAGGTCGTCCTCGGCGGGGATGTCCGCCGTGCCCGAACCCATCAGCATCGCCATGCTGTCTTCTTCGGGTTCGTCCACCTCGATCTGCTTCTGATGGCTTTCGATGGTGCTTTCGCGCAGATCGTCGGGCGAGAGAGTCTCGTCCGCGATTTCACGCAGCGCGACGACAGGATTTTTGTCGTTGTCGCGGAGGATGGTGATCTCGGCCCCGGTCGCGATCTGACGCGCGCGATGAGCGGCGAGCAGGACCAGTTCGAACCGGTTGGGGATCTTGTCGACGCAATCTTCGACGGTGACGCGGGCCATGGGCGCTCCAGCTTCTCGTCATAGGGGGGCATGAAGCGCGACTTATATGCCCCCGCGGCTGGGGTTTCAAGCGCTGTCGCACCGATGCTGCGGATGCGAATGATTCGCCGCCCCGGGTCGCGATCGCGCGATCTCGCGATCGGCCAGCGACAGGCCGGGGGCGCCATTCCGTCGCAGGGGCGCGGCTCACGGTTCGCGCCAGACGGCGACATCGGGATAATCGATCGAATATACGCCAAAGCCTCACTTTTTTTCATGATTCTTTTAATTTTACCGCCGATGCCGTCCGGCGCCCCCCCCGGTGACGTGGGCCTTGGCGTTGGGCCGCAGTCGCGGAAGCGTTGCATCCGGTTGCACGAAGTTTATGTTCCGTGTGCCCGTCCCGCGCGCACTACGGGACCAACGCGTTCGACCGTACGACACCAAAAGACGCGGACGGGAATTGTCAGGAGAAAAAAAGATGTTTTATCGCGATGAGCGCTTGGCCCTTTTCATAGATGGCTCGAACCTCTATGCCGCGGCCAAAGCCCTTGGCTTCGATATCGACTATAAGCTTTTGCGGAGCGAGTTCATGCGCCGTGGCAAGCTTGTGCGCGCCTTCTACTATACGGCGCTAGTCGAGGATCAGGAGTATTCTCCGATCCGCCCGCTGGTCGATTGGCTCGACTACAACGGCTTCTCCATGGTCACCAAGCCGGCGAAAGAGTTTGTTGACAGTTCAGGTCGCCGCAAGGTCAAGGGCAACATGGACATCGAACTTGCGGTCGACGCTATGGAAATGGCCGAACGCATCGACCACATGGTGCTGTTCTCAGGCGACGGTGACTTCAAGCCGCTGCTCGCGGGCATCCAACGTAAGGGAGTGCGGTGCTCTGTGGTCAGCACGATCCGCTCTAACCCGCCGATGATCGCGGATGAGCTGCGTCGCCAGGCCGACAACTTCATCGAGCTTGATGAGTTGCGCGACGTCATCGGCCGCCCCCCGCGCCCCCCGCGTCCGCAGGAAGAGGTTGTGGCGCCCGTTTCGGCTCCGGCCGAAGACTGACCCCTCGACCCGTCGCCCGCCCGAACCCCGCTGGCGCGGTGGCGGCACGAGGCGCTGAAAAGCCCCCGCCGAGCGATCGGCGGGGGCTTTTTCTTGGGCGGCTCGCAGTGGCGCTTGGCCGCGTCAGATGATTTTCGCGGCGTGGATCGCCAAGGCGATCACTCCATCGCTTCCAGCTCGTCGATCATCGAGGCGATCAGGCTCAGCCCCTTGTCCCAGAAATCCGGGTCGGTGGCGTCAAGGCCGAACGGCGCCAGCAGCTCCTTGTGCTTTTTCGACCCGCCCGCGGACAAAAGGTCGAAATACTTGTCTTGGAACCCCTCTGGGTTCTCCTCATACACCGCGTAAAGCGCATTCACGAGACCGTCGCCAAACGCATAGGCATAGACATAGAACGGCGAGTGGATGAAGTGCCCGACATAGCACCAGAACATCTCATAGCCTTCTTTGAAATCGAAGGCCTCGCCCAAGCTTTCCACCTGCACCGACATCCAGATCGCGCAGATGTCGTCGGCGGTCAATTCGCCCTCGGCGCGGGCGGCGTGGATGCGGCGCTCGAACTCATAGAACGCGATCTGGCGCACCACGGTGTTGAGCATGTCTTCGACCTTGCCCGCCAGCAGCATCTTGCGCTTGGCCGGATCGGTTTCGGCGCGCAACAGGCGCTTGAAGGTCAGCATTTCGCCGAATACAGATGCGGTTTCGGCCAGCGTCAGCGGGGTCGAGGACAGCAGTTCCCCCTGCGACGCCGCCAGCACCTGATGCACGCCATGCCCCAGCTCGTGCGCCAGCGTCATCACATCGCGGGTCTTGCCCAAGTAGTTGAGCATCACATACGGGTGCACGTCGGTCACGGTCGGGTGGGCGAAAGCGCCGGGCGCCTTGCCAGGCTTCACCGGCGCGTCGATCCAACCTTCGGTGAAGAAGGGGGCGGCGATCTCCGCCATTTTCGGGCTGAAATCGGCATAGGCGGACAGGACGGTGTCCTTCGCCTCCTCCCACGGGACCTTGCGGTCCGATTCGCCGGGCAGGGGGGCGTTGCGGTCCCAGTGCTGCAATTTATCAAGGCCGAGCCATTTCGCCTTCATCGCGTAATAGCGGTGCGACAGCTTGGGATAGGCCTCGATCACCGCGGTGCGCAGGGCGTCGACCACCTCCGGCTCCACTTGGTTGGCCAGATGGCGGCCGCTGTCGGCGGTCGCCATCTTGCGCCAGCGTCCCTCGATCTCATGATCCTTGACCAGCGTGTTCATGATCCGCACGAAGATCGGCAGGTTGTCCTGGAACACGGTCACCAGCGCTTCCGCGGCGGCCTCGCGGCGGGCGCGGTTGGCGTCCGACAGCAGCGTCAGAGTGGATTCCAGCGGCAGCGTCTCGCCGTCCACCTCAAAGCTCAGGCGGGCCATCGTTTCATCGAACAGGCGGTTCCACGCGGCTGCGCCGACCACGGACTGATCGTGCAGGAACTTCTCCAGTTCATCCGACAGCTGATAGGGGCGCAGGGCGCGCTGACGCTCGATCCATGGCGCATAGCGGCGCAGCGCGGCAGAGCCGGCCAGCTGGGTCGCCATCGCCTCGTCCGAGATGCGGTTCAGCTCCAGCGTGAAAAACACCATTGGCGCGGTGTCGTCAGTGACGCGGCCCTGCGCGTCACCCATGAATTTCGCGCGCCCGGTGTCCGAGGTGTTCTGGTAATAGCGCAGCCCCGCATAGGACATGATCCGCCCGACGCGGCTGGTCATGGTCTCATATCGCGTCATCGCCTCGGCCAGCCGGTCGCCCGAAAGATCGGCCAGCTTGCCTTCATACTCAGTGGCGAAGGCCAGCGCCTCGGCGCGCACGGCGTCCAGATCGTTGGCGAAGGCGTCGCAGTCCGGCCCAGCGTAGAGGTCCGACAGATCCCATTCAGGCAGGCCGGCGATCGGTGCGCCAGAGGCGCCGCCCGATGCGGCCTCGCGCATGGGATGCGGATGGGCGAGCGCGAAGGGAGAGGTGTCAGGACGCATATCGGATTCCTTATGGCGAAGCGGACGCTACAGGTAGCGCGCGACGCGGGCAGGGGGAAGGGTGGCGAGGTCAAAGGGTGATGGTTTCGCCATCCGGCGCGGGGGCTGGGGCGGGCTTGGCGTCAGGATCGGGTCCCGAACCGGGGGGGGCGCCGCCGTCGTCGTTCTTGCGATGCAGCCGCGGGATCAGGATATCGCCGTTCGGCAGCACCCGCGGCGGGCCATAGTCGCGCAAGGTGTCGACGCCCTCGGACAGGTCGTCGGCCAAGCCGCGCAATTGCTCCCCAAAGAAATCCAGTGCGCGGCGGGCCTTTTCCTCCAACCCCGGCGAGGCGGGGAGGGGGCCATCCTCGGCCCGTGCGTGGGGGGCGGTCAGCGACAGGGGCGCGATCAGCGCGGCGGCGAGCAGGGTCCGGAATGTTGTCATGGCTGACAGATGGGGGCGCGGTGCGGCCACGCAAGACGCAAACGCCCCGCGCCTTGGGGCGCGGGGCGTTTCCTGTTCCTTGGTCGGTGCAGCCCGTTCAGGCCTGCGCCGGATCCGTCATCCGATCACTCGGAGATGGCGATGGTCGCGCGGCGGTTGCGCGGCTCACGCACGCCGTCGCCGGTCTGCACGGCCAGCTCGGACTCAGAGCGACCGGCCTTGGTGACCGACCCGACGGTGACGCCCATGTTGGATGCTCGCGACAGGATGGCCGATTCGACCGAATTGGCGCGACGCTCGGACAGCGACTGGTTGTAGGCGACCGAACCCGAGGTGTCGGTGTGACCGACGATCGAGACCAGCGGCTGAGCGAAGGACTTCAGCGCGGTGACGACGTCGTCGACGACGGCCATCGCGGCGGTGGTCATGTTCGACTTGTCGAAGCCGAAGTAGACCACATAGTCGCCCTCGACGCCGATGCACGCCTTCAGCGCGTCATCGTACATCGCCTTGGCGTCGGCTGCCGAGATGCACGCCAGCGCGCCCTCTGACAGCGACTCAAGGTACTGGTCCCAGTAAGCCTGCGCTTTGGCGCAAGCTGCCGGACGAGCGGCGGAGTTCGCGGCCAGCGCGTTCTGCAACTCGGTCAGGCCGGCGGCCTCGACGCCCAGATCGGCGGGCGACCAGGGGGCCACGCCACCGGCGGCGGCCGCTTCGGACTTGGCGATGTACGCGGTCGCGTCCAGCCAGTTCACGTCCTTGGTCGCGGACCGGGTCGCAAGCGCCTGGTACTCGCGCGCCAGCGACGAGTTGAAGTCACCGCCGCTGATCGACGACCCGAGATAGTCCTCGGCCGAGAAAGTCCCGCCCAGGTTGGCGCCCGGGAGCGCAGTGCATCCTGCCACGGCGAGCGCCGAGGCGGCCATGAACATACGGGAAATCGTTTTCATCCCACTCTCCGTCTAATTTGCCGACGCCTGAGCGTCCGCGAGATCTCGTTCCGCGCCGCTTCCCGTTCTTTAGGAAGCTGGCTCCTAACAAGGAATTGCATGAAACGCCGGGCGCTTCAACGTTCGCTGTTAATCGCAACCCGCCGAAACACGTCCCGACGCCAAAGCGTCACGCTTTAACAACACCAACGGATCGCATTGGTTCCGCCGATCCGATGATTTTGTCCGAAACAAGCCCCGGGCAACCGATTTCCGCGGCAAATCGCCGTGTTGCGGCGGCTTTGGCGCGATCTGCGACATTTATGCAGCATCGGTCGCGGGGGTCGGGGGCGACTCAGCATCGCCTGTCCGAGGGCTGTCCGCGGGGGCGCGGCGCCTGTTCCGGCATGCCGTTGGTGCATGCGCCGGGGCCCGCGCCCCCCGGCGCTCGGACACGGAAAAGCCGCGCAGGGGATCCTGCGCGGCTTTTCCGTTCGGCGGTTGGGCCGGGTCACATGTTGGGATAGTTCGGCCCTTCGCCACCCTGCGGGGTACGCCAGATGATGTTCCGGCTCGGGTCCTTGATGTCGCAGGTTTTGCAATGGACGCAGTTCTGGGCGTTGATCACGAAGCGCGGGTTCTCGCCATCGGCATCGCGCAGCACCTCATAGACCCCGGCGGGGCAATAGCGCTGCGCAGGTTCGGCATAGCGCTTGAGGTTGATGGCGATCGGCACCTCGGGGTCGATGAGGTGCAGGTGGCAGGGCTGCTCCTCGGCGTGGTTGGTGAACGAGAACGCCACGTTGGTCAGCCGGTCGAAGCTGAGCTTGCCGTCCGGCTTGGGATACTCGATCATCGGGAACGATTTGGCGCGCCCGGTCGCTTCGGCGTCGGTCTTGCCGTGGCTGAGGGTGCCAAAGAGCGGCCGCCCGAGGATCGTGGACACCCACATGTCGAGGCCGCCCAGCGCCAGCCCGCCGACCAGCCCCAGCTTGGACCACAGCGGCTTGACGTTGCGGACGGCCTTCAGGTCCTTGGCGATCGGGCCGCTGCGCACCGCGGCGTCATAGTCGGCCAGCACGTCGCCGGAGCGCCCGGCTGCGATGGCGGCATGGGCCGCCTCGGCCGCGGCCTTGCCAGACAGCATTGCGTTGTGGTTGCCCTTGATGCGCGGCACGTTGACCATGCCCGCCGAACAGCCAAGCAGCGCGCCGCCGGGGAACGCCAGATCGGGCATCGACTGCCAGCCGCCCTCAGAGATTGCGCGCGCGCCGTAAGCGACCCGCTTGCCACCCTTGAGCAGCTTGGCGATCACCGGATGGTGCTTCCAGCGCTGGAACTCCATATAGGGGAACAGATGCGGGTTCTGATAGTTCAGATGCACCACAAAACCGACATAGAGCTGATTGTTCTCAAGGTGATAGACGAAACCGCCGCCGCCCGCGTTCGATCCCAGCGGCCAGCCCATGGTGTGGGTGACGCGGCCCAGATCGTGGTTCTCGGGCTTGATCTCCCAGATTTCTTTCATGCCGAGGCCGTATTTCGGCACGTCATGGCCCTTGTCCAGCTCGTATTTCGCGATCACCTGCTGGGACAGCGATCCGCGCACGCCTTCGCCCAGCATGACGTATTTGCCGTTGAGGACCATGCCCGGCTCATAGCTCGGGCCTTGCGTGCCGTCGGCGTTCAGGCCGAATTCGCCCGCGACCACGCCCGCCACCTCGCCGTTCTCGCCATAGACGACTTCGGAGCAGGACATGCCGGGGAAGATCTCGACGCCCATTTCCTCAGCCTGCTGGGCCATCCAGCGGCAGACATTGGCCATCGAGACGATGTAGTTGCCGTGGTTGTTCATCAGCGGCGGCATCGGCCAGTTGGGGATCCGGACGTCGCCCGCTTCGCCGAGCACGAGGAAATCGTCGGCCACCACTTCGGTTTGCAGCGGGGCGCCGCGCTCTCGCCAATCGGGCATCAGCGCGTCAAGGCCGCAGGGGTCCAACACGGCGCCGGACAGGATGTGGGCGCCGACCTCGGAGCCCTTTTCCAGCACGACGACTGAAATGTCGTCGCCGCCGAGCTGTTTGAGCCGGATCGCCGCGCTCAGCCCCGCAGGGCCCGCGCCGACGATGACGACGTCGTAATCCATCGACTCGCGTTCGATCTGAGACATGAGCGGGCCTCCTCCCCGAGGGCGTTATGATGCAGCGCGTCACGTTGGACGTAGTCGGCGGATCGGGCCGCGTCAACTCCGCTGCGATGGGCGGGTGACGGCTGGGCGGCGAGGCCGCAAAGTCGGGCGCCGCCCAAAGCAGAGGTCGATGCAACGCAACGCAGACAGGCACCGGTGACGCGAATGGAGCGCGTTATCGTAGTTAATTACGTTGACGTCAACTGTCGATTTGCACGATTCTGTGTTCCGGCAGCCGCTATACGTGTCCCGCGCGGCGCCGCCGTCGCTGGACGCCGCCGCCCATGCCGCTAGACTGCGGCCCATGACCGGACAGGACCCCTATGCCGACCCCGCCGCGGGCTGGACGCATGATGCGCTCCGGGCCGCGCTGGCGTGGCAGATCGAGGCGGGGGTGGATGAAACCATCGCCGAGACGCCCTGCGACCGTTTCGCAGAATCGGCCCGCGCCGACGCCGCCCGCAGCGCCCGCGCCGCGCCGGCGCCCAAAGCCCCCCCCGCCAGATTCGCCCAAGCGGTGGAGCCTGAGCCCGCGCCCGCCGTCGCGCGCGACCTTGCCGCCGCCGCGCCGGACCTCGCGGCATTGCACGCCGCGGTGCAGGGGTTCGACCGCTGCGCGCTGCGCGGCGGCGCGAAATCCACGGTGTTTTGCGACGGGCGCCCCGGCGCGCGGGTGATGATCGTCGGCGAGGCGCCGGGCCGCGACGAGGACCGTGAGGGCAAGCCATTCGTCGGCAAATCGGGTGCGCTGCTCGACCGGATGCTGGCGACCATCGGGCTGTCGCGCGGGGCCGAAGCCATCGCCGACGCCGTCTACATCACCAACCTATCTCCATGGCGCCCCTTGGAAAATCGCCAGCCCTCCACCGACGAAGCCGCGATGCTGCTGCCGTTTCTGGAACGGCATATCGAGCTTGCGGCGCCGCAGGTTCTTCTGCTGATGGGCAACGCGCCGTGGAAGGCGCTGATGAACACCGAGGTCGGGATCACGCGCGCCCGCGGCGTCTGGACCGACTGGCGAGGGGTTGCGGTGCTGCCCACCTTCCACCCCGCCTATCTGCTGCGCACCCCAGCGCGCAAACGCGAGGCATGGCGCGATCTGATGGCGCTGCGCGATGCGCTCGCCCGCCCCCTCTGACAGGACCCGATGACCATGAGCCGTATTGATGAGAGCCGCCCCTTCGTCGCCATGCGGATCGCGGTGCTGACCGTGTCGGACACTCGCGGGCTTGCCGACGACCGGTCGGGCGACACGTTGGTCGCGCGGATCGAGGGCTCGGGGCATATCCTCGCCGACCGCGCGATCTGCATTGATGACCGCGACCTGATCGCGGCGCAGTTGCGCGCTTGGTCCGCGGACCCTCAGATCGACGCGATTCTGTCCACCGGCGGCACTGGCCTGACCGGGCGCGACGTGACCGTCGAAGCGCATCGCGACGTCTATGAAAAAGAGATCGACGCCTTCGCCACGATCTTCGCGCTGGTCAGCTATGGCAAGATCGGCGTGTCGGCGGTGCAAAGCCGCGCCTGCGCCGGAGTCGCGTCGGGCACCTACCTGTTCGCGCTGCCCGGCAGCCCCGGCGCGTGCAAGGACGCGTGGGATGAGATCCTCGTCAAACAGTTCGACTATCGCCACATGCCCTGCAACTTCGTGGAAATCATGCCGCGGCTGGATGAGCATATGCGCCGCAAATGATCGGCGCCGTCGCTGACGCGGCATCGGCGCCGCCTGGCGACCTGCCCGACGCCGCCTTCGCGCGCCTCGGCGACTGGTCCGCGCCCGGGCCGGCCCGCGCGGCGGTGTGCCTGCTGTTCGACGCCGCGGGCCGGGTGCTGTTGCAGCTGCGCGATGATGCGCCCGGCGTCGCCTATCCCGGAACCTGGTCGCTGTTCGGCGGCGGGGTCGAAGATGGAGAAACCCTGCGCCAAGCCATGGTCCGCGAGATCGCCGAGGAAACCGGCCTGATCCTGCCCGAATCGGGGCTCAGTCCGGTGGCGCGGGTTATCTCGCCCCTGCCGTCGCGCCGCCGGATCTATGGGTTCGAGGCCGCCGCCCCCGTCGACCCCGCCGCGATCCGACTGGGAGAGGGGGCGGGATTCGCCTTGTTCACCCCAGCCCAAATCGCCGCGCTGGTCCGCCCGCCGCACATCGCGTTGATCATCGATCACCGCCTCGCGCGCCGCTGATCGCTATTTCGCCCGCCGGAGCACCGACACCCCCAGCGCACCCGCCGCCGCATCCCCTGGGTCGAGCGACATGCGCACCATATCCCCGCGCTGCCACCGCTCTGACATGTCGTCATAGTGGCGCGACAGCGGGTGGCCGCTTTGCCCGGTGGCGATGATGAACATCGACGCATTCGGGTCGGCGAAATCCACCACCATTCGGAACCCTGCGCCGTGGATCGCCGCGTGGGGCGTCTCGCCGGTCCCGCGGCTTTGGGCGCGCAGCAAGGTATAGTCGCCGCCCGACATCTGATGCTCGATGTCCGAGATGGCGCTGGTGATCGGGTTGCGGGTCAGCACCTCGTTGCGGTGGATGCCGCGATGCGCCTCGCCCCAGCGCCAGCCCTCAGGCGCGTCGCCATAGGTCTCGGCCAAGGACGCCAGCGCGTCGTCAAGCGCCAGCGCCGCGATGTCGGCGCAGCTTTCGCGCTTGGGGGTCTTGTTGACGTCGCACCAGATCGCGGCGCCCTCGATGTCCTTGAACACCCGCTCCACGAACACCGGCTGGGGGCCTTCGACCTGCGCGATCAGGGGGCCGAGTTCGTCCTCCGCCAGCCGAATCGTCAGGCGGCGCATCCATTCGGCGAAGATCAGCGGCTCGGCGGTGTGGGCCGACATCTCTCCGTTCCAATCCCCGAGCATGTCGAGCGCGGTCGCCCGCCGGATCGTGGCAGGGTCCGAGGGATTGGCGCCGCCCCCCGCGCTCCACCACAGATCGCGGGCGATCAGGGGCAGGATCGCACGGGCCATTTCCGACACCGCGTCCGATTGCAGGGCCTGCGCGCTGTCGCGGGTGTGAAATTCGCGCCCCGACAGGGCCCGATCCAGCCGGATGATCCGGTAATCGTCGCCAAAGCGGAACGACACGTTCAGCGGATAGGCGGCATTCGTGGTGCGGTTGTTGGTGTTGGCGACCGCGCCCGAGGCTGGGCGCATCACCCGAGGGTTCGCCTCTGGCGGGGCCCAGCCCTGCCAGTCGCCGGTGGCGATCCAGCCCGGGGTCGGCAGGCGCCCGCGGCTGGGGCTGTCGGCGCGGCGCAGCGGGATGCGGCCCGCGACCACCATGCCGACATCGTTGGCGTCGGCCATGGTCACGTTCATGCCGGGGGCGCCGTGCATCGCCGCCGCGACCTCGCCCTCGTCGATCGAGCGTGAGGTCATCAGCGCGAGCGCGGTGGAGATGCTGCGGTCGTCCTCTTGCAACGCGGTCCACGCAAGAGCGGCGACATGGCCCGCGGGGGTGACCGTGCCAACGCCGAAATGGTCGGGTGAAAGCACCGGGCCGTGGCGGGTCCAGCGCAGGGTCACCTCATCCGATCTGCCGTCCGGCAGCGCGATGACTTCGGTGCGGGTGATGAACGGCACGTCGCCATCGGGGGTGAGATACCGCTCCGGGTCGGTGGGCGACAGCTTTTCGATATAGATGTCGGCGTCGTCGATATAGGCGGCGGTCAGCCCCCAGGCGAAGTCCGGGTTGCGGCCCATCATCAGCACCGGCAGGCCGGGGATGGTGGCGCCGATCACGCCGAACACGCCGCCGGGTTCATCCGGGCGCGGCAGGTCCAGCGCCGCCAGATACCACAGCGACGGGGCGGAAAATGGCATATGCGGGTCATTGGCCAGAATCGGCGCGCCGGACGCGGCGCGCGACCCGCTCAGCGCCCAAGCGTTCGACGCGCCGGCATGATCGACAGGCGGGAACAGCCCGGCCATCACGGCGCTGCGCGCGTCGCTTGCGCTGACGCCGGGGGTGGCGGGGCCGCGGGCCGCGAGCAGGTCCGCCAGCCACGCGATCGCCTCGGCGCGGGGGGGCTCGGCGCTTGGCTCACGCTCTGGCGCGGCAAGGCCCGCTTTGCGCGGGGCGGCGGGGGCGGGGACGCCGGACAGGGCGGGATAGGGCGTCGCCTCGATCAACGCAGGCGCGTGCGGGTCGGGCAGGATGTCGCGCAGCCGCGCGGGCGGCAGCCGAAGGGCGAGGGCGGCGCGGCGCACCTCGGCTTCGGCCGCATCGGACAGCCGCATCGCCATCAACTTGCCGATCGAGGCGCTGTCCGCCGCGGTCCACGGCGTCAGCGCCGCGCCGAACAAGAAAAATTCCGGGGCGCCGCGGCCCAGCGCCTCTTGCTGCACGGCCAGTATCCGGGCGTTGACGCCCGCGGCATAGGCCTCCAGCGCCTGCTGCAGTTCCGGGGTCTGGTATTTCAGGCCGCGCCGGGCGATCCCGGCCATGTCCAGCCCGCGCATCCGCCGGTCGAACGGCATGGCGATGGGGCCGAACAGCTCCGCCAGCCGCCCCTGGGCCGCGCGGCGCGACAATTCCATCTGCCACAGGCGGTCGGTGGCGTGGGCGAACCCGAGGCCGAAGAACACGTCGCCATCGGTGGCGCCGCGGATATGGGGGGCGCCTGCGGCGTCCCGCTCGATCCGCACGTCGGCGGTCGGCCAGGCGCCGGGCGCCATGTCAAAATCGCGGTCATAGTCGGGCAAGGACCCCGACACCAACGTCCAGACCAGCGCCAGCCCGCCCAGCGCCAGCGCCCCCAGCGCCATCAGCCCGCGCACCAGCCACGTGAAGATCGAAGAAAGCGACATCGGGCGGTCCTTGGTGAAACAGCGGGCCTTGGTGAAACGGCGGGCCTTGGTGAAACGGCGGGATCGAAGCGCGACCTTTGTCGCGCGTCGGGGCCTGCGGGGCAACCGGGCGCGTCGGCGCGGCGCAGCGCGCTTCCCACGCCGCGGTGACGCGAACCGAGGCGGCGCGCTTGACCTGACCGCCCCTCGCGGGCCAGTTTCCCGCCCAAGGCCGCCACCGCGGCGCGGAACATTGAAACAGGAGTCTTCGCGATGGCGAAATGCGCATTCATCGGCCTTGGCGTGATGGGCTATCCGATGGCGGGCCATCTGGCCGCCAAGGGCCATGACGTCACCGTCTACAACCGCACCGCCGCGAAGGCGCAGGCCTGGACCGAGGCCCATGGCGGGCACGCCGCCCTGACCCCCGCCGCCGCCGCCCAAGGCGCCGAATTCGTGTTCGCCTGCGTCGGCAACGACGATGACCTGCGCTCGGTGATGCTAGGGGCGGGCGGCACGTTCGAAGGGCTGTCCGAGGGTTCGGTGGTCGTCGATTGCACCACCGCGTCCGCCGAGGTCGCGCGTGAGATGCACGCCGCCGCCGCCGAGCGCGGCGCCGGGTTCATCGACGCGCCGGTGTCGGGCGGTCAGGCGGGGGCCGAGGGCGGCCGCCTCACGGTGATGTGCGGCGGCGACAAGGCCGATTTCGCCCGCGCCGAGCCGGTGATCATGGCCTTCGCCGCCGCGTGCAAGCTGATGGGGCCGTCGGGGTCGGGCCAGATCACCAAGATGGTCAACCAGATCTGCATCGCCGGTCTGGTGCAGGGCCTGTCCGAAGGCATCGCCTTCGCGCAGAAGGCGGGCCTCGACCCCAAAGAGGTGGTCGGCGCGATTTCCAAGGGCGCGGCGGGGTCGTGGCAGATGGAGAACCGCTATGCCACCATGGCCGACGATGTGTTCGAGTTCGGCTTCGCCGTCGATTGGATGCGCAAAGATCTGGGCATCTGTCTGGCTGAGGCGCGGCGCAACGGCGCGTCCTTGCCGGTCACCGCGCTGGTGGACCAGTTCTATGCAGACGTGCAGGCCATGGGCGGCGGGCGCTGGGATACCTCCAGCCTCGTGAAACGTCTGCGCTGACAGACCTTCGGAACGGCCAAGGCCCGCCCGCTTCGCAGGGGCGGGCCTTTCGCAGGGGAGGGCCCGCGCGGGCGATCAGGCCAAGTTGCGCCGCCGAAACAGCCCTAGCGCGCCCAGCGATGACGCCAGCAGCGCTCCGGCCCAAGGCGCGGGCACCGCGGCCAGCCTGTTCTCGGCTGAGGCGGACAGCTTGTAGCCGAGGTCCTTGAACGACGCGATCGTGGTCTTGGTGATGCACGGATCCAGCGTGAACGAGCAGATGTCGAGCGACGTGGTTGGCCCGGGGATGTTCAAATACCCGGTCATCAGCGCGATCGACACGTTCGCGCCCATCCAGGTTTCATCCCAATGGCCGTCGCGGGTGCCTGATCCGCCGTTCTTTTCGACCGGCACGAAGGTCGCGGACGGGTTGTATTCGCTTTGATACATCGCCAACCCCTCCGCGCCGATATACTCGCCCGAATCCGCGGTGTTGATCGTGCCCGTCGTCGGGTCGTAGAGGTTGTTCAGCTCCCACAACGTGCCGAAGCCGATGACGTGCGCCAGTTCATGCACGGCGACGTCGTTGAAGGTGCCTCTGGATTCCAAGTTGGCCATGTCGGCGGTGTCGAACCACACCAACCCTTCCGTAGCATAGACCGAACCCGCGCGAGTGGTGACGAGGGTCGGACCGGCGGCGCCGAGAATGCCGCCCACGCCGTCCGACGTCCTGCCTTCGACGCTGATCGTGATGCCGGAGAGGTTGCTGGGGCGGGTGCCGATATTGACGCCGGGCTTGTAGTCGACGATCACTCTTTCCCAATAACTGGCTGCGGCATTCATGATCGTCTGCTGAGACGCCGAGAACCCGCCCAGATAGTTCAAAGTGATTCTGAACCCGGCCCCGGTCGCGGGCGCCGAGCCGAGCGCAAGCGCAACCACGGCGGCCGAAATCATTCTTGACGACATCAAAGCCTCTTCACGCCCGCGACCGGATCAGGGGGACAAGTCCGCTTCGCCCGCTCGGGCGATGCAGCGCTGACTCGCCGCGAGCTTCAGGGGTACTCAGCAAGACCCTTTTTACGCCGAGGGCCCCGTTGGTGCAAGCGCGGCGCCGAATTTGATTGGTTAACATCTCGTGATCCCCGGGCCCGACGCTTGGCGCCGGGCTCGGGCGCTGGGGGCAGGGCCGTCCCCCGGCAGCTGTTCAGCGCACGATGGGCGAGTACTTGGCGCCTTCGAAGCTGACCCCGGCCATGAAGCCGTCCTGCCCGAAGGTCATCGCGATCACCGGCTTGTTGGTGACGGTGGTGTTGACCTCAAGTGTGAGGCCGTCCTTGGGCACGGTGACCTCGGCGCCGGCGCCCAGCTCCCACCCGTCGGCGCGGCGGAATCGCTCTAGCGCGTTGGTGGTCATGAAGAACAGCGCCTGTGAGGTTTTCTGCACTCCGGCTTGCAGGCCGAAGCTGGCGGCGGCGACCGACCAGTAGCCGACCGTCGTGCCGTTGACGCGCAGCGCGCCCTCGCCATAGGAGCCGCCGAGCAGCAGCCCGGCCTTGGTGATCTCGGGCATGATCAGGATGCCTTTGGCGCGGCCGGCGAGTTCCTGCGAGCCGCGGACGCTGTTGTAGAGCGCGTTGAACGCGCGATCGACGCTTGCGTCGATGACGGCGCCGCTGGCGGCGCGGGCGGGCCGCGCGGCGATCAGGGCGGGGGCGAGGCCGAGAACCGGCGCGGCGACGAGGCCGCGCAGAAGGCGGCGGCGGGAAAGGGGGGTGCTGCTCATAGGGGACGCTCCGCTTCGGAAGTCATTCAAGGGGTCTTGCCCGCCCGGCGAGCGAGCGCCAAGCTTGGAACGGCGGCCTTGGGTCGGGCCGCGATGGAGAAGCGTGGACCCTGAAAGCGGCGGCCTCAAGGCGTAGGATTGCCGCGACGGGGGGCTGCAGCCGGGTTCGGGGGGGGCGCCCCCCCCCCGCTCACCCGCCCGCGGCGCGGCGGGGCGCGCCTGCGCCGCCGCAGGGGTCTGGATGCGCTGTCTGCACGGAGACCGGGGCGCGCCGCCGCAAGGGTCTGGAGGCGCCGCGGGCGCGGGGGCCTCAGCCGTGGGCGGCGAGCAGTTCGGCCACCCGCGGCGCGTGATAGGTCAGCACCCCGTCGCAACCGGCGCGGCGGAAACACATCAGGGATTCCATCATCACTTTGTCGCCATCGATCCAGCCGGCGCGGGCGGCGCCCTCGATCATCGCGTATTCGCCGGACACTTGGTAGGCGTAGGTCGGCGCGCCGAACGCGTCTTTGACCCGGCGGCAGATGTCCAGATACGGCATCCCCGGCTTGACCATCACCATGTCGGCGCCTTCCTCGAGGTCCATCGCCACTTCGCGCAGCGCCTCGTCGGAATTGGCCGGGTCCATCTGATAGGTCTTCTTATCGCCTTTCAGCGCGCCGCTCGCGCCCACCGCGTCGCGAAACGGCCCGTAGAAGCCGGACGCGAATTTCGCCGCATAGGACATGATCATGGTGTCGTGAAAGCCGCGCGCCTCCATCGCCGCGCGGATCACGCCGATCCGCCCGTCCATCATGTCCGACGGCCCGAGGATGTCGCACCCCGCCTCGGCCTGCGCCACCGCCTGCTTTTCCAGCGCCACAAGGCTGGCGTCGTTAAGGATGCGCCCGTTCTCGACAATCCCGTCATGGCCGTCGGAATTATAGGGGTCGAGCGCCACATCGAGCAGCACTCCGAGGTTCGGAACCGCCGACTTGATCGCCCGGGTCGCGGTGTTGACCAGGTTGTCGGGGTTCCATGCCTCTTCGGCGCCGGGAGTTTTCAGGTGCGCGGGCGTGTAGGGGAACAGCGCGACGCAGGGGATGCCAAGCGCCTCGGCGCGGCGGGCCTGCTCTACGATCCGGTCCACCGAAAGGCGCGACACTCCGGGCATCGAGGGCACCGGTTCCTCAGCGTTCACCCCCTCGATCACGAACATCGGCCAAATCAGATTGGCGGGCGACAGCGAGGATTCGCGCACCAGATCGCGGATCCAGCCGGCTTGACGCAGGCGGCGCGGACGGGCGTGCGGAAACGGGGCGAAACGGGGGTGCGGCATCGTGATCTCCCTTGCGTGCGGCCCAAGTGCTGCCATGCGGCGCGCGCGTGGGCAAGCGGTCACACGCGCCCGCGGGGATGTGGCGCGGTCCGTCGCGGCGATTGACGCTTTGCGCGCGGCGGTGATATTGCGAACGTCTTGCTACAAGCCTTTCGCCTTTGGCGACGCGCTTGGGTTGTCAAATGGCGCGCGCAATGCGCAGGGGAAATGTGGGGCGCTTCCCCGAATCTGGCATGCTGGACACCACGACGTTCTTTTCCCTCTGGTATTGGGCGCTGATTCTGGCGCTGTGGGCGCAGGTTTGCGCCACCAGCTATGGCGTGCCCGCGCGGCTGCTGCGCCGCGCCGCCCTTGGCGGGGCCGAGGACGCGGCGCTGGCCGACCGCATCGCTCGCGCCTTCGCCGCAGACATCGCCGCGTTCTGGGGCCGATGGGGCGTCATGGCCACCATGGGGGCTAGCTTTGCGCTGTCGGCCTTGGTGATCCTGACGCTGGCGGCGCAGTCCGAGGTGGCGCTGGGGATGCTGCTTTTGGCCGGGCCGGTGACCGCGCTGTCGGCGTTCGCGCTGCGCGAGGCGCTGTTGGTGCACCGCCACCAACCGCTCCCCGCGGTGTTGCTGGAGGCCGCGATCATCCGCCGCCGCATTGCCATCGCCACCGCCATGGGGTCGCTGGCGCTGACCATCGCGGTGATGGCGCTGCTGCATCCCTATCGCTTGGGCCTTTCGCCGATCTGACCCCGACCTAGCGCGGATCTGATGCTCATCTGATGCGGGGCCGAACCCCGCCCGCGACCCTATTCCGACCGATCCGAGCGTCCGAGGCGCTTGCACGAGAGGGCGCGCCGCGCTACCTCGGCTCGATGGTCCGAACATCCCCCCACCCGACCCCGCTTTCCATCGGCACGACCCTTGCGGGCGGTGCGCCGGAGGGGCTTGACGCGAAGCTGATCGCGGAGCTGGCCGCGCGCGCGGGCGGGCCGGTGATCCATGTCGCGCGTGATGCGACCCGCCTTGCCGCGGTGGCCGAGGCGTTGGCCTTCTTCGCCCCCGACATTCCGGTGCTGCGCTTTCCGGCGTGGGACTGCCTGCCCTATGACCGGATATCGCCCAACGCCGACATCTCCGCCGCGCGCATGGCGGCGCTGGCGGCGCTGACCGATGGCTGGCCGCGCCGCAAGGATGCGCCGGGCAAGGACAATCGCGGCGTGATCCTGACCACGCTGGCCGCCGCCCTCCAAGCCACGCCGTCGCGTGACGTGGTCAAGGGCGCGTCGTTCATCGCCGAGGTGGACAAGCCGCTCGATCTGGAGGCGCTTAAGGATTACCTGGCGCGGATGGGCTACAACCGCGCCTCGACGGTGACTGAACCGGGCGATTTCGCGGTGCGCGGCGGGGTGGTGGACATCTACCCGCCGGGCGCCGACCTGCCGGTGCGGCTTGATATGTTCGGCGACATGCTGGACGGCGCGCGGCGCTTCGACGCCGAAACCCAGCGCACGGTGGAGAAAATCCGCCGGATCGAGTTGGCGCCGGTGTCGGAGATCATCCTCGACGACGTATCCATCGCCCGGTTCCGCACCGCGTACCGCGAATTGTTCGGCGCCG
>JBLIKI010000003.1:0-46995 GCA_047636235.1 Paracoccaceae bacterium | reverse complement strand
AAATCAACGCTCGCCACCGGCGCGCCGCCATCATCGGTCAGCGCCGACACCGGGCCGTCAAACCGGTTGCCCGCCGCCGCAAGCGTCACCGCATCGCCAGAGGTCCGCAACGTCAGCGCGCCGGCGATGCGCATCGGGCCCGAGAACGTCTCCGGCGTCAGGTTCGGCAGACCCTCGACCAAGCGCGCGGGCAGCGCCGTCGCCACCCCGCCCTGGCGGATCGCGCCGTTGCCAAGGCCGCCGTCCATGCCCGCGATCAACGCCGTGTCGCCGCCTACGGTGACGTCGGCGAGCAGGATCGAGCCGAGCTCCGCCCACCCCAGCGACGCCGCCCGCACCGACACCGCGCCGCCGATCCGGTTGGCGTCGGTCAGCAGGATCGCTCCGCCCGCCTCCAGCCGCAGATCGCCGTCCGCCAACAGGGTCGCGCCGCCCTGCCCGACGATGGCGCCGCCCGCCTCCAGCCTGACCGAGCCGTCAATGGCAGGTCCGGTGCGGTCGAACACGCCGCCCGCGCCTTCGGCCCCGATGCTGGCGAAGGCGATGTCGGTCGCGCCCAAGGTCAGGTCGCCCTCGGCCGCGATCACCACTTGGGTTGCGCGCGTGACCGACAGCGCGCCGCCGAAGCTATGGCGCGGCGCGGCGTCCTGCGCCGCCAGCGCGATCACACCCGAGGCGTCAAGCCGTGTCGCCCCAGCGACCGCGATCACCGGCGCGGTCTGGCCCGCCGCCGCTTGGGCGAAGATCCCGCCATCCGCCGCGTGCGCGCCAAAATCGCCGCCCACGGTCAGCCCGGATACATCGATGTCACCAGTGGCAACATCAGCCATCACGTCGCCATCGGCGGCGACCTCGGTCAGGACAAGCCCCTGATCCGCAATGATGGACAAGGCGTCAGAGACGCTTAGCGCCGAAACACTCATCGCGCCGCCCGCGGTCAGCGTCGCGCTGCCTGCCGCGGAGCCGTTGGCCAGCGCCTCATCGCCCAGATCAAGCGCGCCCGCCGCGGTCATCGCCAGCGCTCCGTCGATGCGCGCGCGGCCGACCGCCAGGCTATCCCCGGCGAGCGACGCTTCGGCGGCGACCAGATCGTCAATGCGCGCCGCGCCGGCCGCGGTGGCGTCGAACCGGTCGGTGACCAGCGCTGTGCCAAGCTCGATGCTCTGCGCGGACACGGCCACGTCGGTCGCGCTCAGCGCCGCGACCTTCACCTGCGCGCCCGCGATCAGCTGCGCCCCGGCCCCGAGCGTCAGCGCGCCCGCCCCGGTGATTGCGCCGACCGCGTCGAGCGTCGCGGCGTCGCCGATTTGCACCCCCGCGGCGTCCAGCACGATCGCGCCCGCCACCGCGATTGCCGAGCCGTCGCCAAAACGGCCGCTCAGCGTCACGTCGCCCGCCTGCCGGTCCGCGGCGGCGCCGACGGTGACCTGACCGCCCGTAAAATTGTCGAACGCAAAGCCGTCCGCATCGCGCAGCCGCGCCGACGCGCCCCGCGCAGCGCCCGCGATCATGGCGAACTCGTTGTCGGCACGGTCCAGCGTCACGTCGCCGTCGACCGACAGCGTAAGCGCGCCCGCCACCTGCGCCGCCGCGATCTGCGCCAGCGCGCCGCCCGCGGTGACGGTCAGATCCGCCGCATCCGCCGCCGCCAAGGTCAGCGCGCCAGCCGCGGCGATCCGCACATCCGCGCCGCTTAGCGCCACAGCGCCGCCGAACCCGTTATCCGCCGCGGTCAGCGCGATGTCGCCCCCCGCGGCGAAGCGCGAGGCGGAGGAGAGGTTGACGCGGCCGGTTTGGGCGATGCTTCCGGTCGTTTCAAGGTCCAGCGCGCCAACGATCACCACGCCAAGGGTCACGTCGCCGGTGGCGCGCAGCGTCGCGTCGCCCGCGATGCTGGGTTGCGAGGTCAGGCCGATCAGATCCACCGTGCCGCCAAAGCTGTTGGCGGCGTTGCGCAGCGTGATCGCCCGCGAGCGGGTCTGGAACGACGCGTCACCCGCGACGAGGAGCGCGCCGCTCGCGTCAATCCCGCCGACGCCAAGAACGGTCAGCGTGTCCGCATGAACATCGCCCAGACGCGCCACGCCGCCTTGGCGGACCGATACCGCCGCCACCACGCCCGCGCCGTCTCGCGTGTCGATGGAGATATCCCCCCCCACCGTGCCGCCGATGCTGTCGACAACGACGTTGCGCGCTTCAGTCGACATCGTAAGATCGCCGCCGATCACGTTGTTTCTGCTTAGGGTAATCCCACCGGTAGAGGCGATATCCACCGACCCCGCGGCCGCCATCGCCACCGTCTGAGACACTGCGCCGCCCGCGCGCAACGTCACGTCCTGCGCTCGGATCGACGCGACCCTCAGCGACCCGTCGGCGCGCAAATCAACGCTCGCCACCGGCGCGCCGCCATCATCGGTCAGCGCCGACACCGGGCCGTCAAACCGGTTGCCCGCCGCCGCAAGCGTCACCGCATCGCCAGAGGTCCGCAACGTCAGCGCGCCGGCGACATGGCCTGCAGCGCTTTGCCCCACCGCGCCGCCCGCGGTAATGCTGAGCGACGCGACATCCATCGCGCCCAAGGTCAGCGCGCCGGGGGTGGTCACCGCGGCCGCCCCGCCGGTCAGCGCCACCGGACCGCCGAACGCGTTGGCGCCTGCGGTCAGCGTGATCGCGCCCGAGGAGATGAACGCCGCCCCTCCGGTCACCGTGGCCGCCCCGGTCTGGGTGATCGCTCCGCCCGCCTGCACCGAGGCATCGCCCGCCACCAGCTGCGACAGGGTCACCGCGCCCGAAGACCGGAACGCGACGTCGCCCACCGCCGCGCCGGCCACGGTGACGCCAAGCAGCTTGACCTCTCCCGCAAAGCTGTTCGCTGCGTTGGTCATGGTGATCGCGGTTGAATTGGTCTGGAACGTGCCGGTCCCGAGCAGCGACACCGCCCCCGGCGCGTCGATGCCGCCAAACGCCAGCACCGAGGCATTGAGCGCGTGCAGCGCGTCAAGCGTCAGCCTCCCCGCCAACTGCACGGTCACGTTCCCCGCCGCCGCGCCAGTTCCGCGGGCGTCCAAGGTCACGCCGCCCGCCACCGACCCGGTCAAGCTGGCGAAGGTGATGGCGCCTCCATTAGACGTGAGATCAACATCACCCGCCAAGACCATGCGTTTGTTGAAAGACATCGTGCCGAGCGATTCCGCGGACAGGTCCCCTGCCAGCGTCAGCGCCGACGCGGCGATGGCGCCCCCGGCCTCTAGCCGCAGGGTGTCGCCCAACGCCATCGCGGATCCGTCGAGCGTGCCCGTCGTCCCGGTCGACAGCGTCAGCGCCCCGCCCGCGATCAAGCTGCGGCTGGCGTCGATCACGATCGAGCCATCGGTCACCCCTGGCGCGCCCGCCACCGTTGCGTTGGCGCGCACCGCCAGCGCGCCGAGGGCGCTGACATCGGCGTTCAGCACGATGTCGCGCCCGGCCTCCAGGCTCAGATCGCCGCCGGTGAAGGTCAGCGTCTGGTTCACCGTCAGCGTGTCCGAGGCCTGCAAGGTCAGCGACCCGCTGATCGCGCCCAAGGTGGCGGCGCTGATGTAGAAGGTGCTCGCCGGCCCGCCGTCGTCGGAGAGGATCTGGTTGTCGGCGAATTCGGCGTTGTCAGTCCCGTCGGACCCGATCACCAGGAATGTCGGGTCGAGCAGCACGAGGCCGTCGGCTAAGCCGCCCGATGCGTCCGCGGACCCGTCGAAAGCCAACGCGATGGCGGAGGACGCCTCGATCCGCCCGCCGACCTCGCCGGTGGCCGACAGGGCGCCGCGCATCGCCGTGACCTGGTCGCTCCACACAAGGATGTCGCCGCCGATCGCGCCGCCGTTCGCACGCACCTCGGCCCCTGCCGACACCAGCGTGCGCCGCGCCGGAAGCGGCGACGTGCCGGGGGCGGCGGCGCCAATCCGCACCAGCCCGCCCGTGCCGCGCCCCGACGCGTCGACCCGAGCGGTCGCCGCCAGATGCACCACATCGCCGGCGGCTGCGATCACGCCCCCGTTCGCGGTGGCGGACGAGGCGTCGAGCGCCCCGGTCACCGTCACCGACCCGCCCGAAAGGATGATCTTGCCACCGTCAACATTCGCCGACGCGGCGGAAATCACCCCCCCCGCCGACACGGTTCCGTCCAGCGCATCGCGGGCCGAGGCAGCGTCGATCACCACCATGCCGCCCATCGCGATCAGCGCGCCTTCGTTCACCAGCCGCGCATTGGCGGCGGGGGCGGCGTCGGCCAGATCGATCTCAAACATCCCGTCGCCGGAGATGTCGACCGAAAACCCGTCCTTGCCCGCGATGGTGATGCGGCCGAGCTTGCCCGCAATCCGCCCGCGGTTCAGCACCTCGGGGGCGACAAAGCCCGCCAGCCCGGCCTCGGCGAAGGTGATGTCGCCGTCGTTGACGATCGACGCGCCCGGATCGCCGGGGCGATCGAACACCATCCGCCCGGCGGCGAAATTCTCGTTGGAGATGTCGGCGGTCGATACGATCAGCCCGCCGACATCTACGCGCGACCCGTTCCCGAACATCACGCCCGACGGGTTGACCAGCCAGACGTTGCCGTTCGCCTGCACCGCGCCATCGATCCGCGACGCGGACCCCGCGGCGACCCGGTTCAGCGCGACGGATTTGGCCGAGGGTTGGTCGAACCGCACCACTTCATCGGCCTTCACGTCGAACGAGGTCCAGTCGATGATGACCCGGTCCGTGGACTGGCGCACCGCGGTCAGCTTGCCCGCCCGCGCGATGTCGGCGGCGCCGAGGCTGACCACGCCCCCGTCCGGCCCCGCGGTCGCGACCGATCCCCAGCCGCAGGCGATGGCGAGCGCCAAGGCCGACACGCCGCGCCGGGCGTTCAGGATCGAGCCGCGATGGGGGGTATGCATGGACATCTCCTGCGGGTCAGAACCGCTTCGACGCGCTAAAGAAAAACCGCCACGCGTCAGACGAGGTGCGCGCCAGCGGGGTGTCGATCGGCTTGGCGGCTTCAAGGTTCAGGGCGAACCCGGCGGGCAGGTTCGCGCGCACGCCGACCCCCGCGGACAGCAGGCTTTGATGGATCGGGGTTCCACCGCCAAGATTGCCGACCTCCGCCGCGTCGCCATAGGCATAGAGGGTGGCGTCGATCAGCTGATCGTAAAGGGTGAACCCGGCGGGAATCCGGATCTCGGCGGTGGCGCCGATGCCGTTGTCGCCGGCGTATTCCGATGGGTCATAAGCGCGCGACAGGGTCGGGCCGCCGATGGAGAATTCCTCGGAGGACAGCAGCGGGCGGTCGGCCCATTGGCCGCGCAGTTCGGCCCAAAAGCTGAACGGCGCCAACGCCTGATGGGTCAACGTGCGCGAAACCTGGCCGCGGACAAGCACGAACGAGCCGTCGCCGTCCGCACGGCTCAGCCCTGCGTCGTCGGGACGGCTGGCGCCATAGAAATCGAGCCCGGCGCGCAGGGACGCCTCGGCCTCGGTCACGCCGAACAGGTCGCGCTGCACCAGTCTGGCGGAGGCGAACATCGCGCGGATCGAATCGTCCGCCGTCACCAGCCCGGGTCCGCCGCCAGACGCCGGGACGACGCTGTCCATCTCGATGACCTCAAGCCCGCCCGAAACGTCGATCGACAGCGCGCGCGAGCGGACCAGCGGCCAGACCAGGGCCGCCCCCAGCTCCAACTGCTGGCCCACGATCGCGAAATCGCGCACGGAATCGCCGGGGCGAGTGCGGGAATAAAGCCCGCGCAGGCGCAGCGACAGGCCGCGGTCGCCGATAAAGCGGCTGTGCTCAAGCTGACCGGTCCAGCGTTCCTGAAAATCACGCGGGAACGCGTCGTCGAAATCGCCCGACCCGAAGATCGACAAAGTGGTGGTGTCGCCGGCTTCGGTCCACGAATTCCACGACGCCACCGCGCCGAACAGCCCTGTGCCAATGATCGGCGACTGGCGATTGTCGACGAAGGCGACCACATCGAGCGTGTTGC
Source organism: Paracoccaceae bacterium (assembly GCA_047636235.1). Classification (GTDB taxonomy): domain Bacteria; phylum Pseudomonadota; class Alphaproteobacteria; order Rhodobacterales; family Rhodobacteraceae; genus JBOCEF01. Next base: position 40,993 of record JBLIKI010000003.1, on the reverse strand, counting down.
GCTCCATGTTCACATAAAGTTTAACGCCGCCGCGGGTGTCGCCGCCGAGCTTGGGCACCGCCGCCGCGCGGATCACGCCAGGAATGTCGTTGAGCCGCAGCAGCACCGCCTCGATGTCCGCCAGCCGCGGGTTGGCCAGGCCGATCAGGGGGGCGACGATACGCTCGACCAGCGCGCGCACCGCGCCGATCGGGCCGGCGGGCTCTTCGATCAGAACCTCTTCGATCACCGCCTCAACCAGTTCGAAGCGCACCGCGCCGCTGTCGATCTCTTGGGCGGGGACCAACACGCGCGTGAACAGATAGCCGTCATCGCGATACTGCGCCTGAAGGCGGGCGGCAATGACGAACAGGTCCTCGACCGTGATCACCTGACCGACGCTATCGGCATAAAGCGGGGCCAACGCCGCGGGGGCGTAGATCGTTCCCCCGGCCAGCGTCACCGAGGTCAGGGTGAAGCTGATCTCAGCGGCGTTGGCGGGCGGGGTTTGCGAGGTGACGGCGATCTGCGGCGACGGTCCGAGCGGCCCGAGGCTTGGGTCCGCTGCGCGGCGGATCGCCTCGATGGCGGCGCCGGGATTGGACGGGATCGGCGCGCCTTGCGCCAGCGCGCAGCACGGAAGGATGATCGCCAGAAGCGCCGCCAAGCGCGATGTGCAGACTTTCACGCTACGCCTTTCTTGGCCCTCGCCCGATGCCCGAAACGATCAAGCCTGAGGCGTTCGACGCCGACGACCGTGGCGATCAACCGACCATGGCGCGCCTGCATCGATTGGAAGGCCTTATTGATCCCAAGACGGCGCGCGGATCGCACCCACCACATGCGTTGATTGTTCACGCGATTTGGCCAGCCGAGACAGCGCGCCGGGCGCATCCTCGGCGCCGGCGCCGATCGGGCCGGAATAGGGGCCGGTCACCACCATGGTGCCCCCGTCCGAGGCGATCAGCGTCACCGACTGCCCCGCTGTCAGCGCGACGGCGGCCATGTCGGGCGTGACCGACCCGATCGGGAGCGTATCGACATTGCTGTCGATCACCACAAGATCGGCGGCACGAAGCGAGGTCGCGGTCACTGCGGCGACCAGAAAGTAAAGCACTGCGAAGGAGCGAAGCATGACAGCGTCCTTGAATTGGAGCGATTGCGACGCGGCGTCCCCGTGGGGTCGCCTTTCATATCACGCGGCGGGTCGGCGACGGGCTTGACTGAATTCTGCCCGGACCAAAGGTAAGCAGAGTATTAACCACATCAAAAGCCTTTGCCACAATAGGGGCGAAGCTGCGTTCGCGCCAGTGCCCCATCCCTAAGAAAACATAAATGTGACCGCGGTGGCACTATTTTTTGCGCGCCCTTGCCGTTGGCGATCAGATGTCCCCGGCCGGGCGCGCGCGGCGATCATGCGGCGGCGACGGTCTCGCCGCTGCCCCCGGCGCGCAGGCGGCGCAGGTGCAGCGCGATCAACGGATCGTCGGGCCAGCGCGCCGCAAGGGCCGCGAAGGCGGGTTCCGCGGCTGCATCCTCGGCGCAAAGCAGGTTGAATGCAGCGTCATAGCCCGCCAACATCGCCGGATCGGCGTCGCGGGTCAGGTTCCATGCCTCGGTCGCGCCCGCCTTGCCCTTCAGCGCCAGCCGCCCCGCGGGGCGCATCGCGGGCAGGCGCGCCCCGGTGCGGTTGGCATCGGCCATCGCGGCGGTGCGCGCGGCCCCGGACACCGTGACGCGGGTGCCAAGCGCCTTGTTGATCGATTCGAGCCGCGCGGCGGTATTCATCGCATCGCCCATCGCGGTGAAATCGAATCGCCGCCGCCCGCCAAAGTTGCCAACGCTGGCGATTCCGGTGTGCACTCCGATCCGCGTCACCCCTAGCCCCAGCCCGCCATGGGACGCGCGGAACGCTTGCGTGAAAGCGTCCATCGCCTCGGCCGCGCGCACGGCGTTGAGCGCATGAGACGGGTCCGCGGTCGGCGCGCCAAACAGCGCCACCACCGCGTCGCCGATGAACTTGTCGATCATGCCGTGGTTGGCGGCGATAATATCGCTCATCCCATCGAAATAATCGTTCAAGAGCGTGGTCAGCACCTCAGGCTCCAAGCGCTCGGTCATTTCGGTGAAGCCTTCGATGTCGGTGAAGATGAACGACAGCTCGCGCCGCTCGCCCCCCAGCCGCAGCGACGTGCGGTCCTTGGCCAGCCGGTCCACCATCGCCGGTTCCAAATAGTGCGAGAACGCCTGGCGGATGAATGCCTTTTCGCGCGCGGAGACGAACGCCTCGGCCACCCCCCCCAGCCCGAAGGCCAGCCCCAGCGCCAGCAAAGGCGGCGCGATCGGCAGATACGGGCCATGGAGCGACGCCAGCCCCCCCGCCAGCCCCAGCCACGCGCCCACCGCCAGCGCCAGCAGCGCCAGTTTCAGCGCCAGCGCCCCGCCGCGCAGCCCCAAAAGCGCCCCGACCAGCGCCATCAGCACGGTCAGCACCGCGCCGGGCGCCCCGCCGACATTGAAATCGCGCACCTGCCGCCCGTCCAGCATCTGCGACAGCACATGGGCGTGCAGCAGAACGCCGGGCTGGGTGCGGTTGACCAAGGTGGGATCGGCGGCAAGCGAGGTCTGGTGGCGGTCGGTCTGTTCCAGATCCGCGCCGATCAGCACATAGCGCCCACCGAACCAGCCGCGAAACAGCGCCTCGGGCAGCGCGGGGTTCAAGATCGCGTGGCCGGGCAGCGTCTGGAACGCGGTCTTGCCGTCGGCGGTCTCGCGCCGCCAGTCGATCAGCCCGTCAGGGATGGTCACGGCGCCGCCCGCGCTTTGCAGCATGTGGGCCGGAAAGGACCGCACATCGGTGTCCGGCAGCGCCGTGCCAAAGCGGCGCACCACGCCGTCGCTGTCGTAGATCAACGCCGCAAAGCCCGGCTCGGCGCCGGAACGGTCGATGAAATCGCCCAAAAACGCCTCTTGCGCCGGGCGCAGCCCTTGGCGCGCATTGGCCCACGCGACCACCGCAGGGCCCTCGAAGGCGGCGAGGGCGGCGACCAGCCGGTCGTCCTTGCCCGGCTCGGTCGCCTGATCGAACAGGATGTCGATGCCGACGGCCAAGGCGCCGGCGCGGTTCAACCGATCCACCAACCCGGCCAGAAAGTCGCGGTCGACCGGGGATCGGTAGGGGAAGCGCGCCAGCGTGTCTTCGGTGATGGTCAGGATCGAGATCCGCGGGTCCTGCGCCTGCGAATAGGGCGTCAGGACCACGCGCAGGCTGTCGTTCAGCCCGGCCTCCATGTTGCGCAGCGCCGAGTTGACGCGAAACCCGCCCACCACCGCGACGCTGACCGCGATCAGCAGCCCGAGCCCGAGCGCGAGCCGCACGGGAACTCGCCCCGCCAGCGCGACCAGCGCGGCGAGTGGTGACGCGGGCGCCGCCTGTTGGTCCCGTGCGCTCACGCAGCCTCCCCTGATGTTCACGCGCGTCGGTCAGCATAGGCGCGATTTCGGCGCGGGCGCCAGTGGCCCTGCGCCGGCGGTCGCGTCAGGCCTTTGGATCGCGCAGCAACGGCAGAAATCCAGCCATGTCAGGGCCATGCGCCCGTCCGGTCAGCGCAAGCCTTAGCGGCATGAACAGCGCCTTGCCCTTGCGCCCTGTGTCGGCCTTCAGCGCGCCGGTCCAGTCGCGCCAGGTCTCCGGCCCCCACGGACGCACGGGCAGCGCGGCAAGGGCGGCGTCGGCGAAGGCGCGATCCTCGGGCGACATCTCGGCGGCCTCGGGGCCGTTCTGCGCGATGCGCCACCAGTCGCCGGCGTCGCCCATGGCGGTGAGGTTGGCGCGCACCACGTCCCAGAACGCGGGCGCGTCGGGGCCGTCGATGCCGAGCGCCTTCAGGCGATCCTTTGCGGCGGTGAAATCGGTCTGGTGCAGCACCTTGGCGGTGAGCGGCGCGATTTCTTCAGGGTCCAGCTTCACCGGCGCGGCGCCGAAACGGGCCAGATCGAATCCCTCCGCAATCTCTGCCAGACCGGCGCGCACGACCACCGGATCAGCGGAGCCGAGGCGCGACAGCAGCGAGAGGATCGCCAGCGGCTCGGCCCCGCCCTCGCGCAGATCGCGGATCGACAACGCGCCGAGGCGTTTGGACAGCGCCTCGCCCCCCGCGCCGGTCAGCAAGCTGTGATGCGCAAAGGCGGGCGGGGTTGCGCCGAGCGCAGCCATAATCTGGATTTGCGCCGCGGTGTTGGTAACGTGATCGGCGCCGCGCACCACGTTGGTGACGCCCATGTCGACATCATCCACCGCCGAGGCGAGGGTATAAAGAATCTGCCCGTCGCCGCGGATCAGCACCGGGTCGGACACCGAAGCCGCATCGATGCTTTGGTTCCCAAGGATGCCGTCGGTCCATTCGATCCGCGTGCGGTCGAGCTTGAACCGCCAATGGGGCGCGTGGGCGAAGCCAGCCTTTTCTGCGTCGGTCAGCGCCAGCGCGGCGCGGTCGTAGACCGGGGGCAGCCCGCGGGCGCGCTGCAGGCGGCGGCGACGGTCCAGCTCCTCCGGCGTCTCCCAACACGGGTAAAGCCGCCCGTCGGCGCGAAGGCGGTCGGCGGCGTGGACATAGAGCGGCAGGCGCGCGGACTGGGTTTCCTCAGCGTCCCAGATCAGGCCGAGCCAGGTCAGATCAGCGCGAATCGCGTCGGCGTATTCGGGGCGCGACCGCGTCGGGTCGGTATCGTCGAGCCGCAGGATGAACCTGCCACCCGCCTTGCGCGCCAGCGCCCAGTTGAACAGCGCGGTACGCAGGTTGCCGAGGTGCAAAAGGCCGGTGGGCGAGGGCGCGAAACGGGTGGTGACGGTCATTTCACCCGCTCCAGATCCGGGCGGCGCAGGCGGCAGGCGAGCAGCATCGGCTCCAGCCCCCCCACTACCATGTGCTTTTGCCAGATCCGGGTCGGGCGGCCGGACATGCGGTTCATCAGACCCTGAAGCTTATAGACCAGCGCCCCCTTGGGCGGGGTCACGCCAGAGGCCAGCGTGTAACCGAACACCGGAGAAAAGAATGATTTCTTATACTCATAGAGCGCGATGTTCGACCAAGGGATGAAGCCATGGCGGCGGTCCTCCAACCCGTCCTCGGTGACGATGAGGATAGGGCGAAGGTCGCTCGCCTCGCGCCAGAACAGATATGAAAAGCCGATCAGCACCGCGCACAGCACCGGCACCAGCGGCTCTTGGGACCCGTTCTCCAGCCATTTCCACAGCACGAAGGCGGCGATGCCGCCCTGTGAGACGGTGGCTAGCCACAGCTTCATGCGGTTGGTGAAAAACTCATTGGGGAACGTGTCCGGGTCGAGCTCTCCGAACGGGTCGAGCGGCGCGGCCGCAGGCTGGCTCGCGGTCTGGTTCGCAGTTTGGGGTTCGGTCATGTGCTCGTCTCTCCGCTGCGGTCGCGCCAGGCGTTGGCGATGGGATAGCGGCGATCCAGCCAGAAGGCGCGCGGGCCGAGCTTGGGGCCCGGCGCGCTCTGGTGGCGTTTGTATTCGGCGAGGTGCAGAAGGCGCTCGATCCGCGTGACCTCCGCGAGGTCATGTCCCGCGGCCACGCAATCGGCGACCGAGGCGTCCTGCTCCACCAACCGCTCCAGCATGTCATCAAGCCGGTGATAGGGCGGCAGGCTGTCCTCATCCTTCTGGTCGGCGCGAAGCTCGGCCGAGGGCGGCTTGTCCACCACCCGCTGCGGGATGACCACGCCTTCGGGGCCGAGCATCCACGGGCGGCAGGTCTCATTACGCCAACGGCAGGCGTCGAACACCCGCATCTTGTACATGTCCTTGATCGGGTTCCAGCCGCCGTTCATGTCGCCATAAAGGGTGGAGTAGCCGACCGCGACCTCGGACTTGTTGCCGGTGGTCAGCAGCAATTCGCCGAACTTGTTGGACATCGCCATCAGCAACAGGCCGCGCAGACGCGATTGGATATTCTCTTCGGTCACGTCCGGGGCGAGGCCGTCGAATAGCGGCGCAAGGGTCGCCTCGATGGTGTCGACCCCCGGCGCGATCGGCACGTGGTGCAGGGCGCAGCCAAGCGCTGCCGCGACCTCGGCGGCGTCTTCCAAGCTGTCCGGGGAGGTGTAGCGCGACGGCAGCATCACGCAGCGGACATTGTCCGGGCCGAGGGCGTCGGCGGCGATGGCGGCGACCAGCGCGCTGTCCACGCCCCCCGACAGGCCCAAAAGCGCGCGGCGAAAGCCGGTCTTGCGGGCGTAGTCGCGAGTCGCCTCGACCATGGCGCGGTAATCCAGCTCCCGCTCATCAGGAATCGGGGCCAGCGGGCCGGGGACGATGCGCCAGCCATCTGAGCCGCGTTCCAGATCGATATGGTGCAGCATCGTGTCGAACATCGGCAGCTGCAGCGCCAGCGCGCCCGACCGCTGCACCGCGAACGACCCGCCGTCAAAGGCCTGGTCGTCCTGCCCGCCGGTGCGGTTGAGGTAGATCACCGGCAACCCGGTCTCCACCGCCCGCGCGACCATCAGTTGGTGGCGGACGCCAAGCTTGCCGCGCTCATACGGCGATCCGTTGGGCACCAGCAGGAATTCGGCGCCTGATTCCTCAAGCGTCTCGGCCACGTCGGCGAACCAGCCGTCCTCGCAGATCGGGGCGCCGATGCGGACGCCGCGCACCGACAGCGGCCCTTGCAGATCGGCCGAGGCATAGAGGCGGCGTTCGTCGAACACGCCGTAGTTGGGCAGGTGATGCTTGCGCGCCGCCCCGACCACCTTGCCGCCGTCCAGAACCAGCCACGCGTTATAGATATGGCCTGCGTCGCGCAGCGGGGCGCCGATGCCGATGGCGGGGCCGTCGGCGCAGTCCTGCGCCAGCCGCGCGATGGCGGCGTCGCAGGCGTCAAGGAAGGCGGGCTTGAGAATCAGGTCCTGCGGCTGATAGCCGGCCAGAAACATCTCCGGCAGCGCCAACATGTCGGCGCCGGCGGCCTTGGCGTCGCGCCATGCCGCACGGACCTGATCCGCGTTGCCCTCGATATCGCCCACCACCGGGTCGAGTTGTCCCAGCGTGATGCGGAATGCGTCTGTCATGGCGCCATGCTCCTGCGGGCCGAGGGTGCGGGCCACGCCCGCCAGACGCGCGGCTTTACCTGATAGCGGCGCTACGCGGCAAGCCCCGCTGCCGCCGCATGGCGCGATCGCGGCGTGCTTCGCAGGCGCAGCACGGATTGCGCCGCGCCCGTCGCAAAAGAGAAGATGAACTGCGCCTGCATGCAAGTGTTGTCAGCGAGAAATGTTGTCCATAGAGTAATAAGCGATTGCGGAGATGCCGCTTGGCATCTTCGGCGCGTTTCGGGGGACAGGGCCGTCGGGGCGGTATCGACGGTCGGCACAGGGACGGTAGGGTATGCGTGAACATAATGGCCATGTTCTGGCAGGCGTAATCCTTTCGGTTGCGGCGCTGGTCGCCCTTCCGGCAGTGGCGCAGAGCACGGTTCAAACCAAGCAATACGACAGCGGCGACATTTATGAGGGGGAGTTCAAGGACGGGCGTCAGCACGGCCAAGGCTCTTTCTCTCGCCCCGATGGCTTTCGCTACGCGGGCGAATGGGTCGAAGGCCGGATCGAAGGCCAAGGCATCGCAACCTATCCCAACGGCTCGGTCTATGAAGGCGCCTTTGTCGACGGCGCCCCGGACGGCATCGGCAAGATCACCTATGCCGACGGCTCGACCTTTGAGGGCGAGTGGCAGGCCGGCGTGATCGACGGCCGCGGCACCGCCCGCTACGCCAACGGAATCGTTTATGAGGGGGAGTTCAAGAACTCCACCCAGAACGGCGTCGGCGCGATGACCCGCCCCAACGGCTATCGCTATGATGGCACGTTCAAGGACGGCATGCCCGACGGCGAAGGCGCGGTGACCTATCCCGACGGCTCGGTGTTCACCGGGCAGCTGGCGGCCGGTCAGCGCGAAGGCCAGGGCGAGATTCGCCTGCCGGACGGTTTCACCTATTCCGGCGAATGGCAGGAGGGCCGGATCCACGGCGTCGGCATCGCCACCCAGCCAAACGGCGACATCTATGAAGGCGAATTCGTCGACGGCAAGCGGCAGGGCCAAGGCGTCGCGCGCTATGCCAACGGCGACGTGTTCACCGGCACGTTCATGGACGACGAACGCGACGGCGAAGGCCGTTTCGTCGCCGCGGACGGCTATGAATACGAAGGCGACTGGGTCGAGGGCCGCATCGAGGGCGACGGCGTCGCGCGCTATCCCAACGGGTCGGTCCATGACGGCGCATTCATCAACGGCGCGCCCCACGGTTTCGGCAAGATCACCTACGCCGACGGCGGATCATACGAAGGCGAGTGGGCCGACGGCGTGATCCAAGGATCGGGCAAGGCCACCTACGCCAACGGCGCCGTCTATGAGGGCGAGTTCCGCAACGGCAAGAACCACGGGCAAGGCAAGGTCACCTATCCCGACGGCTATGAATATGTCGGCGAATGGCGCGACGGCCTGCAGGACGGCCAAGGGGTCACCACCTTCCCCGATGGCGCGATCTATGACGGCCAGTTCGTGGAGGGCCTGCGCGAAGGCGCAGGGGCGATCCGGATGCCTGACGGGTTCGAATATGCCGGCGGGTGGCTCGATGGCGAAATTCACGGCGCGGGCAACGCGAAATACGCCAATGGCGACGTCTACAGCGGCAACTTCCTGAAAGGTCAGCGCCACGGCGAGGGCAAGATGGAATATGCCTCTGGCGCCGTCTATGACGGCTACTGGGTCAACGGCCGCCGCGGCACCAAGGAAGAGGCCGATGCCGTCGCCGCGCAGTCGAACTGATCGCAGGGCAGGTTTGGGATGGATCATGGGCGCTTCGGCGCCCCTTTTTCATGGCGCGCGGCAGCATGGGCTTCCCGAACTGAGGCGAAACACGGGACATTGCGCACGTGTTAATACTTTGTTAGGGCTTCCGAATTCCTGATCACTTGACTGGAATTGGAATGCCTCGATGAACTATATCGCCCTCGTGCTGTCGGTTTGCCTTGCGCTGGCTCAAGTCTCCGCCGCGAACGCCCATGGCGGCGGATGCCGTAAAAGCTCGCTCCCGGGACAGTGCTGCCATGGCGGATCACAGCCGGAGCACTGTCACTGAGGACGCAGCCCGCCTTACAGCCGGCGTTCCATGAAATAGGCGACATCGCGCAGCTTGGCCGGAAAATCCGCCGGGTGCGGGATGTCCTCGAACCCGACGATTTCATAAAGCGCCCGCGCATGGGTCAGGAACCGGGCGGAGCTGAAGCGCACCGTAGCATAGCCATCGCTGCGCATCTGGGCCATCATCGACGTCAGAAGCGTGCGCCCAAGGCCGTGGCCGCGCCCAGCCTCTTCGACGAACAGACGTTTGATCTCCGCCACCCCCGGCTCCATCTCGTCATACATCACGCAACCGACCGGGGCGCCGGACAGGATCGCCAGCAGGATCGCGCCTTTCGGGCGGGCGTGGATCATCGGCAGATCGGCCAAGGTGCGGGCGTATTCAACTGGCTCGAACTTCGCAAGGATCTTGTCGCGCATGTGTGGGAACACCTTCAGCTGCCAGTCGACCCAGGCGCGGCACAGGTCGCGGGCGGCGTCGAAATCGGCGTCGGTTTCGGCGGCACGGATGGACGTTGCGGCCATGGAGGGCGTCCTCTCGAATAGATCAAGCCCGATCATCGCATCACCCCCCCGCCGGGGCAATCGACCTATCGCGCGCCCTGCCCGCACATCGCGGCAATTCCCGCTTTCCATGCGGCGTTCGGGCGCGTATGAAAGTTATATCATGATTTTCAACGCGTGCAGCAAGGCGGTCATCGCCCCTCAGTCCCCGGCCATTGCGGCCGGCGCGGACCTGCGCGCGCTTGAGCTTTTGCTTACACGCCCCTGAGCGTGCCGGGTATTCGGCGCGCGCGCTCAGGGGATGACTTCGCTCTCGCGCCGGACGCACCATCCCGGATCTAAGGAACATCCCATGACGACCAATGATTCCGCGTCCAAAAAGGACCGCGTGCTGATTTTCGACACCACCCTGCGCGATGGCGAGCAGTCCCCCGGCGCCACCATGACGCTGAACGAGAAGCTGGAGATCGCCGCCCTGCTCGATGAAATGGGCGTCGACATAATCGAGGCCGGGTTCCCGATCGCGTCGATCGGCGACTTTGAAGCGGTCAAAGCCATCTCGGGCATCGTCAAGAACGCGGTGGTGTGCGGGCTGGCCCGGTCAGGACGCGCCGACATCGACCGCGCGTGGGAGGCGCTGGCCCCCGCAAAACGCGGGCGGATCCACACCTTCATCTCAACCTCGCCGCTGCACATGAAGTTCAAGCTGCAGATGAGCCCCGAGGCGGTGCTGGAGAAGATCGCCGACAGCGTGGCCCATGCGCGCAACCTGACCGATGATGTGCAGTGGAGCCCCGAAGACGGCACCCGCACCGAGCATGACTATCTGTGCCGCGCTGTGGAAACCGCGATCAAGGCGGGCGCCACCACCATCAACATCCCCGACACGGTCGGCTATACGGCGCCGGGCGAATCCGCCGCGATCATCAAGATGCTGAAGGATCGAGTGCCGGGGATCGACGACATCGTGATCTCCACCCACTGCCATAACGATCTCGGCATGGCGGTCGCCAACGCGCTGGCCGCGGTCGGCGCCGGGGCGCGTCAGGTCGAATGCACCATCAACGGGCTTGGCGAACGCGCGGGCAACGCCGCGCTGGAAGAGGTCGTCATGGCGATGCGCGTGCGCAACGACATCATGCCGTATGAGACCCGTATCGACGCCACCAAGATCATGTCCGCGTCGCGGATGGTGTCGCGGATCACCGGCTTTCCGGTGCAATACAACAAGGCGATCGTCGGCAAGAACGCCTTTGCGCACGAATCGGGCATCCATCAGGACGGCATGCTGAAACATGCCGGCACCTATGAGATCATGCTGCCCGAGGATGTCGGGCTGTCGGAATCCAACCTGGTGATGGGCAAGCATTCGGGGCGCGCGGCGTTCCGCGCCAAGCTGTCGGATCTGGGGTATGAGCTGGGCGACAACCAGATCCAGGACGCCTTCGTGCGCTTCAAGGCGCTGGCCGACACCAAGAAAGAGGTGTTCGATCAGGACATCGTCGCGCTGATCACCGAGGCCTCCGCCGATCAGTCCGCCGACCGGATCAAGGTCAAGGATCTGGTGGTGACCTGCGGCACCCAGCGCCCGATGGCGGTGCTGACGCTGGAAATCGACGGCGAGGCCAAGACCGCCACCGCCACCGGCGACGGCCCGGTCGACAGCTGCTTCAACGCGGTCAAGCAGCTGGTCGCTCATAACGGCACGCTGCAGCTGTTCCAGGTCCATGCCGTGACTGAGGGCACCGACGCGCAAGCCACCGTGTCCGTGCGGCTTGAGGAAGACGGCAAGATCGCGACCGGCCGGTCCTCGCACACCGACACGATTCTGGCGGCGACCCGGGCCTATGTGCACGCGGTCAACCGGCTGATCGTGCGGCGCGAGAAAACCGCGCCTGGGGCGATGGTGGGCGAATGACCCCTGCCCGCGGCGCGCGCCCCCCCTCAGGGTGCGCGCCGCATCGCTTCGGATTTTTAGATAAATCTATTGAGGCCAAGCCCCCCCGTTTCGGCGAAGCATGATAGAATTCCGGATGCGCGACATGCGAATTTTTTAAGTTTTCGCCTCTGTTGCAGTCAGGTCCGGTTCAGGATCGATAGTGTATATATATTCTCTATTGTGAGTAACAGAATGGTGTAACAGTCATGCCGAGCCGCGTAATGGCGCCACGGAGGCGGTGGCTTCGCCCGTCCTCCTGGCCGGCGCTCGCCGCCCTGAGAAACGACCGTGGAACCGCGACACTTGAATTTGTCCTTTGGCTTCCGGTGTTTGTGACCATCATCGCCTTGGTCACCGATCTTTCCTTCATCTACACGACCAACGCCAACATGTGGGACGCAGCCCGCGACACCGCGCGCCGCATGGCTGTGCGTCAGCTTGACGTCCCCGCGGCCGAGTTGTTCGCGCGCAACGCAATCGTCGTCGGCTCGCCCGAAAATTTCACCGTGATCGCCTCGGATGGCGATGACGTGGTGGTCGAGATAACCAGCAGCGCCAGCGACGCCTCCGTGTTCGGCGTTCTGACCGCAGTGATGCCGATTACCCTGAGCGCACGCGTAACGATGATGCGGGAGCCTGAATGATGATGTATCGCACCCCCGAAGAAACCCCTGCCCGTTGGCCCATGGCCGTCCTGCGCGATGACCGTGGCGGCATGGGCTTGTTCATGCTGATCTGGGTGGTCGGCATCGTCGGCCTCGGCGGCTTCGCGGTCGACACCTCCAAGGCCTGGCGGATGAAGGCGATGCTGCAGGCGACGGCGGATGCCGCGTCCCATGCTGGCGCGCTGGCGATCGACGCCGGCGGCGACGCCACGGCCGCCGCCAGCCGCTATGTCGAACTGAACATGCCGGCCGCCAAGTTGGGCGAAGTGCTGCGCCTGTCGGACATCGAGGTAGGGGCCTGGAACCGCGAAACCCACGCCTTCGAGGTCGGCGCCAACTCGCCCGACGCGGTGCGGGTCACCCTCTATCGAGCGAAACGCAATAACAACGCCGAACCGCTGACCCTGCTCAAGATGCTCGGCCTGCCGGACTGGGATCTGGCGGTCAGCTCGGTATCCGGCGCGACCCAGACCTATGGGGTCGTCGACGAGGTGCCCGACAGCTGCCTCACCCGCGGGCTGGTGGCGCGCGGCGTGGTGGGCGTCACCTCGAACAATGTGTTCGACGACGTCTGCGTTCATGGCGAGCAAGGCTTTACCATGAACAACAACAACCTCTACACCGGCGACACGATCATCTCGATGCCCAACATCAGCGCGCTGCTCAATCTCGGCAAGGCCGTGAACTACGCTAATAACCTCGGGCTTGAGACCGCGCTGCGCGAGATGAGCCTCGATCCCTCGGCGGTCGATCATGTGGTCGAGATGGTGGTCAGCTACGCCAAGAACGCGACCCTGACGGCGATCGAGGATTATTCCGCCGCCGCGCTGAAGGACGGCGACAACATCTATGTGCATTGCAGCGCGCCCGGCACGCTGACCCTGCCGTCACGCCGGCTGGTCGGCGTGACGGTGACCACCAACTGCGACATCAAATTCTCAAACAACGCGCAGTTTGTCAGCTCGATCATCGGCACCACCGGGGATGCGGGCCAGATCGGCTTGATGGACGGCTTGGTGGAAAGGGTCCTCGGGATCCAAGCCTCGGCGACGCCGTCGCTGATGGACCGGCTGGGTCTGGTGGCGCACGCCGATACAAGCGGATCGGCGACCGTGATGGGCGCCTCGGACGTGTCGTTCGGAGAGCCGGACGATTGCGCCGATGGCGGCGGTTCGCTGCTGCTGGTGCAAGGCGATTTTCACCTTGCGGCCAAGATGGGCCTGTTCGGATCGACCGTGATCGCGTCGGGCAACATTGATCTGGCAGCGCAGACGCTGGGGGTCGAGGGGCCCTCGATCATGGCGGGCGGCGATGTCGACATGCCCGCACAGCAGACCTTCCGCGGCTGCAACGGCGCCGATTTCCGCATCGGCCTGCGCAACGTCTATCACTATCTGAAGTAACGGCGGCGACAAGCGCAGGAAAAAGCCCGCCGGGATCGCTCCCGGCGGGCTTTTCCGCATCACTTTCCCCCCGCTTGCGCGGGGGGGCTTGGGTCACTCGTCGCGATAGACGCGCTCGCGACGTTCGTGCTGTTCCTGGGCCGCGAGCGAGAGCGTAGCGATCGGGCGGGCCTCCAGCCGTTTCAGGCTGATCGGATCGCCGGTCACCTCGCAATAGCCGTAGGACCCGTCATCGATCCGACGCAGCGCGGAGTCGATTTTGGAGATCAGCTTGCGCTGCCGATCCCGGGTGCGGAGTTCGAGCGCGCGGTCCGTCTCAGCGGACGCGCGATCGGCGATGTCGGGCGTGTTAAGCGCGGATTCCTGCAACCCGGAGATGGTGTCCCGGCTGTCATCCAAAAGCGATTCACGCCAATCGAGAAGTTTTCGGCGAAAGTAGACCTTCTGACGATCATTCATGAAAGGTTCGGCGTCAGACGGCGAATAACCTGTGTCGACGATCATGTCGGACTGCATGCTGTGGCACCCCAAGCTGTTGTCTTGTTGTCCGCCAAACGCAGGGCCATGGACGCAACCGGGCGACCAACCCATGTCCGTGATCCGGCGCGTGGCGGTTTCAACCTCTCCCTCCGAGGTTGCGCAGGGTATAGCCAAGCGATCCGTCCATGTCACATAAAAACTGAGTAAACCGTTGACGGATTTCTACAAAGCCACCGCTTGCATCGTTATTTCCGACAATTGCCCTGATCGTGGGCGCCTGCCACATGACTGCGACGTCCGCGCGGGCGCGCGCCTGCGGGCTTGCAACCGCGCGCCCGCAAAGGCAGGTTGCATACCGACGGGTATGGACATGGAGCGCCGATCACATGCGGTTCGAAGGCACCGAGGACTATGTCGCCACCGAGGACCTCAAGGTCGCGGTGAACGCGGCGATCACGTTGGAGCGGCCCTTGCTGGTCAAGGGAGAGCCGGGCACCGGCAAGACCGAGCTTGCGCGCCAGATCGCGGAAGCGCTTGGCGTGCCGATGATCGAATGGTCGGTTAAATCGACCACGCGCGCCCAGCAGGGTCTGTATGAATATGACGCGGTCAGCCGCCTGCGCGACAGCCAGCTTGGCGATGAGCGGGTGCGCGACATCGGCAACTACATCAAGAAGGGCAAGCTTTGGGACGCCTTCACGGCGGATGGCAAGGTGGTGCTGCTGATCGACGAGGTCGACAAGGCCGATATTGAGTTCCCGAACGATCTGCTGCAGGAACTCGACCGGATGGAGTTCTTCGTCTACGAGACCGGCGAGACGATCAAGGCCAAGACGCGCCCGATCGTGATCATCACCTCGAACAACGAAAAGGAGCTGCCGGACGCGTTCCTACGCCGCTGCTTCTTCCACTACATCCAGTTCCCAGACAGCGAGGTCATGGAGCGGATCGTCAAGGTCCACTACCCCGACATCAAGCAGACGCTGCTGCGCGCGGCGCTGACCCAGTTCTATGAGATCCGCGATGTGCAGGGGCTGAAGAAAAAGCCCTCGACGTCGGAGGCGCTCGATTGGCTGCGGCTGTTGATGAGCGATGATCTGGATGGCGCGGACCTGCGCAAGGACGCGCATGAGATGCTGCCGCGGATGCATGGCGCGCTGCTGAAGAATGAGCAGGACGTGCATTTGTTCGAACGGCTCGCCTTTATCGCGCGGCGTCAAAAGGGCTGAGGCCCGGCGCCAGCGCTGGCCGACAATCGCGCCGCCGCCCCCCCCGGGGGTCGGCGGCGCGATGCGTTTCAGCCCCGATGACGACGCCGGCGCCCGGCCGTGCGATCACATTTCGCGGAAGGTCGGGATGATTTTGCAAACAGTCGGAATCTGCTTGTGGCGCCGCTGAATGATGGCCCAGCCTTTAGACTGGACGCCGACTTCGCGCTGTTAGGTCGATCCGGGACTGGTGCATATGCGTAGGCGTTTTCTGACTGTGGTGGCGGGGTTGCTCGTCGCCGGCGTGCTTGGCGCGCCCTTTCACGCTGCTGACAAGATCACAATCGAAGAGCCGAACTGGTTCTCCGGCAAGGTCGCGGCGATGGTGATGGCAGAGATCTTCCGCAGCCGGTTCGGCATCGATGCCGAGATCGTCGAAGGCTCCAACGCGGTGATCTATGACGGCATGAAGGCCGGGACCATCGACATCCACGCCGACAGCTGGCAGCCCGGCCACGCCGATTGGACCGGCGCCGCGGTAAGTGCGGGAGACATGGCGCTGTCGACCTCGACCTATGAGGGGCGGATCGGGCTGTGCCTGCCTCGCTACACCGCGGACAAATACGGCATCAAAACCGTCGCCGACCTGAAACGCCCCGGCATCGCAGCGCTGTTCGATCCCGATGACGACGGCGTAGCCGACGTGTGGATCGGCGCCGAGGGCTGGCAGGTGACCGCCGGCTATGAGGTGCGCTTGCGCGATTATGGTCTCGAGCCCGCCTATCGCGCGCTGATCGAACCGGATCCGGAGTATCAAAAGACCCTCTATGCCGGGTTTGAAACCCGCCGCGACATGCTGTTCGCCTGCTATGAGCCGATGAGCTGGTTCGCGATGGAGCACATCGTCTATGTCACCGAGCCGGTCTATGACCCGGCGGGCTACACGCTGGTGCTGCCCTCTGAAGGGGCCGATTGGAAGGCGCGCAGCCGCATCGTGACCGGCGAGCGGGTGGCCAACGTCACCGTCGCCTACAACACCGCGCTGCGGACCCGGTTCCCGCAGGCGGAGGGGTTCCTGTCGCGGTTCGGGCTGACCAATGACGACATGACCGAGTTCATATTCATTTCCGACATCAAGGGCATCGCGCTGGACGAAGCGGTGACCGACTGGGTCGCCGCCAATCTGGGCCGCATCTTCACCTGGGCGGGGCGCTGAGCGCGACCCATCGCATCGCATCGCTCGCCATGGCTTGACCCCGGGCCGCGCGCGCGCACATTCTTCCGCGCGGCCCGACGCCGGGCCCGGGGCGGAAAGGGCGACGCATGATCATCAGACCACTGAGCGCGGGCGACGAAGCGGACTGGCGCAGGATGTGGACCGCCTATCTGGCGTTCTACAATGCGAACGTGACCGAAGCGGTCTATGCCGCAACCTTCGCGCGGCTGCTGCCCGGCGGCAGCGAAGACATGCACGGCCTGATCGCGGTCGGCGATGACGGCGCGCCGATCGGGATCGTGAACTTCATCTTCCACCGCCATGGCTGGCGCGAGGAGGACGTGACCTATCTGCAAGACCTGTTCGTGGACGAGGCCGTGCGCGGAACCGGCGCCGGGCGCGCGCTGATCGAGGCGGTCTATGCCGCCGCCGACGCGGCCGGAAAGCCTGCGGTCTATTGGATGACCCAGGACTTCAACCACAACGCCCGGATGCTTTATGACCGCATCGCGACGCTGACCCCCTTCATCAAATACCAGCGCTGAGGCGAGCATGATCCTGATAGTTGTTTTCGTCGCCTTCCTTGTGTTGGGCATCGTCCGGGCCAGACGCGCCGGGGGCAAGACCATCGACCAGATCCGCTATGGCTTCGTCCACGGACTGGCCGCGTTGCTGGTCGTGTATGCCATTGCTACCATCGGCGACTGGCAAGGTTTGTTCTGACCAAAGGCGGAGGGCGACATGTTCACCAAGTTTTTCCTGACGCTGCGTGAGGCGAAGATTCCAGTCTCGTTGCGTGAATACCTGACGTTGCTGGAGGCGATGGAGCGTCAGGTCGTGCAGTTCGATATCGAGGGGTTCTATTACCTGTCGCGCGCGGCGCTGGTGAAGGATGAGCGGAACATCGACCGATTCGACCAAGTGTTCGGGCAAGTGTTCAAGGGCCTTGAGGCCGTGGGCGGCGCCAGCGCGGCCACCGACCCGGTCAACCTGCCCGAGGAATGGCTGCGCCGCCTTGCGGAAAAGCATCTGAGTCCCGAGGAAATGTCTGAGATCAAGGCCTTGGGCGGCTTCGACAAGCTGATGGAGACGCTGCGAGAGCGGTTGGAGGAGCAAAAGGGCCGCCATCAGGGTGGCAGCAAGTGGATCGGCACCGCGGGCACCTCGCCCTTCGGCGCCTATGGCTACAACCCCGAGGGCGTGCGGATCGGCCAGCAGGAGAGCCGCCATCGCCGCGCGGTCAAGGTCTGGGACCGCCGCGATTTCCGCGACTTCGACGATTCGCGCGAGCTCGGCACCCGCAACATCAAGGTGGCGCTGAAGCGGCTGCGGCGCTGGGTGCGCGACGGGGCGCACGAAGAATTGGACCTCGACAACACCATTCGCGCGACCGCCGAGCATGGCTATCTTGACGTCAAGACCCGGCCGGAGCGGCGAAACGCGGTCAAGGTGCTGTTATTGCTCGATGTTGGCGGGTCAATGGACGATCATGTGAAGGTGGTCGAAGAATTGTTCTCCGCCGCGCGGTCGGAACTGAAGCATCTGGAGCATTATTATTTCCACAACTGCCTGTATGAAGGTCTGTGGAAGGATAATCGCCGCCGCTGGACGGAACAGATCCCGACCCATGAGGTGCTGCGCACTTACGGCCCCGACTGGAAGTGCATCTTCGTCGGCGACGCGGCCATGAGCCCCTATGAAGTCGCCTATGCCGGCGGCGCGTCGGAGCATTGGAACGAAGAATCGGGCGAGGCGTGGTTGCGCCGCGCAATGACGCAATGGCCGTCCAACGTCTGGATCAATCCGATGCAGCCCGAACGCTGGGCCTATACCCAATCCATCGGGATGATCCGCAAGATCGCCGGGGACCGTATGTTCTCGATGACGCTAGAGGGCCTGGATGGCGCGATGAAGGCCTTGGGGCGCTAATCGGTTAACCAGCCGTTCGCCAATTTTGCCAGCGTGCGCGCATGACCCTCGGTCCGCGCACGCGTCCCGCCTCTCTCACCGCCGACCACTAACGTCGGCTTATCAGCGCCTGTGACGACGCCTGATGGCTTGCGCCCTCGACCATCGCATGGGCGGCCTTGGCGCATCACGCGCCCGCCGCCGACCGCACCGCGCGGCTTGGCGCCGCCTTTCCGGAGCTGGAGCGATTGTGCGCCGCCGTTGACGCCATGCGCGAGGGAGATGCGGAACGGGGCATCCCCCGAGACGCCGCCCGCCAAGCGCTGGAGGGGATCGGTGCCGCCGACCGCTCGGTGATTTCGGACGCGGCCCCGAAGTTCGCGGACCTCGCCACCCATGCCCGCAAAGGAGCGATGCCTGAGGCCGGGGCGCTGGACGCGGTGCTCGACCACGCGATGGAGCGGTTCCTGCCGATCGCCGACACCTATGCTGGCGTCGCCCGACAACTGCGCAACGCGGCGGCGGAGGGAGAAGAAAGCGCCGCGCGCAGATCGATGAAAGTGATCGAGACCGCGATCACGGAAATCGACCACATCAGCCGCTCGGTCAAACAGGTTTCGCTGAACGCGTCCGTAGAGGCAGCGCGGGCCGGCGAGGCGGGGCGCGGATTCGCGGTGATCGCGGCGGAGATTCAGGAGCTTTCGGCCAAGGCGCAGGCGGCGGTCAAGAACGTGCGCGCGCGGCTTGCCGGGGCGTCGGCCTGAGGGCGCGGGCCCAGGGTCTGCCGATCATCGTCGGGCGCCCGGACGGGGCGGGGGCGGACCGGGCTCTGACCCATCGCGGTCGTCGGCGTCGAACACCAGCTTTGACGCCGACACCAGCCGCGCCAGCTTTTGAAACCGATTGGCGTAGGCGCGATGCTCCACCCGGTCTGAATCAGGCCAGATCACCAGCCCGCCGATGAACGCGGCGTATTCGAGCCGCGCCAAGGTCTTGGCAGTCCCCGCCGACATGCCCGACACGTCGCGATAGAGGCGCTCCAGATACGCCACTCGCGCGGCATCCACACCGGCAATGCGCGCCGCGGCGGCGCGATGCGTGCGCGCGAAGGCCCGCAAGGCGCCGTCCAGCCGGTGGTCGAGCTTTAGCGACGCCAGCACCAGCATCCCGGGGCGATCCTCGGGCTTCGCGGCCTCGACCTCGGCGATCACGCCCATGGTCTGACGCTCGGCCCAGCGGACCAGCATCGCGTCGATGAACCCGTCATGGTCGGCGAAGTGGTGATAAAATGATCCGCGGGTCTTGCCTGCGGCGCGGCACAGATGCTCGATCGCGATCCGCGACGGCCCGCGGGTGGCCAGCTGGCGCAGCCCGAGGTCAAGCCAATCGATCTGGCGCATGCGCCGCCCGCCGCCAGGGGCGGTGACGTCATCCGAATCGGCGGCCCAAGCGCCGTCCGGGTCGGGGTGGGATCGAGGAGGTCTGGTCATCGCCGGCACCTGTGCAATCGCAGCGCGTGGCCCAGTGTCGGCCAGTCTGACGCACACGCGCAAGGGCGTTGACGCATGGCGGGGGTGGGCGCGCGGCCTTCGGCGCCCCATATGTGGATCGTCGGCCCCTTTCCCGCCTCTTACGCCACGGAGCGCGCATGCTTAAATTTCTGCCTATCATCCTGATCATCGGCTATGCGCTGGCGATGTGGCGGTTCTCCTCCAGGCAACTGTCCAAGCAGCTGGACGCGACCTCGACCCCGCTGGACGACCCAAGTCTCGAGGCGATGGCCAAGCGGCTGGGCCGAGTGGTGGACGTGCCGCATCTGCGGGCCTTCGTGGTGGAGCAGCCGGTGTTCAACGGGCTGGCGGCGCCGGACGGGCGGATATTCATCACCCGCGGCGTCGTGGATAAATTCCGTCGCGGCGAGATCAGCGCCGAAGAGGTTGGATCGATACTGGCGCACGAACTCGGGCATGTCGCCTTGGGCCATTCCAAGCGGCGGATGCTGGATTGGACCGGCCAGAACGCCGCGCGCGTGGCGCTGAGCATGGTGCTGAACCGGATCATCCCCGGCATCGGCATCTGGATCGCCAACGGGCTGATCAGCCTGCTGGCCGCGCGCCTGAGCCGGCGCGATGAATTCGAGGCCGACGCCTATGCCGCCGCACTGATGCGCAAGGCCGGGATGCAGGCCGAGGCGCAAAGCAGCCTGCTGCTGAAGCTGGAGAAGATGACCCCGAACACCGGCACTGTCGCGTGGCTGCTAAGCCACCCGCCGATCCCCAAACGGGTCGAGGCGATCCGCGGGCTGCACGCGTCGTGGGACGCGCGGGGCTAGACGCCCGGCAGCGCCAGCGCGCCCGATTTCACCAGCTTGCCAAGCCGCGGAAGATGCGCGCGCTTCAGCGCCTTGGCGGGCGGATCGGCGGGCGCCACCTGCGCCAGCGCCCGCGCGATGGCGGCGCCGATGGCGGCGGGCTCGCGGCCAGCGATCTCCCACAACGCCGCGTCGGGCGATAGCGGCGCGATCCCTAGATCGCGCAGCTTGCGGGTCGGGAAATCACGCAAGTTGAAGGTGATGAGCAGCGACGCGCCCCCCGCCAGCGCAGACGCCAGCACATGCACGTCATCGGCGTCGGGCAGGTCGAATCGTTGCTCTGCCTCCGCATCCGGCAGGTGGCTGGCGCGGGGCCAGCGGGCATCCATCGCCGCGGCTTCCGCCCTTGCGGCAACCCCCGCGACGGGCCCGCGTTCGCGCGCCGCCGCGCGGGCCCATTCCTCGAGCACGCGCGGCGACCATAGCGGGTCAATCAGGTCGAGCGCCGCGGCATGCAGCAGACAGCCGCGCACCACGGGGGGATACAGCACGCAGGCGTCGAGGAATGCCCGCGGCGCCGACATCAGCTCAGCCGATAGGTGAAGGCCTTGAGGTACGACGTCTCCGGCAGCGAGATGTGCACCGGGTGGTCCGGCCCGGCGCGGCCGGTGAAGATCAGCGACGCCTCGCGCCCGGCATGGCGGATGCCGGCGGTGGAGGCGCCATGGAACGCCTCGGCGTCCACCGCGTGGCTGCACGAGCACAGCGTCAGGAACCCGCCCGGCGCCACGAGCGCGGAGGAGAACCGCGCCACTTTCTCATACGCCCGCACGCCGTTCTGGAACGCTGATTTGGTGGGCGCGAAGGCGGGCGGGTCGCACACCACGACGTCGAAGGTCTCACCTTCCTCACGCAGGATCCGCAGCGCGTCGAACGCGTCGGATTTGCGGGTGGTGAAGCGGCCCGACACGCCCATATGGGCGGCCCCGGCCTCGGCCAGCGCCAAGGCGGCGGCGGATCCGTCGACCGCAAACGCCTCGGACGCGCCGGCGGCGAGGGCGGCCAGCGAGAACCCGCCGACATGGCTGAACATGTCGAGGACGCGGGCGCCCTTGCTCAGCCCCGCCACGAAGGCGTGATTGGGCCGCTGGTCGAAGAACAGGCCGGTTTTCTGCCCGCCCACCAGATCGGCCATGTACGTCGCGCCGTTCATCGGCACGGCGATCGGGCCGTCGAGGGCGCCGTGCAGGATGCGGGTTTCCTCGGGCAGGCCCTCGATGGCGCGCACGCGGCTCGTGCCGTTCATCACCACGGTGCTGACGCCGGTGATCTCCATCAAGACGGATGCGATCTCGTCGATCCGCTCATTCGCCCATGTCGCGTTGGGCTGGATCACCGCGGCGTCGCCGAAGCGGTCGATGATCATGCCGGGCAGGAAATCGCCCTCGGCATGGACCAGCCGGTAGAACGGCGCGTCAAACAGGCGGGCGCGCAGGGCATGGGCCGCGCTCAGCTTGGCGTGGATCCAGGCGCGGTCGATCTCCGCCGCCGGGTTCGCATCCAACAGCCGCGCGGCCAGCGTCGCGCCGACATTGGCGGTCACGAGGCCGATGGGGTTGCGGTCGCTGTCTTGCAGTTCGGCCAGCGCGCCGGGCGCCAGCTTGCGGGTGCGGCGGTCGAGCACCAGTTCGTCCTGCCAGACCCACGGCGCGCCGGAGCGCATGCGGCGGCCCTGGCGCGGCTTCAGCCGGATGACCGGGCGGCCGCCAGTGTCAGCGGCGTCGCCGTCATCATCATCGTGGGGAAGGTCGGGGGAGAGGTCGTCGTCCTCGGGGCGGTCGGTCATGTGGGTGGATCCTTTTGCTGGCCCTCCCTGTATCCGGTATTGCGCTGCGGGGAAACCGCGGCTTGCGCGCGGGGGGCGGGGCGCAGAGGATGCGCGCGACCCGTCCCGAACCTGCCGGAGCATGCCCGATGACCGACCCCGCCCGCGCCGCCTCGGACGCGCTCGTGCACGACGCCAGCGCCGCCCTGCCCCGTTTGCTGGAGATCATGCGCCGCCTGCGCGCGCCCGACGGCTGTCCGTGGGACCGCGAACAGGACTTCGCGTCGATCGCGCCCTACACCATCGAGGAGGCGCATGAGGTCGCCGACGCCATCGCCCGCGGGAATATGGCGGATTTGCGCGATGAATTGGGGGATTTGCTGTTGCAAGTCGTCTACCATGCGCAAATGGCCGAGGAAGCGGGCGATTTCGCCTTCGACGACGTGGCCCGCGGCAGCGCCGACAAGATGTTGCGCCGCCATCCGCATGTGTTCGGAACCGGTCCCGGCGTGCAGACCGCCAACGCCCAGACCGTGCGGTGGGAGGAGATCAAGGCCGCCGAGCGCGCCACTAAAGGCGAGGTGCGCACCGGCGCGCTGCAGGGCGTTGCGCTCGGCCTTCCGGCGCTGAGCCGGGCGCTGAAATTGCAGGCGCGCGCGGCGCGGGTCGGTTTCGACTGGCCCGGCCCCGCGGATGTGCTGGCGAAACTTGCCGAGGAATCGGCGGAACTGGTGGAGGCGCGCGACACCCTAGGGGCGGATGAGATCGAGGAGGAGTTCGGCGATCTGATGTTCGTGATGGCCAATCTGGGCCGCCATCTAGGCGTCGACCCCGAAGCCGCGCTGCGCCGCTGCAACGCCAAGTTCGAGCGCCGGTTCGGCGAGGTGGAGCGGCGTCTGGCCTTGGATGGCCGCGCGCCGCAAGACGCGAGCTTGGCGGAGATGGACGCGCATTGGGACGCGGCCAAGGCGGTGGAAAAGGCCGCCAACGCCCGATAGCGCGCGGCGGGCCATCGGCCCGTGCCGCCGCTGAGCGGGCCATCGGCCCCGAGGCGTCGGCGGCCCCCTCTCGGAAAAATGCGGCGGGATACCTGATAATTACACTCAGGTATTGACCTGACTCTTTTAGTCGGATTAACAAAGCCGCAACCGCACCCTTGAACGGAGGTCCCCATGACCAAAGCTTCTCTCGCCGTCGGACTGGTCCTGAGCGCGCTTGCCGCCCCCGCCCTCGCCGCCGAGGTCAACGTCTATTCCACGCGAGAGCCGGAGCTGATCGAGCCGATCTTCGAGGCGTTCACCGCCAAGACCGGCATCGAGGTGAACTCCGTGTTCCTCAAATCGGGGTTCATCGAGCGGCTGAAGGCTGAGGGCCGCCGCTCCCCCGCCGATCTGATCATGACCGTCGACATCGGCAATCTAAAGGCCGCGATGGACGAGGGCGTGACCCAAGCCGTCGCCTCGCCGGCGCTCGACGCCATCCCCGCAACCATGCGCGACCCCGAGGGGCGTTGGTTTGGCGTCACCTCCCGCGCCCGCATCGCCTATGCGAGCAAAGAGCGGATTGCGGCGGGCGAGATCACCACCTATGAGGATCTAGCCGACCCGAAATGGCAGGGCCGGATCTGCACTCGTTCCGGCGCGCACGCTTATAATCTGGCGCTGACGGCGGCCTATATCGGCCATCACGGTGAGGCGGCGACGCAAACGTGGCTGGAGGGGCTGAAGGCCAATCTGGCGCGCAAGCCGCAGGGCAACGATCGCGCGCAGGTCAAAGCGGTCTGGGCCGGGGAATGCGACGTCGCCATCGGCAACACCTATTATATGGCTGAGATGCTGAAGGACCCCGAGCAGCGCCCCTGGGCCGAAAGCGTGCAGATCGTGTTCCCGACCTTCGAAGGGCATGGCGTGCATATGAACGTGTCGGGCATGGCGATGACCCGGTCCGCGCCGAACAAGGCCGAGGCGCTGGCGCTGATGGAGTATCTTGTGTCGCCCGAAGGGCAGAGCATCTATGCCGAGTTGAACGCTGAATTCCCGGTGGTGCCGGGGGTTCCCGCCTCGGCGCTGGTGGAAAGCTGGGGCGCGTTCACGCCCGATGACCTGCCGCTCAGCGAAATTGCCGACCGCCGCGCCGAGGCGTTGAAATTGATGCAGACCGTCGATTTCGACGGCTGACCGGCGCCGGAGCCGGCCTTGGGCGCCCTCCCGCGGCTCTGCGCCGCGCGGGGGTGCCTTTGCGTTCCGCAGGCTTTATCCGCGCGCGGGCATGGAGTAGGACGAGCCAAACCCACCCTGCACCGCCAGCCCGACGTCGTTCACGCGCCGCGGGCGCGACAACAGAAAGCCAAGAACATGAGCGCGATCATCGACATCACCGGCCGCCAGATCCTCGACAGCCGCGGCAACCCGACCGTCGAGGTCGACGTGACGCTGGAGGACGGCAGCTTCGGCCGCGCCGCCGTGCCCTCGGGCGCTTCGACCGGCGCGCATGAGGCGGTGGAGCTGCGCGATGGCGGCGACGCTTATATGGGCAAGGGCGTGATGCGCGCGGTCGAGGCCGTGAATGGCGAGATCTTCGAGATGCTGGCCGGGTTCGACGCGACCGAGCAGCTGGCGCTCGACGCCGCGATGATCGAGCTGGACGGGACCGCGAACAAGGGCCGGATTGGCGCCAACGCGATCCTCGGCGTGTCGCTCGCCTGCGCCAAGGCGGCGGCCAATTCGACCGGCCTGCCGCTGTACCGCTATGTCGGGGGCACGTCCGCGCGAGTGCTGCCGGTGCCGATGATGAACATCATCAACGGCGGCGAGCATGCTGACAACCCGATCGACATCCAGGAATTCATGATCATGCCGACCTCGGCGAGCAGCATCGCCGATGCCGTCCGCATCGGGGCGGAGATTTTTCACACGCTGAAGAAAGAGCTGTCGGCCGCGGGTTACAACACTTCGATCGGCGACGAGGGCGGCTTCGCGCCCAACCTCAGCTCGACCCGCGACGCGCTCGACTTCATCATGAAGGCGGTGGAGAAGGCCGGGTATCGCCCCGGCGAGGACGTACATCTCGCGCTCGACGCCGCGTCGACCGAATTCTTCGCCGACGGGATCTATGATCTGAAGGGCGAGAGCAAGCGCCTCGACAGCGCCGGGATGGTCGATTACCTGGCCGCGCTGGTCGACAGCTATCCGATCATCTCGATCGAAGACGGCATGGCCGAGGACGATTGGGAGGGCTGGAAGCTGCTGACCGACCGGATCGGCGCGCGCTGCCAGCTGGTGGGCGACGATCTGTTCGTCACCAATTCGCGCCGTCTGGAAACCGGGATCGCGCAGGGCTGCGCCAACTCGATCCTGGTGAAGGTCAACCAGATCGGCACGCTGTCGGAGACCATCGACGCCGTCGATATGGCCCACCGCGCGCGCTACACCTCGGTGATGTCGCACCGCTCGGGCGAGACCGAGGACGCGACCATCGCCGACCTCGCGGTCGCGCTGAATTGCGGGCAGATCAAGACCGGCTCGCTGTCGCGCTCGGACCGGCTGGCGAAATACAACCAGCTGATCCGCATCGAGGAGGAGCTGGGCGGCTCCGCCCTGTTCGCCGGGACCTCGATCCTGCGCGGCTGATCGGCGCCGACGTGCGCGTCAAGCGCCCGGTCCCGATGGGGCCGGGCGTTTTGCGTTTCAGGGGCGACGCGCCACGGGGCTTTCCATGACGCCCCGCCTCTGGCATCATATTCTCTCCACGCGATGGCGCGGACGGCGAGGGGCCGAGCGGAGTTCGTAACTGATGAGCGAGACGCCATTCACTGGCCGCGCCTTGGCGGCGGCGGGCATGTCGTTCCTGATCGTAGGATCGGCGTTGTATTTCGCCTATTCCGCCGTCCAAGGAGACACCGGCTTGGTTGAGCTGGTGCGTCTGACCCGCGAGGAAGACCGCCTTAAGGTGGAGCTCGCCTCGCTTCAGGGCGAGCGGGCCGAGATGGAAAACCTGACCGGCCGCCTGTCGGAAAGCTGGCTCGACCTCGATCTTCTGGATGAGCGGGCACGCGATGTGTTGGGCCATGTTCGCACCGATGAAATCGTCATTCGGTGAAGCGCAGTTTCGAAAGCGCACGATAGCATCGGATCGGGCGATCCAGACGCTGCGTCGGCATGATGCTTTCAGGAACCGCCTTGGAATGGCAACGGCGTTGCGCTGATTTTTCGGGCGTTTGCGCCCGTTTCCCTTTACCTTCATCGTAGTTTTCCGGACCCGACGTCAGATCGGGATGCGGATCCCACGCGAGGAGGATCAGATGGCCGCCACACGACGCAAGAAGCCCAACGCTTCCAAAGAGGAGCTGCTCGCCTTTTACCGCGACATGCTCCTGATCCGTCGGTTCGAGGAAAAGGCCGGACAACTTTATGGCATGGGCCTGATCGGCGGGTTCTGCCATCTCTATATCGGCCAGGAAGCCGTGGTGGTCGGCGTCGAGGCCGCAGCCAAGGAAGGCGACCAGCGCGTCACATCCTACCGCGACCACGGCCATATGCTGGCCTGCGGGATGGACCCCAAGGGCGTGATGGCTGAGCTGACCGGGCGCGAGGGGGGCTACTCCAAGGGCAAGGGCGGCTCCATGCACATGTTCTCGAAGGAAAAGAACTTCTACGGCGGGCATGGCATCGTTGGCGCGCAGGTGCCGATCGGCGCCGGTCTGGCGTTCGCCAACTGGTATCGCGGCAATGACAACGTGTCCTACGCCTATTTTGGCGACGGTGCGGCGAACCAAGGCCAGATCTATGAGGCCATGAACATGGCCTCGCTGTGGAAGCTGCCCTGCATTTTCATCGTCGAGAACAACCAATACGCGATGGGCACATCGATGGCGCGCGGCTCGTCGACCCCAGCGCTTTACACCCGCGGGGCTGCGTTCGGCATCCCCGGGGAGGCTGTCGACGGCATGGACGTGCTTGCAGTGCGCGACGCGACGGTCAAGGCCACCGAGCACGCCCGCGCGGGCAACGGCCCCTACATCCTTGAGATGAACACCTATCGCTATCGCGGCCATTCGATGTCTGACCCTGCGAAATACCGGACCCGCGAAGAAGTGCAGAAGATGCGCGAGACTCGCGATCCGATCGATCACGTGCGTGAATTGCTGGTCATGGGGAACATGGCGGACGAGGACGAGATGAAGGCGATCGACAAGGAAATCCGCGCAATCGTCCAAGAGGCGGCGCAGTTCGCCCAAGAAAGTCCCGAGCCGGCCGAAGCCGAGCTCTGGACCGACATCTACGCCTGATCTGCCGGAGGGAATAAAAGAATGGCCACCGAAATTCTGATGCCCGCCCTCTCTCCGACGATGGAAGAGGGGACGCTCGCCAAATGGAACGTGAAGGAAGGCGACAAAGTCACCTCCGGCGACGTGATCTGCGAGATCGAAACCGATAAAGCCACGATGGAGTTCGAGGCGATCGATGATGGCGTGATCGGCAAGATCCTGATCGCTGAGGGGACCGAAAGGGTCAAGGTCAACACCGCGATCGCGGTGTTGCTGGAGGAAGGCGAAGACGCCTCCGCCGCCGAAGCCCCCGCATCGCCCGTGACGGCCCCCACCGCCGAGGCAGCCCCGCGCGCCGCCCCGGCGCCGAGCGCCCCGACTACCCCCAAGGCCCCGGCGGTCGCGCTGACCCCTGACTGGCCCGCCGACGCGCCGATGAAGAAACAGACCGTGCGCGAAGCGTTGCGCGACGCAATGGCCGAGGAAATGCGCAGCGACGGCGACGTGTTCCTGATGGGCGAGGAAGTGGGCGAATACCAAGGAGCCTACAAGATCAGCCAGGGCTTGCTTGAGGAATTTGGCCCGCGCCGCGTGATCGACACACCGATCACCGAGCACGGATTCACCGGCCTCGCGGTCGGCGCCGCCTTTGCGGGTCTGCGCCCGATCGTCGAATTCATGACCTTCAACTTCGCCATGCAGGCGATCGACCAGATCATCAACTCGGCGGCCAAGACGCTGTATATGTCAGGCGGCCAGATGGGTGCACCGATGGTGTTCCGCGGCCCGAACGGCGCCGCAGCGCGTGTGGGTGCCCAGCACAGCCAAGACTATGCGGGGTGGTACGCCTCGATCCCCGGCCTGAAGGTCGTGCAGCCTTACTCGGCGGCGGATGCCAAGGGCTTGCTCAAGGCGGCGATCCGCGATCCTAACCCGGTGATCTTCCTTGAGAACGAGATCCTCTACGGTCGTTCGTTCGACGTGCCAGACATCGACTACACGGTGCCGATCGGCAAGGCGCGGATCTGGCGCGAGGGCACGGACGTCACCATCGTCTCATTCGGTATTGGCATGACCTATGCGCTCGAGGCCGCTGACGCGCTGGAGAAAGACGGCATTTCGGCGGAGGTCATCGACCTACGCACGATCCGCCCGATGGACACTGCGACGGTGATTGAATCGGTGAAAAAGACCAACCGGTGCGTCACCGTCGAAGAAGGGTTCCCGGTCTGCTCGATCGGCAGCTACGTCTCGTCGGTGCTGATGCAGGAGGCGTTCGATTACCTCGACGCTCCGGTCATGGTCTGCACCGGCAAGGACGTGCCCATGCCTTATGCCGCCAATCTTGAAAAACTTGCGCTCGTGACCACCGCCGAGGTCATCGCGGTGGTCAAGTCCGTCTGCTATCGCTGAGGAGGGAAAATCATGGCCACCGAAATTCTGATGCCGGCCCTTTCTCCGACGATGGAGGAAGGAACGCTCGCCAAATGGAACGTCAAGGAGGGCGATAAAGTCACCTCCGGCGACGTGATCTGCGAGATCGAGACCGATAAAGCGACCATGGAGTTCGAGGCGATCGACGACGGCATCGTCGGCAAGATCGTCGTCGCCGAAGGGACTGAGGGGGTGAAGGTCAACGCGCTGATCGCTATCCTGCTCGAAGAGGGAGAGGAAATGGGGGCAGCTCCGGCCCCCGCCGATCCGGCCCCCAAGGCCGCCGAAGCGCCTGCGGCTGCGGCGCCTGCCGCCGCGGCGACCCCCGCTTCGGCCGCACCGGTGTCGAGCGATGGAGCGCGCGTGTTCGCGTCCCCCTTGGCCCGCCGCATCGCCGCCGACAAGGGGCTCGACCTTGCGGCTATCAGCGGCTCCGGCCCTCGCGGTCGGATCGTGAAAGCGGATGTGGAGAACGCCCAGCCGATCGCCGCCGACGCCGCTCCTGCGCCCAAGGCAGCCGCCGAGGCGCCCAAAGCCGCGGCGCCCGCCGCCATGGCTTCGGGCATGTCCACCGATGCGGTGAAAAAGATCTACGCAAACACGCCGTATGAGGAAGTGAAGCTCGACGGCATGCGCAAGACCATCGCAGCGCGGCTGACTGAGGCCAAGCAGACCATCCCGCACTTCTACCTGCGGCGAGAGATCTCGCTGGACGCCCTCATGGCGTTCCGCGCCGAGTTGAACGCCAAGGTGGCGGCGCGCGGCATCAAGCTGTCAGTCAACGACTTTATCATCAAGGCCTGTGCGCTGGCGCTTCAGCAGCATCCCGATTGCAACGCAGCGTGGGCGGGCGATAGAGTGCTGAAGTTCAAGGGTTCCGACGTGGCGGTGGCCGTGGCGATCGAGGGCGGGCTGTTCACGCCGGTCCTACGCGACGCCCATGCCAAGTCCCTCTCGGCCCTCTCGGCTGAGATGAAGGACCTCGCGGGCCGTGCGCGTGAGCGCAAGCTGGCGCCCCAAGAATACCAAGGCGGCAGCTTTGCGATCTCCAACCTCGGGATGTTCGGCATCGAGAACTTCGATGCAGTGATCAACCCGCCGCACGCCTCGATCCTGGCGGTCGGCGCGGGCATCAAAAAGCCGGTGGTGTCCGCCAGTGGCGACATCGTTGTCGCTACAATGATGTCAGTGACGCTATCGGTCGATCACCGCGTGATCGACGGGGCGCTCGGCGCGCAGTTCCTTGAGGCGGTGAAAGCCAACCTCGAAAACCCGCTCGCCATGCTCGCCTGATCGCGCAATAGCGATCGATGCAGAAAGCCGCCGGTCCTCTCATGGGACCAGCGGCTTTTTCTTTACGGCGAGCGCGGGCTTCAGACGGTCTGGTTCATGCTCCGCGCCGGCTGCGCGCAACCCGCATCGCCGACGATATGCGCCGGGACGCCGGCGACGGTCTTGCACGGCGGCACATCGTGCAGCACCACCGACCCTGCCGCGATCCGGCTGCAATGCCCGATCGAGATGTTGCCGAGCACCGACGCCCCGGCGCCGATCAGCACGCCCTCGCCGATTTTTGGATGACGATCTCCATCGGCCTTGCCGGTGCCGCCAAGCGTCACCGAATGCAACATCGAGCAGTTATCCCCAACCACAGCCGTCTCGCCGATCACGATGGAATGGGCGTGATCGATCATGATGCCCTTGCCGAGGCGCGCGCCGGGGTGGATATCCACCCCGAACGCTTCCGACGTCCGCATCTGGATGTAATAGGCCATGTCAGTCTGACCATGAGTCCAGAGATGATGGCCGATCCGATAGGACTGGATCGCTAGAAACCCCTTGAAGAACAATAGGGGCTGCACATACCGGTGGCAGGCCGGGTCGCGGTCGAACACCGCAACGATATCCGCCCGCGCGGCTTCGCGCAGCGACGCGTCAGCGGCCAGCACCTCATCGCACATGTCCCGCAAGATCAGCCCCGGCATGTCGGCGGAGCTGAGTTTTTGCGCGACCCGATAGCTCAACGCATCTTCAAGCGTATGATGATGCAGCACGACCGCATGTACCAGACTGCCCAGCAGCGGCTCTTTCTCGACGATTTCGCTAGCCTCCTCGCGCATGCGCGACCAGACCGGGTCGACTTTCGTGAGAGTTCCTCGCCTCTTGTTCGCGACGGCCATGCCGTTCCCTCCGCAGTCCGGCCGCCGATGAGGTGGCGACTCCTCTCTACAATCGTCTTTTTGGTGGGAAAATCAAGCCGCAGTTCAGTGAACAACGTGCCGACAGGCGCGCCTGGCGGGCGCGCCTGTCGGCGATGCGGGCTCAGGACGCGGTGAAACGACCGCCTTCATGGTTCGGCGGCCCCTCTTTTGCGCGTCCGAAGTTGAACGCCAAGATCTCCAGTACGCGATAGACCTTGCCCCAAAAGGTGTCGTCACGCGGCGTTGGCGTCAGCGCCGCGACCATCGAGGCGGCAGTCACCAGCGCGGTGGCGATGGCTAACGTGCGCTCGATTGCGACGGACAGCATTGCGGCGTCGCCGCCGATCAGCTCGGTCATGACATGTCTCCTTTGATTGCAACAAGCTCGACGCCCGTCATACCGCCACGGGAACCGAGAGCGTCATGTAGTGGACCGAGATGGCCACGCGCCCCCCGGTGAAGGATCCGCCCTCGGCGGTCAGTCGCATCGGCAGATTCTGGCTGAACGCCATCGGTCCGGTAGTCGGACCGCTCACAACAGCATTCAGCGCGATCCCATGCTCGGAGCCGTAGCGCGTCGCCGCGCCATTGACGCCAAGCGACCAACCCGACACCCCGGTCATGGCCACGATCACCCGCGCCGTGACGCCGAACACCGTGGCGGCGCCGGGGATCAGACCCACCGTGTCGCTGATTGCGCCGATGGGCGCGTGCTCGAACGTCAGCACCTG
Organism: Paracoccaceae bacterium; assembly: GCA_047636235.1. Lineage (GTDB taxonomy): Bacteria > Pseudomonadota > Alphaproteobacteria > Rhodobacterales > Rhodobacteraceae > JBOCEF01. Next base: position 8,764 of record JBLIKI010000003.1, on the reverse strand, counting down.
CATCGCGCCGCTCGCACCGCCGCCAGGCACGATCAACGCGGACCAGACGCCGCTATCGAACAGCGCCTCGATACCTTCGTCCTCGATCCAGCAGCGCCACCCGACCAACGGGGCGATGAAATCCCACCCCCCGTTGATCCAGACCGCGATGCGCTGATCCTGCAGCGCCCATGCGCTGGTCGCACCCGCAGGCACGATCCAGCGATCCCCCTCCGCCGGGCTGACGGGGGGGGCCGCGGTGCTGCGGCCCAACGCCGACAGCATGAACAGCGCGTCGAGCCGCGACAGCGCCTCATTGACGGGGATGTGCTTCTGGGCCTGGCCGGCCGCCAGAAGCGGCAGCAAGAGTTTGGGCGTTTCAAGCACTGTAGGTCACCTTTCCTTCAAAGCCCGGTCCGTACGCTTCGGAAATCTGGGCCACTGCGATTGTGATCACACCCGTCAATCCATCCGCCACCTTGTCGGCGGCGGGATAGATCCATTCGGGACCAGTCGTCTCAACCTCCCGCACCAGCGCGCCGCCATCCGCGATCAGACGCGCGCGATACCGCTCGCTCGCCTCACCCAAGGGCGTGACGCCGCTGAAGAACGTGTCGTTGTCGGTGCGCGACCGGCGCAGCCAGCTGACGATCAGATCGCCATTGGCCGCCACATTCGTTGCTAGATGCACCGGGGCGAGGGGCCGGAGCCCCGATCCCTCCCAAGTCCAGATCGCATGGGCGATGGACGGATCGCTCAGATCGGCGTCCCCCGGTCCGATGCGGAAATGCCGCTCCAACCCCATCACCCCTTCGGGCAGGTCGAGCCGCATCGTCCGCGCATCCAGCATCACCAAGGTCGACCCCGCAGGCGCCGGGTCGGCGATCAGCTGCTCCGTGCCCGCCAGCCCACGGCTGAACAGCGACAGGCGCCAGGACCCGTCGGGTTCCAGCACCGCGTCGCGGAACTGCAGCATCTCCCACACGCCATCGACGGTGCTGAGCGCGCAAAGGTTGGCGCCGTTGTAGACCGCCAGTTCATCCGCCGACGCCAATGTGCCAGAGATCATCCGCACCCGAACCGATGCGCCCCGGCTCCACCGCCACGGCGCGGCCGACGGCAGCGGGTCCAACAGCCGCCCGACCGCGGTTGCGGACGTGGTCAGCGCCGCGCGCTCATACCCCTCATCGCGGTCCGAACTCCAGACCGCGACAGAGCCCGGCCACGGATCGGCCCATACCGCGGCGAACGGCTTTTGCGCGTCGCCACCGAACAGCACCCAGGGCACGTCCAGCAATCGATACCCGGGCGGTCCGGCGGCCTCGCCTCCCGCTGCGGGGGCTTGCTCGGCATCCTCGCCCGGAAGGCTCTTCAGCGAATATAGCACCCCGTCGATGCGCGTCGCCTCAATCTGGCGGCCCACGCCGTCGGTGATCCGGTCGATGCGGAAATCAGCGCCCCCGGCATCGGGCAGCCGCACAACGTCGCCTGGCTCCAGCGCCAGATACGACAGTGGCGCCCCAAAGGTGACCCGATCGCGCGCGGCATCCGCTTCACGCAACCACCGCTCGGCGATGGCCTTCGCCGCGCCGCGCGACATTGCAATGGCGAGGTCAGAGCCCATCACCCCCCGCGCGCCCTCCACCGCCGAGGTCGCCTCGACCACGCCGTCCTGATAATCGCCATCGGCGCGCACGAACCCGACCCGGACCCTCGTCGGGGCCGCCGATTGCGGCGCCCTCGTCAGCTCCAGCACCCGGTCGGACTGACCGTCGGGCGCCAGCATCTGGGCGTCATCGATCTCCGCCACCGGCCCGCGGCCTCGCATTCGGAACACCACGCGCCCGCCGCTTTCCAACGCGTCAAAGCCGAACCCGAGCATCAGCGCCTGCAAGGCCTCGCGGGGGGTCTGCACTTGGGCCTCGGCGAAGCCGTCGACCACGCCGTCAAGATCGCTGACGTCGAAATCGGCCAGCCCCGCCGCATTGCAGATCTCCGCCACCACCGCCGCCAACGAAGCCGAATTGACCCGCCCCGACAGCCAGTGCCCCAACGCATGTGCGCCCCCGTCCGACCAGATGTCGAGCCGGGCGGGAAACTCCGGCCAAGGCCGCGCATCCCAGGTCCAGACATAGACGTTGGACAGGTCCAGCATCCGGTCGCCATAGATGGCTGAGACCGGGTTGTTGGCGTCCTCGGACCAATGCTTGCTCGCCGCTTGCAGCACCCGCCGTTGGATCAGATCGTCGCGCTGCCCGCTGGAGAAATACGGAAAACCCGATTCCGACGACTTTGGATCGACGAACACATTCGGCTGGTTCGACCCTTTGTCGACCGCGCCGCAGCCGATCTCGGTCAGCCACACCGGCTTCATCTCCGGCGTCCAGGCGCTGGGCGCCGCTTGCCGCACGCCATCGATCCGCGCGTGATGCGGACGGCGCCACCAGTTGAGGATGTCCTTCGACCGCCAGATCCAATCCTCGCCATGGGCGCCATCGACGATCGGGGTGCGGGTCTGCGCAGCCCGGTCGGCGTCAGAGGCGTAGTACCAGTCATACCCCTCTCCGGCAGCGAACCGCGACGACAGATAGTCGAGGTCATGGATCGACCGCGCGATCGCCGCATCGGCATGGTCATAGCCGTCGCGCCAATCGGTCAGCGGCGCATAATAGTCGATGCCGATGAAATCGATCGCCGGATCAGCCCAAAGTGCGTCGAGGTGAAATAGCCTGTCCCCGGTCCCGTCCTGCGGCTGGTGGCCGAAATACTCCGACCAATCGGCGGCATAGCCCAGCTTGACGCCGCTCCCCAGCACCGCTCGAACCTCTGCCGCCAGCGCCTGGAACGCATCCACCGCCGGGTATTCGGTTCGAGCGCTGCGGATCTGCGTCAGCGCGCGGAACTCCGACCCGATGCAGAACCCGTGCACCCCGCCCGCCGCCTTGCACAGATGCGCATAGTGCAAAACCATCCGCCGAAGCGACCATTCGGCGGGCCCGGAATAGACCACCTCCTCGCCGACGATCTGAAAATCCGCCACCGTCGCCGTCCCGAAGAACGCCGCGACCTCATCCGCAGCAGTGGGGGTCATGTCGGTCGATCCCGCCTGCCCCTGCGTCAAGCTCGTGGTGATGCGCCCGCGCCAGGGGTAGGCCGACTGCTCAGCGTTCCAGCCCCAAGGATCGGTCAAGCCATTGCCCGGCCCGATGTCCATCAGCAGGAACGGATAGAACATCACCCTCAGCCCGCGGTCGTTCATCTCACGGATCAGCGCGATCACCGAGGCGTCCGAAGGCGTGCCCCCGAACACTGGGCGATCCTGCGCATCGCGCCCCACCAGATGCGCGGTCGTGCGGCTCGCTCCGCCCGCCGACCAGTCGACCGGCGCGGTAATCGTCTCGCGATACTCGACGCCGGGACGCACCTCGCACTGGCCGCACCGCAGGTCGGTCCCGAACCAGCTCACCACCAGAGACACCGCCTCGGCGCCCGGCAGCTGGTCCTCCAACTGGTCGAGCGCCACCAGCGCATCCGCCTTCCCTGCGCCGGTGTTAATGTTGGCAACGTGGGACTTGCCTTCATCCTCGATAACGCGCACCTGCTCGATGGCATAGACGAACTCGCCGGTGCCGGGCGACAGCGCGACCCCTTTGATGATCGAACTCAGCTCGAGCCCCGCCTCCGGCACATTTCCGCCCGCAGGGATCCGCGGCGCGCGCAAAACCTCGACCGAGATCTGCGGCACCCGGTTGCCGAACCGCCCGACCTCGAGATCCTCGAACACCAGATAGGCGACGCCGCGATAGGCTGGTGCCCAGCCCTCGACCGCTTCGATCAACGGGTCCGGCCCTTGATCCTCGCCGCCCCGATGCAGCCGCCAGTGCAGCTTGTCCATGTTCAGGATCTTGCCATCGGCCCAGACCCGCCCGATCCCGTCGATCGGCCCCTGCGCCAGCGCTACCGCGAACCCGATGGTGTAGGAGTGATCCTGCACCTTCGGCCCCGACCCCTTGCCACCGCCACTGCTTGAGACATGCTCATGATAGTGGGTGGACCAGATCACATGTCCCGCCACTCGCATTCGTCCATAGATGCGCGGCATCGGCGCGCCCTCGTTCGCGCCTTGAATGCGCAGCGACGACGCCTTGCCGCGGCTGACCGCCTCCTGCCCTGAGCCCAAGATCGCCTGATCGATCAACCCGCCGATGACGGCGCCGGCCGCCTGCCCGATCACCGCCGCGCTGACGCCAAGCACGGCGCCGCCGGCAGCGCCGCCGATCGCCGCGCCGGCCGCTGCAAGTACCAGAGTCGCCATGGATCACCTCGGAAATCGGAACGCGGCCGCTACGCGACGCCGCCAGGAAGGCCCTAGCGACGATTCCACCACGCCTTGGCCGCTATAGGCGTGGATCATCCGGGGTTCGGACCCGCACATGTCGGTCAGAATCGCCAGATGCTTGGCCGGTCCGGTCCGCCGCATCCGAAACAGCAGCACATCCCCCGCCTGCGCCTGATCAGGCGCAACCGCGGTCATGTGCCGGGCCGCCGCCCCCCACAGCACCTCATGGGCCGCCGGCTCGGACCAGTCGGGGGTATAGGCGGGCGGCGTCTCCGGCTCATGCCCGTACACCTCGCGCCACACCCCGCGCACAAGGCCGAGACAGTCGGTTCCCGCCCCCTTCGCGCTCGATTGGTGCAGATAGGGCGTGCCCGCCCAGCCCCGCGCGGCGGCCACGATACGCGTCGCCACCGCATCCTCAGCCACGGAACAACGACCCACCGTCGTGAACTTCGTCCTGCGAGGGATACCCCGTCGCCCAATCCTCACCCGGCATATGCGGAAAGCCGCGGAAGTTCAGAATGTTGTCGAACTTGGCCCGGCAGGTCGCCGCGCTCTTGTCACATCCCGCGCGGATATCGAACGCATCGCCGAGCGCGACCGCGGCATGCGGCGCGCCCCACAGCGTGATCACATGTTGCCACTGGCGGATGCCGTGGCTGTGCACCACCACCGTCTCGCCCGCATTGCCCCCGCCGGTCCAGGCCAGACGGCCGAGCGAGAACCACCCCTCCGCCTGCCAAAGTCCTGACACGACAAAGCTCCGCTCCCCGCGCAGCTCCGTCACGACCCCTGCGCCGATCAGATCGCCCGATAGCGCCGCGGCGCAGCGCGCGTCCCCAAGCTCGGCGTCGCAGGCCCGCAGGAACACCCGCCCTTGCGGTTGGTTCAGCACCTCCGACAGGCCCGACACTTCGACCTCGAAGCCAAGCGTGCTGCGCCGCACTTCGCCGACCGTGCCCGCGAACCCCAGATCGCGCGCCGTCACGTCTGTCCAGTCCACCAGCCACTGGCGAATCGAGGCGCCGTCATAAAGCCCCCACGCCAAATCCGCCTCGGTGATCGCGTCCGAGCGCAGCGCGCCCGCCGCCTCCATATTGTCGACGCTGAGCCCCAATGAGCGCTCCAGCGCCGACCGCGCGAACCCACTTTCCGGCTCGAACGTCACTCCGTCAAAGCTCAGCGCCGCGTCGTGGTCGGTGAACCCGAGCCGCTCGCCATCACGTCGCTCGAGCAGCCAGCAGCGACAGAGCGTGGTGGTTCCGCTCGCCAGCGCCGCGGCGATCTTCTCATTGATCTCGCGCATCAGAGCCGCACCTCCACGATCGGGATCGACGAGATCTCGCCCGCCTCCATCGCGGTCAGGCTGACGTCGATGCGGTCCTCGGCGAACCGCACCGGCACGTCGAACTCGAACCCCGCGGTCACGCTCGCCCCAGCGGCGGGGGCCGCCATAAGGATCACGTTCACACCGTCAAAGGTGAAATCGACACCCTCGACCACGGTCAGCCCGTCGACCGCCAGCACCACCGTGCCGACCACCGCCTTGGCGATCGGGCGATAATAGGTGTAGCCGCCGCTTTGATAGCCCTTGCGCAGCGCAAACGCCGTCTCGACCCCGTTGCCAAGGCCCAGCGGCTGATCGGTCGCGGTGATCGCCGCCGACGGCATCGCGGATTTCCAATCCAACCAGTCCTTCCATCGGAACGAATGCAGCCGCCCGCGCCGAGCCTCAAAGAACGAAAGCACCTCGTGCAGATCGTCCGCCGACGCGACCCCCATCCCGGCGTCATAGCGCCGCCGCGCGTCCGCCCAAGCGGCGTTGCGCGCCTCGTATCCGTTGGCGAGGGATACGATCTCGGTCCGACGCTCCGGCCCGCCGGTGGACCCGCGCGACAGCCGCGACGGGAACCGAATGTCATGAAAGCTCATCGCGTCACCTCACATATTGCGCCGGCCGGCCGAAGCCGCCCGCGCGATCGCCGACGCCACCTGGCCCCGCGACCTGCGGAACCCCTCCACATCGGGGGACGAGATATTCACAGTCACATGGGTCGCCCTACCGCCCCCGGACGATGCGATGCCCAGCCGCCCATCCGGCCCTCGGGCCAGCGGCAAGATCGCCTCCGGCCCCGCCTCGCCCATCAGCCCGGTGCCGCCACGCATCGGGAACAGCGTCGGCCCTTCGACCACGCCGCCCCCCGCGAAGGCCCGCACCCGCCCGGCGGAAAACGCGGCCCCGTCCGCGAACATCGACATCCCGCCCAGCAGCGATCCGACCCCGTTCGCCACCAGCCCGCCGATGCCCTGCCCGACCGCCTGCTGCACCGGCTGTAACGCCGCATTCAGCACTCGCCCGGTCATGTCCTGGCCCAACTTGCGCAACGTGTCCGACGCCTTGGCCCCACCGAACACCAGCCCGTCCAACGCCTTGCGCAAGCTGCCGCTGATTGAGGACGACAGCGCCGTCGCCTCGTCCCCGGTAGTCTTCATTTCGGTGCGCATGGTCTGCATTTCCTGCGCGAACGCATCCGACAGCCCTGCTGCATCGCCGCTAAGACTGCTCAGCGCACTGCCAAGCGACGTGCCGCCGTCGAGGTATTGGTCGAACTCAGCCATCTCTCTTCCTTTCGACAGGCGCGTCCGGATAACGGGCGCGCAGCGCGTCAAGCCGCGACCGCGACATCGCCTCACGTCCGTCCTCGGCGCCAAAGCCAAGCACGGTGCAGGCCGCCTCGAATTCCCGCGGGGTCATCGACCAGAACGCCTCCGGCGTCAGCCGCAGCGCCCCAAGGCCGACCCGCATCAAACCCGGCCAGTCGATGCGCCCCGGCTTCATCCCCGGTCCCCTAGCGGCGCGAAGGTCCGCGCCAGCAACTGCGCCGCCGCCCGGGCGGCGCCCGGCGCGCCGCCCGCCACCTCCATGCCCGCCAACACTTTGTCCGACATCTGATGCCCCGCGCCGCGCAGCCCGGCGCCCAGCAGCGCGATCAGATCACCCGCCCGCACGCCGCCCTGCTCGAACCGCAGCGCCAGCGCCGCCAGCCCGTCCTCGCCGAACGCTTCCTCCAACCCCGCCAACGCACCAAGGGTGAGCCGCAGCCCGTGGAGCTCTCCGTCGAGGGTGATCGCGGCCTCGCCCCGCATTGCGTTGGCCATGGCTCAGGCCGCCGCGAAGCTCAGCGCGCCCGCAGACGCGAGCGAGACCTCATAGACAGCCTCGCCGTCATGCTGGCCGGAGTATTCGAGCGCGGTGATCTGGAACGCGCCCACCACCGTGCCGAAATCGGGGATGATCGCCTGGAACGTCGGGATCGTCCCGGAAAAGAACGCCGCCCGGATCGTCTCGTCGGTCGACTGATCGAGAAACACCCCCGATCCGCTGATCGCCGCGGCGCGGACCCCCGCGCCCTCCAGCAACTCACGCCAGCGGTTCGAGGACGCGGCGTTCGTCACATCCACCGTCTCCGCATTGAACGCGATCCGCGTGGCGCGCAGCCCGGCCACCGTCTGGAACACACCGCCGCCAGTATCGATCTTCAACAAAAGATCCTTGCCCTTTTGAGCCGACATTTTTTCAGCCTCCTGAATGGTTTACGCTTCGATGCGAAACTCAAATCTCAGATCAATCCGCCGCCCGCCATCGGCGGTTCGCACCGCCCTCGCGGCGCGCAGCGACGACGTCACAACCCGGCCCGCGGACAGCGCCAGCTGCGCGTCGCTCAGCACTCGCTCCACCTCGCCTGCGATCCGCTTGACGTCGGCGAACCCGCCGCTGACCGCATGCACCGACACTTCGGCCTCATGGATCGCACCGCTCAGCCCTTGGGCGTTCCAGCGGCGGACCTTTTCATCGCCCAAGGTCACATATGGACCCGGATCGGCACCGGGAGCGTCCAGATGCACCGGCTCGTCATTGATCCGACCGTCCACCAGCGCCGACAGCGCGGCGTCCCCGGACAGCGCGGAATAGATCGCCTCTTGCAAGGCGAGCGCCCTCGATACGGTCATCGCAGCGCCTCCTCATCAGCCCAGCACAGCAGATAGCGGCCGCGGGCGTCGGCCTCGGTGACGGCGCGGATCACAAACACCCGGGCCTCCTCGCGGAACCGCTGATCCGCCCGGGGGCGCGCCGGCGACCCGACCGGCGCCGCGCGTACCAGAATGCGGTGCGAGACGCGGGACCGCCCGCGAGCGCCCTCCTCGATCTCCCGCCCACTTCGTGCACGCACCGCCGCCCAGATCGGGCCCAGTGCGGTCCACCTCTTTGCCCAGCCGCCCGCGCCATCTCCGGCGCGGGTCAACTCCTCCAGTTCCAACCGTCGGTCGAGGACCGGGGCCGAAACCTCCTCGCGCGCCCAGCTCACAGCCGCACCTTGCGCCAACGCGCGATCAGCGCGCCGACGCCATACGGGATGTCCGCCATGGGCGCGGCGCTGACATGGC
>JBLIKI010000002.1:0-50212 GCA_047636235.1 Paracoccaceae bacterium | reverse complement strand
ATCATGAGATCCGTGAATTGTTCGCCCGCGAAGGCATCCACTTCGCCCACAAGGAAGTGACCGTGCGCCTGCCCGGCCTGCCCGAGGGCCACAGGCTGACCGATGACGAGGCGCGGATCGCCGGCGCAGCCGCTCGCCGCGCGGTGGAGATGGAGGACGAAGGCGCGGGCGGCCTCACCTCCGCCGCGGCGATGCGCTGACCGGGGGCGGGGGGGGGCGTCAGCCCCCTCGCGCAAATGCCGCTGGCTGGGGCGCCCTAGCCCCGCCGCACCAGCGCTTTTAGGATGCCGAGCCGGTCCACCGCCCCCACCAGCACGCCGCCCGACGCGACCGGGATCGGCGCGTCGGACGCCACCGCGCGGTCGATCAATTGGTTGATCGGGGTTTCGGGGGTCACCGTCTCGCCGGTCATGTCGCCCGCGGCGGCGCCCATCACCTCAGCCGCGCGCAGGACGCCGAGTGGGTTCATATGCGCCACGAATTCCGCCACATAACCGGTGGCCGGGTTCAGCACGATGTCATGGGGCGCGCCGGTCTGGATCATCCGGCCCCCTTCCATGATCGCGATCCGGGCGCCGATCTTCAGCGCCTCATCCAGATCGTGCGACACGAACAGGATGGTGCGCCCGAGCTGGGATTGCAGTTCCAGCAATTCGTCCTGCAGCCGCGCGCGGATCAGCGGGTCGAGCGCCGAGAACGGCTCATCCATCAGCAATATCGGCGCGTCGGTGGCGAAAGCGCGCGCCAGCCCGACGCGCTGCTGCATGCCGCCCGACAATTCGCCCACCGTGCGGTCGCCCCAGCCGGTCAGGCCGACCAATTCCAATTGGGCGTTGGCGCGGGCTACGCGCTCAGCCTCCGGCACACCGGCCAATTCCAACCCGAACGCCACATTATCGCGCACCGAGCGCCACGGCAGCAATCCAAACTGCTGGAACACCATCGCGATCCGGCCCCGGCGCAGCGTGCGCAGCTCCGTGGGCGAGCAGGTGGCGACATTCACCGGCCCGTCCGCGCCCGCCACCGTCACCGTGCCGCGCACCACCGGGTTCAGCCCGTTGACCGCGCGCAGCAGCGTGGATTTGCCGGACCCCGACAGGCCCATCAGCACCATGATCTCGCCGCTGTCGATCTTCAGCGAACAGTCATGGACCCCGAGGATCTGGCCGGTGCTTTCGCGGATCTCCTCGCGGCTCAGCCCGCTATCCATCAGCGGCAGCGCGCTGGCGGGGCGGTCGCCGAACACGATCGACACGCGGTCGATGTCCACCATGACGGTCATCGGTCGCCCTCCGCCCGCGCAAGGCGGTCCATCAGAATCGCGACCAGCACGATCACCAGCCCGACCTCGAACCCCTTGGCGATGTTGACTTGGTTGAGCGCGCGCAGCGTCGCCACCCCCAGCCCGTCGGCCCCGACCAGCGCCGCCACCACCACCATCGACAGCGACAGCATGATGGTCTGGGTCAGCCCGGCCATGATCTGCGGCATGGCATAGGGCAATTCGACCTTCCACAGCAGTTGCGAGGGCGAGGCGCCGAACGCCTCGCCAGCCTCGATCAGCGAGGTGGGCGTCGAGGTGATGCCGAGATGCGTCAGCCGGATCGACGCCGGGGCGGCGAAGATCACCGTGGCGATCAAACCCGGCACCATGCCAAGCCCGAACAGGATCAGCGCCGGGATCAGATAGACGAAGGTCGGGATGGTCTGCATCAGGTCGAGCACCGGGCGCAGCAGCGTGAACAGCCACGGGCGGCGCGCCGCCGCAATTCCGATCGGCACCCCGACGGACATGCACACGGTGGCCGACGCCAGCACCAGCGCGACGGTCTCGGTGGTTTCCTCCCAATACCCCAAATTCACGATCAGCAGCAGCGACGCCGCGGTGAAGATCGCAAAGCCGATCGACCGCCGCCGCCACCATGCGAACAGCGTGAGCCCGAGGATCATCACCAGCGGGTGCGGGAATTGGAGGAGCCACAAAAGCCCGGCGATCGCGGCGTCAAGCCCGGCGGAGATGCCGTCGAACACGAACGCGGCGTGGTCGGTCAGCCAATTGACGAACGCCTTGGCCCACGCGCCCAACGGCGCCTTGTGCGCCGTCAGCCCGTCTTGCAGGCAGTCGAGGAATGAGCAGGGTTCCATGATGTCAGTCGGGCGCGGCGACGATCATCCGCCGCCGCGCCCTGATCTATCAGAGAGCGCCCTGAACGGCCGCGAGGCCGTCCCCGCCGGCCTTGGTGGTCACTCCGGCCAGCCAAGGGGCCAGCACCTCGGGATGCGCTTTCAGCCAGGCGGCGGCGGCGTCGTCCGCCTCGGCCCCGCCGTCGAGGATCGCGGCCATGATCTCATTCTCCATCGCCAGCGAGAATTTGAGATTGCCGATCAGCTTGCCGATATTGGGGCACTCGGCGGCATAGCCCGCGCGGGTGTTGGTGTGCACCGTGGCGCCGCCGAAATCGGGGCCGAACACGTCGTCGCCGCCCGACAGGTATTTCATGTCGATATTGGCGTTCATCGGGTGCGGCTCCCACCCCAGGAACACGATCGGGTCTTGCTTTTTCACCGCGCGGGCGACTTGGGCGAGCATCCCCTGCTCGGAGCTCTCCACCACGTCAAAGCCTGCAAGCGCGAACTGGTCCGCGGCGATCATGTCGATGATCAGGCGGTTGCCGTCATTGCCCGGCTCGATGCCATAGATTTCGGCGTCAAGCTGGTCCTTGAACGTGGCGATGTCCTTGAAATCCTTCAGGCCTGCGTCCCAGGCATAGGTCGGCACCGCGAGGGTGTATTTCGCCCCGGTCAGGTTGGCCCCCATGGTGTCGATGGTTTTGGCGTCGAGATAGGGGCGAATGTCCGCCTCCATCGTCGGCATCCAGTTGCCGAGGAACACGTCGATGTCTCCGTTGGCCATCGCGGTGTAGGTGACCGGCACCGACAGCACCTTCACGTCCACATCATAGCCGAGCGCGGTCAGCACGGTTTTCGCCACCGCGGTGGTGGCGGTGATGTCGGTCCAGCCCACGTCGGAAAAGCGCACTTCGTCGCAAGCGGCGAAGGCGGCGCCGGGCAGGGCGATGGCTGCGATCAGCGCGCCGGCGAGGGGGGCGGTGAGACGGGGACGGGTCATGGGCGGCTCCTAAGCGGAAAATTCGATGGGGTTCTGCGTCATAGGACCGCAATCCGCGCGCCTGCGCAACCGCCGTGGCGGCGGAGGGGTCGGAAGGCGGCGGGGAAACGCCCCGCGCGCCGTCAGCCGAGCGCCCCCGCCGCGCGCGCGGCGGCGATCGCCTCGGCGTCCAGACCCGCATCGGCCAGCGCCGCTTCGGTGTCGGCGCCTGCCGCGCGGGCGGGATGGGGCGCCCCCGCAGGGGTGCGTGCGAACCGCGGCGCGGGGGCCGATTGGGTCATGCCGCCGACATCTATGTGGGCGGCGCGGGCGCGGTTGTGGGGGTGGGCCTCAGCCTCCGCGGGGCTCAGCACCGGGGCGACGCAGGCGTCGGTGCCATCAAAAATCTCCATCCACGCGTCGCGGGGGCGGGTGGCGAAGAGGGCGGCGTACTGCGCGGAGCGGTCGGCCCATGTCGCCGGGTCGTTCTGATCGCTGCGGTGCGCGTCGGGCAGCCCGGCCTTGGCGACGAGGATGGCGAAGAACTGCGGCTCGAGCGGTCCGACCGACAGGAATTTTCCGTCCGCGCAGGCATAGCAGCGATAGAACGGCGCGGCGCCGTCCAGCAGGTTGCGCGCGCGGCCGTCGCGCCATCGGCCTTGGGCGGCGAACATGCGGAACAGGCCCGAGAACGCGGATACCCCGTCGATCATCGCCGCATCGACCACTTGGCCGAGGCCGGATGATTGCCGCTCCCACAGCGCCGCCATCACGCCGAACAGCAGCAGCATCGTGCCGCCGCCATAGTCGGCCACGAGGTTCAGCGGCGGGACCGGCGGGCGGCCTTCCTCGCCCATCATCCCCAGCATGCCGGTGAGCGCGAGGTAGTTGAGGTCATGCCCCGCGGTCATCGCCATCGGGCCGTCCTGGCCCCAGCCGGTCATCCGGCCATAGACCAGGCCGGGGTTGCGGGCGTGGCAGTCCGCGGGGCCGAGCCCGAGCTTTTCCATCACGCCGGGGCGGAAGCCTTCGATCAGGATGTCGGCGCGGTCGATCAGGCGCAAACATGCCTCGCGCCCCGCGGGGTTTTTCAGGTCCAGCGCCACGGCGCGCTTGCCGCGGTTGTTCACGTCGAACGGGCGGGCGGGGCCGGAGGCGCGCTCGATCACCGCTACCTCCGCCCCCAGATCGGCCAGCATCTGCCCCGCCAGCGGGCAGGGGCCGAGGCCGGCCATTTCCACAACCCTCAGGCCCTTGAGCGGACCCATCAGTTGCGCTTCCGCTCATCAAGGCCGAGGCCGCGACCGATGATCTCCTTCATGATCTCGGACGATCCGGCATAGATGCGGCTGATCCGGGCGTCGGCGAAGATGCGGCTGACTTCATATTCGTCCATGAACCCGGCGCCGCCATGGAGCTGCAGGCATTCGTCGGCGACGTATCCTTCGACCTCGGAGGTCAGCAATTTGGCCTCGGCGGCCATCTCGGCGCTCAGCGTGCCCTCCAGATGCTCGCGCACGCAGTGGTCGGTCAGCGCCCATGCGGCGTCAAGCTTGGTGCGCATGTCCGCCATCTTGAAGCGCGAATTCTGGAACGTGCCGATGGCCCGCCCGAACGCGCGGCGGTCCATGATGTAGTCCATGGTCAGATCGAAGGCGCGCTCGGCATGGGCGAGATAGCCGACGGCGCCCATGATCCGCTCCTCGGCCAGATTGGTCATCATCAGCTTGAAGCCGCCCGCGGCGGGGCCGATCAGCGCGTCTTTGGGGAGTTTGACGTCGGTGAAGAACAGCTCGGCGGTGTCTTGGGAATGGAGGCCGAGCTTTTTCAGGTTGCGCCCGCGGGTGAAGCCCTCGGCGTCGCCGTCGACCAGAAACAGCCCGATGCCATGGGTGCTGTCGGGATCGGTGCGCGCCGCGACCACCACCAACCCGGCGAGATGACCGTTGGAGATATAGGTCTTGGCGCCGTTCAGCAGCCAGTGATCGCCTTTGTCTTCGGCCTTGGTGCGGATCGCGGCGAGGTCTGATCCGGTCCCCGGTTCGGTCATGGCGATGGCGAGGATCGTGCCCCCCGACACCACGCCGGGCATGTAGCGGTCGCGCTGCGCGTCGGTGGCGAATTTCTGCAGGTAAGGCCCGACGATGCGGTTGTGCAGCGGGATGAACAGGCCCGGCTCTCGCGGGCCGATTTCTTCGGACAGGATCATGTCATAGCGGAAATCGTCGATGCCGAGGCCGCCGTATTTCTCATCGGCATACATGCACAGGAACCCCTCGGCCCCGGCGGCGCGCCAGACATCGCGGCTGACGATGCCGTCCTCGCGCCATTGCTCAACATGGGGGAACACGTGCTTTTCCGCCCAGGCGCGCACTGTGCGGCGGAACATTTCGTGCTCTTCTTCATAGATGCGGCGTTTGAGCATGGCTCTCTCCGGGTGGTCAGGCGGCGGTGGCGGCGGCGGCGCGCAGCTTGTCGAGGGCGGCGGGGGACACGTCGAACCGGGGGCCATAGGCGTCGGCCAAAGCGCCAGCGCGGGCGGCGAAGGCGTCGATCCCCACCCCGCGGATGAATTGCAGCGCGCCCCCCGTGTGGGCCGGGAAGCCGATGGCGTAGATCGAGCCGATATTCGCCTCGGTCTCAGACCTCAGCACGCCTTCATCCCAGCAGCGCAAGGTTTCGATGGCGAAGCGGTAGAGCAGCCGATCCTCGGCGTCCTGCATGGTGATCGCGCGGTTGCCGGCGCCGAACTGCGCCAGACCTTTCCACAAGGTCCGCGTGCCGTCGGCGGCATAGTCATAGAAGCCGCCGCCGTAATGGCGCCCGCCGCGGCCAAGCTCGACCATCTTGTGGGCCACCGCCAAGGTTGCGTCGTTGCGCACCGGAAAGCCGTTCTCAATGCCGAGGCGCTTGTCCAAGGCCAGATGCGTGTCATGGACCTTTTTGGTCAGCACCATCGAGGTCTCATCGTGCACCTGAAGCGGGCCGACCGGCATGCCGATCTTCCACGCCGCGCGCTCAATGGCGACGGGGGACATGCCGTCGACCAGCAGGGCTTGACCCTCATCCAGATAGGCGCCGAACACCCGGCTGGTGAAGAAGCCACGCTTGTCGGTGACCACGATCGGGATTTTGCCGATCGACTGCACGTAATCATAGGCCTTGGCGGCGGTCGCCTCTGAGGTCTTGTCGCCGAGGATGATCTCCACCAGTTGCATTTTGTCGACGGGGGAGAAGAAGTGGATCCCAATGAGGCGCTCCGGCTCCGGGCACGCCTCGGCCAGAATGGATATCGGCAGGGTCGAGGTGTTGGAGCCATAGATCCCGCCCTCGGCCAGCTTGGCGAAGGTGGCGGGGATGATGGCTTCTTTCAGGGCGATGTCCTCGAACACCGCCTCGATGATGATGTCGACGCCGTCGAAATCATCCGCATCGGTGGGGCGGATATGCGCCAGCAGCGCATCGGCCTTGGCCTGATCCATCTGCCCCCGCGCGATCCGCTTGGCGCAGAGGTCGGCGGAATACGCCTTGCCGCGCGCGGCCTTCGCCATGTCCTGATCGCGCAACGCGGTGGGCAGACCGCGCGAGGCATGGGCCCACGCGATCCCGGCGCCCATCATGCCTGCGCCGAGCACGGCGGACGACTTCGCGGCCCATTTCTCGCCCTTGGGCCGGAACGCGCCGCCCTTCAGCGCGTTCATGCCGAAGAAATTGGTGGTGATGCCGGCTTTGGCCTCAGGCGTCGTGACCAGCGCCATGAATTGGCGGGTCTCATTGCGCAAGGCGCTGTCGAACCCCATCCGCATCGAGTTGACCGCGACGTCGATGATCCGCGCCGGGGCGGGCGCCAGACCGCGGGTTTTCTTGACCAGCAACGTCGGGGCTACGATGGCGATCATCCGCACGTTCGGCGCGGCGGCGTCGCCGCCGGGGAAGGTGAACCCCTTGGCGTCCCATGGCTGCTGCCACGCGCCGGGATTGGCGTTGATCCAGGCCTTGGCGGCGGGGATCAGATCGTCGCGGCTCGGCACGATGGCGTCGATCATGCCAAGCGCCAGCGCCTTGGCGGGGGCGTGGGGCCGCCCCTCGGTCACCAACGGCAGCGCCTTTTCCAAGCCCAGCAGCGCGACGGATCGAACCACGCCCCCCGCGCCCGGCAGCAGGCCAAGCGTCACCTCGGGCAGGCCGGTGACGGCCGAGGGGTGATCGACCGCGATCCGGTGGTTGCAGGCTAGACAAATCTCATACCCGCCCCCCAGCGCCGCGCCGTTGATGGCGGCGACGGCGGGGACGCGCAGCTTCTCAATCCGTCGCAGAAAGCCTTTGTTCTCCTCGGCGTAGGTGAAATATTCCTCATCCGCCGCGGTCTGCGCCAGCAGCCCGTTCAGATCGCCGCCCGCGAAAAAGGTCTTTTTGGCCGACGCGATCACGATCCCGGTCAGGCCGGTCTCGCCCTCCAGCCGCTCGACGGTTTCCTTCATCAGCGCGCGGTACGCCATGTTCATGGTGTTGGCCGACTGGCCGTCCATGTCCATGGTCACGGTGACGATGCCGTCTTGGTCCTTGTCGTATCCGAAACCCATGGCTCAGACCCTTTCGATGATCGAGGCGATGCCCATGCCGCCGCCGACGCACATGCAGATCAGCGCGCGTTTCAGGTTCCGGCGCTCCAACTCATCCAGCATCGTGGACACCAGACACCCTCCGGTCGCCCCCAACGGATGGCCCATGGCGATGGCGCCGCCGACCACGTTGAGCTTTTCATCGGGCACATCCAGATCGCGTTGCAGGCGCAGGGCGACCGAGGCGAAGGCTTCGTTGATCTCCACCAGATCGATGTCGTCGATGGTCAGACCCGCTTTGGCGAGCGCCTTGCGGGATGCAGGTCCGGGGCCGATCAGCATGATCGTCGGGTCGGTGGCCGTGAGCGCGATGGAAACCACGCGCCCGCGGGGGGACATGCCCAGTTCCTTGCCGATCCGCGCGTTCCCGACCATCACCAAGGACGCGCCGTCGACGATGCCCGACGAATTGCCGGGGGTGTGGACGTGGTTGATCCGCTCCACCTCGGGGTATTTCGCCAGCGCGATGGCGTCGTAGCCCATCGCGCCCGGCCCGGCGAAGCTGGCCTTCAGGGACCCGAGCACCTGCATGTCCGTGCCCGGCTTGATGAAATCATCCCGGCGCAGAATGGTCAGCCCGTTGGCGTCTTTGACCGGCACCACGGATCGGTCGAACCAGCCGCTATCTCGGGCATGGGCGGCGCGGCGCTGGCTTTCCATCGCAAAGGCGTCGACGTCGTCGCGCGACCAGCCCTCCATCGTGGCGATCAGGTCGGCGCCGATGCCTTGGGGGACGAAGCCGGTCACGAGGTTGGTCTCCGGGTCCTCCGCGAACGGGCCGCCATCGGCGCCCATGGGGACGCGGGACATGGATTCGTAGCCGCCCGCGCACACCAGATCCTCCCACCCGCTCGCGACCTTGGCGGCGGCGGTGTTGAAGGTATCGAGGCCCGAAGCGCAGAACCGGTTGACCTGCGCCGCGGCGACCTTCTCGCTCCATCCCGCCTTTTGCAGGGCGATTTTCGGCAGGACCGCGCCTTGCTCCATCACCGGGGCGACGCAGCCGAGCATCACGTCGTCGACGCGCGACGTATCGAGGTCATGGCGGCTCTGCATCTCGCGCAGCAGCGTGGTTACGAGGTCGATCGGCTTGACCTCGTTCAGCGTGCCGTCGGCCTTGCCCTTGGAACGAGGGGTGCGGATCGCGTCATAGATGTAGGCGGCTTCGGTCATGGGGCGGTCCTCCGAAGGAGATGCAGTCGGGGCGAGGCCGTTGGGCCGCGCGATATGTCAGCTTTGCGAGCGTTCGCGCGATATGTCAGCTTTGAGCGCGTCCGCGCGATATGTCAGCCTTGCGCGCGCCCGCGCGATATGTCAGCTTTGCGCGCGTCCGCGCGCGGTGACTTCGAGGCGGCGACGCTCCAGATCGGCGGACTGCTGGCGGGCGTTCCAGTCGCGCGAGGCGGCGCGCTCCACCAGACGGCCT
Organism: Paracoccaceae bacterium; assembly: GCA_047636235.1. Classification (GTDB taxonomy): domain Bacteria; phylum Pseudomonadota; class Alphaproteobacteria; order Rhodobacterales; family Rhodobacteraceae; genus JBOCEF01. The sequence continues at coordinate 41,055 of JBLIKI010000002.1, read as the reverse complement.
TCGGTCAGCGTGCGCGCAAGCCCGTCATCGATCAGGCGCTTGTAGCGGGCCGCGAAAACCGGGTCGGCCTCGGCCATCTGCTGCGCCAGCGCCATCGCGTGATCCATCAGCGCGTCGGGGGCGACCACCGAGTTGACCAGCCCCCAGCGCTCCGCCTGCTCGGCCCCGATGAAATTGCCGGTGAAGGACATCTCTTTGGCGCGGCTCGCGCCGATGATCCGCGGCAGCTTCTGGCTCAGCCCCCAGCCCGGCATGATCCCCATGCGGGCGTGGGTGTCGGCGAACCGCGCGTTGGACGACGCCAGCAGCACATCCCCGACCAGCGCCAATTCGAACCCGCCGGTCACCGCGACGCCGTTGATGGCGACGATGATCGGGCGGGGGAACGCCTCGAGCGCAAGAACCGGATCGGCCTCGGCGCCGCGAAGGGCGCTTTCGGATTGGCCTAGTTCCTTCAGGTCCAGCCCGGCGCAAAAGGCGCGGCTCCCGGCGCCGGTCAGCACCAACACCCGCACGCTATCATCCGCGGCCAACTGCGTCGCGGCCTCCGCCACCGCCGCGCGCAGGGCGTGGTCGAGGGCATTCATCGAATTGGGACGGTTCAGGGTCAGCACCGCGACGGCGCCGACGCGGGTTTCCAAAAGCGGGGCGTCGGTCATGACGGCGCGCGGCAGCGGGGGTGGCGGGGGTGGCGGGGCATGGGCGGTCTCCTCCGGGGGGCGGTCATCCGTCATGGGCGCGGATGTTGACCGGCAGGCTAGGCGCACCTTCGGCCGCGATCAAGCGCTGTTTTAAAAAGTGGACGCCAGCGGATTTTGGCGCCACGGTCGGGCGACGCGCAGACGCCCCGACAGATGGGCGCGCGCGATGATCCGGCCCGGGGGAGGGGCCTTTGCCATGCTGCACCCATCCGCCCACGCGGCCCGCACCCCGGACAAACCCGCCTATGTGATGGCGGGATCGGGCGCGTCGCTGAGCTATGCCGAGCTTGACGCGGTGTCGAACCAAGGGGCGCAGGCGTTGCGGTCGCTGGGCGTCGGGCAGGGGGACCACATCGCGATCCTGATGGAAAACCGGATCGAGTTCATGGTGATCGTTTGGGCCGCCCACCGCGCCGGCGTGATCTACACCGCGATCAGCCGCTATCTGGGGACGCAGGAGGCGGCGTATATCCTGGGCGATTGCGCCGCATTGGCGTTCATCACGTCGGCCGCCGATCTGGACCGCGCGCGAGCGCTGCGGGGCATGGTGGCGCCTGATCTGGCGTGCCTGATGGTTGGCGGCGCCGCCGAGGGGTTCGCGTCGTGGGAGGATCTGGTGGCGTCCCAGCCCGCCGCCCCGGTCGCGGATCAGGCGGCGGGCGAGGATCTGCTCTATTCCTCCGGCACCACCGGGCGCCCCAAGGGCATCGCGCGGGAATGGGAGGCGCGGCCGATCGATCATGTGCTGCCGATCATGCCGATCCTGTGCGACGGGATCATGGGGATGGATGCGGCATCGGTCTATCTATCCCCCGCGCCGCTGTATCACGCCGCTCCGCTCAGGTTCGCGGTGCGCGCCGGCAGCCTCGGCGCCACAACGGTGATCATGGAGAGGTTCGATGCGGCGGACTATCTCGCGCTGGTCGAGGCGCACAGCGTCACCCATTCACAGTTGGTCCCGACCCATTTCGTGCGGATGCTGAAATTGCCAGAGGCGGAGCGCACCCGCCATGACCTGTCGTCGCTGAAATCGGTGATCCACGCCGCAGCCCCGTGCCCCGCGCCGGTCAAGCAGGCGATGATCGATTGGTGGGGGCCGATCGTGCAGGAATACTATGCCGGAACCGAGGCGAACGGGGTCACCGTCGCCTCCGCCCCCGAATGGCTGGCGCATCCCGGCACGGTGGGACGGTCGTTGGTCGGGGCGATCCGCATCGTGGATGAAGGCGGCGCCGAGTTGCCCGCGGGGGCGACCGGCGCGGTCTATTTCGACAGCGGCATCGATTTCGCCTATCGCGGCGATCCGGCCAAGACCGCGGCGGCGTTCTTGCGCCCCGGTTGCGCCACCTTGGGGGATGTCGGATATCTGGACGAAGGCGGGTTCCTGCACCTCACGGACCGCGTGGCGTGGACGATCATCTCCGGCGGCGTGAACGTGTACCCGCAAGAGGCTGAGGATCTGCTGATCTCCCACCCCTCGGTCGCCGACGCGGCGGTGTTCGGCATCCCGGATGAGGATTTGGGCGAGGCGGTGCAAGCCGTGGTCCAGCCCCAGATCCCCGGCGCGGGCGGCGCGGCGTTGGAGGCGGAATTGATCGCCTGGCTGCGCGCCCGCCTGTCGTCGATCAAGACCCCGAAGCGCATTGATTTTCGCGACGCGCTGCCCCGCACCGCCACCGGCAAGCTGATGAAACGCAGCCTCAAGGACGAATATGCGGGCAAGGCGGCGTCATGACCGCGCCGTCACAGCCCCAGCTCAGCCCGCAGCTTTTTGGTCAGCTTCGCCACCACCATCGCGTAGCTTTGCGCCAGATGCGTCCGCAGGGCGTCGTCGTCCAGCGTCTCGGGCCCCGTGACCTGGATCCACTTGATCCCGCGCGACGCGAGATAGGGCGCGGGGATGCAGCCGGGCGCGTCCGACAGCACCTCAAACCCCATCGGCGTCACCTTGAACGACGCGCGGAACGGGTCGGCGCGGGCCAGCGCGAACACTTTGCCGCCGACCTTCCACACCTGCGCCCCGCCCCACTGCACCACGTGGGTGGCGCGGGGCAGGGACGCGCACCAGGCGTTGAACTCCTCGATCCGCATCCGCTTTCCTTTACGATCTTCGCGGCCGAGTTTGGCCGCGCTCCCCTGCAAATGCGAGGCCTCTCATGACCCATCCCTTCGATCTTTCCGGCCGCGTCGCGGTCATCACCGGCGGCAACGGGGGCCTCGGCCTCGGCATGGCCACCACCTTGGTTCAGATGGGCTGCGCGGTGTCGATTTGGGGCCGGGACGCGGCCAAGAACGACGCCGCGCTGGCGGCGCTGAGCGGCCTCGGCGGGCCGGTTGAGGCGCATATCTGCGACGTCGCGGACCAGTCCGCCATCGACGCGGCGATGGACGCGACGCTGACCCGGTTCGGCCGCGTCGACGGCATGTTCGCCAATGCCGGGATCGGTGGCGGGGGCGTTTCGTTCATGGACCGCACGCCTGAGGATTGGGCGCGAATGCTCGACATCAACGTCATGGGCGTGGTGCGCTGCTTTCAGGTTGCGGGCCGCCACATGGTCGCGCGCGCCAAAGCCGGGGATCCGTTCGGGCGGCTGGTGGTGACATCATCCGTGGCGGCGATCATGGGAGCGGCGACCGCCGAGCATTACGGCGCCTCCAAGGCCGCGGTCATGGCGATCACTCGCGCGCTGGCGGTGGAGATGGCGCGCCACGGCGTCACCGTCAACGCGATCCAGCCCGGCTATGCCGCGTCCGAGATGACCGAAGGGCTGATGGCGAATGAGCGGTTCGTCAAAGCCGTGCTGCCCCGCGTGCCGATGCGCCGCTTCGGCCAGCCGGATGATTATGGCGCCATCGCGGGCTATCTGATGTCGGACGGGTCGGGCTATCACACCGGCCAAGGGTTCGTGATCGACGGCGGCTATACGCAGTTCTGACCAAAGGGGGCCGTCCGATGCAAGATGACGCCACCACATCTGCGGCCCCCGCCCGCCAGAAGGGCGAGCAGACCCGCGCCCGCATCAAGCGCGCCGCCCTGACGGCGTTTGCGCAAAAAGGTCTCGACGGCGCGTCGGTGCGCGACATCCTGCAGTTGGCGGGGCAAAAGAACGCGGGCTCGATCAACTATTACTTCTCCTCGCGTGAGGCGCTGATAGATGAGCTGATCCGCGACGTGGCGATGCTGCTCGACGCCAGCCACGCCCGCCGGATCGACGCCCTGGAGGCGTCGGGCGGCCCGCGCACCTTGCGCGAGGTTGCGGTGATCTTGATCGACGTCGGGGGGCTGGATGGCCGCGCCGCCGATGACCGCTCGCTCCGGTTCCTCAACATGGTGCTGGTCAACCACCGCCAGCGCCTGTTCGACGCTGTGCGCGGCGTCGATGGCGGGACAAGGCGATGCCTTGCGCATATGCGCCGCCTCGCGCCCCCGATGCCGCCCGAGATTTTGCAACAGCGCCTCAAGCTGGCGATGATCTACATCATCGCCGCCGCCTCGACGTTGGAGGCCGCGCGCGACGACATGGCCAGCTGGGCCAGCCTGTGGGGCGACGCGCTGGGGCGCGAGACGCTGGCCGACACCGTGGTCGGCATCATGTCCCAGCCCCCCGCGCCGCAAACGCTGGCCTGTCTGCCGGGCAAAGGCTGAGACGCGCGCGCCGCCCGCAGGCTGACGCGCGCGCCCAAAGGTCACGCGGCGCGGCGCTGGCGCGAGGCGGCGACCGCGCCCAAGCCCGCCAGCCCGATCAACAACATCGGCGCCGCGGCGGGCAGCGGCACGTCGGCCGACAGGGCCCCGGGCAGGTTGCCGCTGAAGTTGACGCCGGCGAGGGGGCGGATTTCGGCGTTCTGTTGCAGCGACTTGGTGACCATCGTGCCGTTCACGCCGCCGCCCTGATGGCTCAAGTGCGCCAGCGGCGCGAGGATCGAGTAGTTGAACGCAGAATTGAGGCTGATGTTTTGCGCCTCGAAAAAGTTGAACACCACGTTGGTCAGGCTCTGGTTCGCGTTCACGCCGATGTTCACGCTCGTGCCCGACACGTTGATGATCGTGGTCACGCCCGGATCCGCTGTGACGCCGAGGAACGTGCCCGTGGCCATCCAGGACGCGCCGACGTTGAACACCGCGAAATTGTTGGCGTCGGCGACCGAGCTGAAGCTCAGCTGGTTCTGATCCGACAGCGCCGCCACGCCCCCGGTGTCGCTCAGCAGCGACAGCGAGCTCGACAGGCCGGTCATCGCGGTCGTCATCTCAGCCACTGGAATGCCCGCGACGCCAGTGTATAGCGTACCGCCGTTCATGACCGCAGAGCCGGTCACCGATCCGCCGACCTGCGCGTCGCCGTTGTTGACGGAGACGGCGCCGTTGATGTCGCCGCCCACGAACAACGTGCCCGACAGGCCGTCGCCGAAGTCGATCGGGGCCAGCCCCTGCGGGTTCACGTTGGCGCCGCCGTCGTAGTTGCCGCCGACGAACACCGTGCCCTCGGTTTCGGCTGCGGCGTTCAGATCGGTCAGCACGATGTTGGTGAACCGCTGCATCATATCCAACGGGTTCAGCGCGGCCGCGCCGGCGGGCGCGACAAGGCAGACGAGCGCGAAGCTCGTCGAAGCGAAAAGGGTTTTCATCACAGGTCCTTAAAAAAGCCAGTGGTCGGATGGAAGACTGATCGCGAGGAGCCGATCCGACCATGGTAGGGCGACCTGCCAAGGGGACATCACACCCCCTTCGCAGGCATTGAACTCTTACGAAAACCCTGCCAATTACTTCATTTTAACAGTTTTGTCAGGCTCATTTTGCATCATTTATATCAGTTCCGATCTGTCAATGTTACGGAACTACTCGCTAGCCACACTGGCCCGAACCGGGCCGGATGGTAGCTGCAACGCGGTGCGCGGCGGCCAAAGGCATGGGGGGGAATGGCTCGGGCGGGCGTCAGTCGATGATCGCGGTCGCCAGCCGCAGCGCGGTCAATTCGGGCGGCAGCAGGTAATAGGCCTGATCGGGCGGGGTCTGCATCGCCAGCGTTTGAATCGCGGTGTCGACGCCCATGTCGTGCCAGAACGCCGTCACTGCTCCCTGCACCAGCTGGATCTCATAGGCCGCTTGGTTGGGGGTCATCAGGCCCGCGCTTTCGAACCGGATCTGGTGCACCCCGATCCAAGCGCGGGCGGACGCGGTGCGCGGGACCCCCCCGGCGAAGGCCAGCGGACAGGCGCTGACGCAGGCGCGCCCCGCCGCGACCAGCGTGGCAAGCCCCCGCGCGCGGATCGCCCGGCCGATCGCCAGCGCCGCGTCCACATCCCCCCCGGGGCTGTGCAGCGACACGCCGGTCGCGGGGGTGGCGAGGGCATCGAAAAAAGCCTCGAACCGCGCGTCGTCGCCGGCGCGAAACGCCCCCGTCACTTGCACCAGCGTCGCGGCGCCGGGGGTGGGGGCGCCGGGGGTGGGGGCGCTGGGGATTATGGCGCCGGGGATGATGGCGAAAGACAGCCCCTCGCCCGGCGCCGGCATGGCGGGGGCGGGATCGTCTGCGCCGGGGCGGCGTGGCACCGCACGGGGCGAATAGGGCCGGGTCTGGTCCCCGGGGCCGACTGGGTCGCGCAGCGAGGGCGCGATCGGATCGTCGCCCGACAGCGGCGCCCGCCCGGCGATGTCGGTCCAGACCAACAGCCCCGCCAGCGCCAGCTGCGTCGCCAAAAGCGCTTTCAGCGTGCCGCGCGCAGTGATCCGCCCCAGCGCGCGCTGCGCCGCGGCGGGGGGCGCCGGATCGCGGTTCAGCACGCTCATGCGTCGCGCCGAAGGGATTGCCCCGCATCGGGCCCCGCATCGGGCCGCGTATCGGGGCCCGGGTCGCCCGTCCGACCGGTCATCGCCTTGTCCGCAGCCCCCATCGCGCCCTCAAGGCTGCGCATCGCCACCAGCGCGGCTTGCAGATCCGCGACCGACAGCCCCCGCTCATACGCCAGATCGCCGCGCCCGCGCCGGATCGCGGCCTGCGAGGTCGCCACGATGAACACCAACACCAGCGGCAGCAGGTCGATCGAGATCGCCCCCGCCCAGGCTGGGATGAAATCGCCGCCATAGCGGATCACCGCGTCGGCGGTCGATATCGGGGCATAGGTGGTCTCGATCGGCTCGGGCAAATTGATCACGTTCTGCGCCGCCTCGGCCAGCCCCTTGGCGCGCTGGTCCAGCGCCCCCAGCACCGACGCCATGGTCGACGCCTGCGCCGCGCGCACATCCCCCGTCGCGCCGTCCGCCACCGGCATCACCACCGACGCCCGCAGGTCCTGCGCCGCCCGCGCCACCAGCGGCGCCACCGACAATTGCCGCAAGGTGGCGACCACGCCCGCCAGCCGCACCGATTGTTCCGCGAACCCGACCGAGCGCAATTTCACCGGCCCCTGCGCCGCGATAAGCCCGCGCATGCGGTTGAGGATCTCATTCCCGCGCTCGAACGCGGCGGCGATCGGTTCGTCCTGCGCGCCGATCTGCTGCTCCAGCGCGGCGAGCTCCTCGGATTTCTGGCGCAGCAGGCGGTAGACCGCGCCTTGCCCGCCGACGCCCGACAGGTTGCCGGCGCGCTCCAGCTCCGACAGGTCCTCAAATGTGGTGCGGGCGCGGGCGACGTCGCGGGCCAGCGCCTGTCCTGCGACGGCGTTGGAATGAGCGCGCTCCACCGCCGCTTGATAGTCTTGCATGGTGCGCGCCAGGTGCTGCTCCACCGCCGCCGACCCGGCCAATGCGGCGGCGTTGAGCCAGGATGACATCGCCACGATGGCGCAGCACCCCAGCAAGGTCGCCAGCGTCATGCCGATGATGCCGCCCGCCCAGGTCATGGCTGGAAGGATCCGCATCACATAGGACCAGAACACGAAGATCGCGACCGACACCGCCAGCGAATAGGCGAGGGCCGCGAAAAAGCTCAGCGGTCCTTGGCCTTCGAGCAGCCCCGACACCCCGAGATAGGTGTAGATCCCCGACGCCGCCGCCAATATCCCCAGCGCCAGCGGGGTGATGGTTTCAAGCCAGCCGAGGTGATCCTCGATCTCCCTCGCGTTGCGAAGGCCCCGGGCCGCGTAGGGGTCTGCCTGGGGGTCGGCTGGGTGGCGATCTGGGGCGTGGGGCATGGGGGTCCGATCCAAACGTATGACGGCGGGCGACCGCAGGGTCGGGCGGCGCGGCGCGGCTTGCAAGCGATGATGGAGGCTGCGCGCGCGATGGCGCCGCGATAGGGCGGGGATGCGGCGGATGCATGGCGCGCGCGCCCGCTTGCCCGCCCGCTTGCCCGCCAGCTTGACAGCGCCGCCGCGGCGCGGACAGTGAAGGGATACGCCGCCAAAGGACCGCCGATGCCGCTCGCCCTCGCCCTCGCCCGCCTATGCTCCGCCGCGCTGGCGATCTGCGCGGCCGGCGCCGCCTTGGCCCAAGGCCTGCCCGCGCCGGTCACCGATGACGCCTATCGTCCGGTCAACGCCGCGGCGGCGGAGGTCGGGCGCCTGCTGTTCTATGACCCGATTCTGGCGGGGGGGCGCGACATCTCCTGCGCGGGCTGCCACCGCGAGGCGTTCGGCACCTCGGACGGGCTGTCGCTGGGCCTTGGCGAGGGCGGCGTCGGGGTCGGCCCCGACCGCCGCGCCAACCCCGATAACCCGCCGGAAAAGCGCATCCCGCGCAATTCGCAGGCGCTGTTCAACCTTGGCGCCCGCGAATTTCGCGTGATGTTCCATGACGGGCGGGTGGAGGAAGACGCCGCCCACCCAAGCGGCCTTCGCAGCCCGCTGGCCGAGGACTTGCCGCACGGCCTCGACAACGTGCTGGCCGCCCAAGCGATGTTCCCCGTGGTCAGCCCCGATGAGATGGCCGGCCAGCTGCGCGAAAGCGACGTGTCGCGCATGGTGCGGATGGGGCGGATCGCGGGGCCGGACGGCGCCTGGGCGCTGTTGGCCGCGCGGGTCGCGGCGGTTCCGGCCTATGACGCCATGCTGCGCGCGGCCTATCCGCACATGGCGGGCCGCCCGGTCGCGTTCCCCGATCTGGCCAACGCCATCGCCGCGTTCATCGCCGCCGAATGGCGGTCGGATGCCAGCCCGTTCGACGCGGCGCTGCGCGGCGAGGCGCCGCTGACCGGCGCCGCCGCGGATGGCATGGCGCTGTTCTATGGGGACGCGGGCTGCGCCGCCTGCCACAGCGGTCCGTTCCAGACCAACCACCGATTCCACGCCATGGGCGTGCCGCAGATCGGCCCCGGCAAGGCGCTTGCGTTCGAGGCTCATAGCCGCGACATGGGCCGCATGGCGGTGACCGGCGCGCCTGAGGACGCGTGGCGCTTTCGCACCCCGTCCTTGCGCAACGTGCTGCACACCGGGCCGTGGGGCCATGACGGGGCATATGCCGACCTGCGCGATTTCCTCGCCGCCCATGGCCGGGGCGAAGACGCCTATGACATCGCCCGCGCGCTGCTGCCGCCCTTGTACGGCGCGGTGGATGACGCGGTGCTGACCGACGCCGAGCAGTGCGCCGCCATCGCCGCCGCCGCCGAGGCGCCGCGCCCGGACCCGGCATGGATCGACCCGCTGATCACGTTCCTCGGGTCGCTGTCGGACCCGGCGGCGCTGGCGGGCGTCATGGGCGCGCCGGACGCGGTGCCGAGCGGGCTGGAGCCGGGCCTGTAGCGGGGCCGGGCGTTTAGCCCGTCAGGCTTTTGGCGCGCCGGGCTTTCAGCGAGCCGGGCCTGCAATGCGCCGGGCCTGCAATGCGCCGGGCCTGCAACGCGCCGGACCCGTGGCGATCAGGGCGGTTAGCGCGCGATCCGGTGGATCTCGCCCGCCGCCAGCGGCGCCCACTCCCCGACCTCGCCGCCCGGCCAGATCACCCGGACCTCGGCGCCCATAGCCTCGCCCAGCCCGAAATGCACCGGCACGGCGGCGCCCGACGCATGGCCGCCGCCCACCGTCACCTCGCGCGCCTCGATGCGCCCGCCCGGCGTCCGCACTTCGACCCACGCGCCCGCTGCGCGGCGATTCGCGCCGGGTTGTGACAGATCCACCGCCAGCCAATGGCCGGCGTCGGGGGTGGCGTTCTCCCACAGCTCCATCGGCGCGCGGCGATTGACGACCGCAAGGTCAAGCCGCCCATCCAAATTCAGATCCACCAGCGCCGCGCCGCGCGACCGCGCCATGCTCGCCACCCCGGCCTCGACGGATCGTTCCACAAACCGCCCGTCCGGCGCCTGCATCAGCAGCGAATTGGGGTCGCGCATCGCATTTCCCGGCATCTGATCGACATTGCCCTTGGCGATGAAAATATCCGCCCGCCCGTCATTGTCCACATCCCCGAACGCGGCGTGCCAGCCGGTCGAGGGCCGCCCATCCCCGCCCGCATGGGGCCGGTGCGCGGTGGTCCCGAGCGCGTAAGGCGCATCGCGAAACCCCGGCGCCGCGGTCGCGAACCGGAGCAGCTGATCGCCCATCGAGGTCAGCATCACCTCGGGCAGCCCGTCGCCGTTCAGGTCCTGCGACGCGATCCCCATGCCCCAGATCGACACGCGGTCCCAGCCGTCCTCGGGGCCCAGCAGGCGGGGCGGATCGGTCAGGCGCCACATCTGCTCGGCGCCCTTGAGGACATAATAATGCCGGTCGTTCGACACCCGCAGGTCGACCCGCCCGTCGCGCCGCCAGTCCGAAAACAGCATCGACAGCGCGCAATGCCCCGGCGAGAGGTTAACGGGCGCGCGGTATCGCGCGGCGCCCGGCAGGTAGAGGGCGGAGGCGTCGCAGGCCTCGAACGGCCCCTCGGGATCGGTGCGGTCGACATAATTGCCGAACGCCAGCGTCGGCAGCGCGTCCCCCGCGCGCCAAGTGGCCGAGAACGCCGCCGTCCACCGGTCCGGCGACGCGAACCCCCATTCGGGCGGCGCCGGGGCGAAATGGCAGCCCCCCGTGCCGCGCAGCAACAGGTTCGGCCCGACCCGCAGCACTGCAAGGTCCAGCTCTCCGTCGCCGTCGATGTCGAGCGGATAGGCCCCGGTGACGCCGGTCAGAGGGGCGGGCAGGCGGGTCGACACATCTTCGAACGCCAGCGGGGCGCCGTGGGCCGGGGTCGCGTTGCGCATCAGCCGGGCGGGGGCGTCGCCCCCCGCGGCGAAGAGGTCTGGGAACCCGTCGGCGTCGCAATCGAACGCCGCGACTCCCCCCCCGACGAAATGGGTCCAGCCGCCATCATAGACATGGGGGCCGGGCAGGCCCGCGCTGCGGTCGACGAACAGCGGCGCGGGGGCGTCGGGCGGCGGCGCATCGGCGGCGTGGCCGGGCAGGGCCAGCAGGGCCGCAATCGCCGCGATGATGCCGTGCCCGGCGCCGCGCATGCCCTCGCCGCCGCCCCCCCTCATAACGTCGCCTCCGGCGCGCTTCATGCCGTCGCCTCCGGCGCGCTTCATGCCGTCGCAGGCGGCGCGCTCCCTCATAACGTCGCCTCCGCCGCCCCCCCTCATAACGTCGCCTCCGGCGACAGGCTCGCCCGCGTCGCCGTATCCAAGGCCAGCGCCGCCGCCCCGCGCGCCCAGACCAGATCGCCCCAGGCGTTGATCTCGACCTTGGGCGCCGCGCGGCCGATGTCCAGGGTCAGGGCATGCATCTCCGCCAACACCTCTTCGGCGTAAAGATAGTCATACCGCATCCGCGCCCCCGACAGGATGATCAGCGACGGGTCGAACAGGTTGACCACGTTGGACATTCCCATCGCCAGATAGCGCCCTGCGCGGTGAAAAATCGCCGTCGCCGCGGCGTTGCCCGATTTCGCCTCGCGAAACAACGCCTCCAGCACCTGCGGGATCGGCTGCGTGCCCGCATCGTCGAGATCGAGCGCGGTCGACGCCTCGCGCACCAGCGCATAGTCGGCCACATAGGCCTCAAGGCAACCGCGCCGCCCGCAGCGGCACAGCGCGCCGTCGAGCTGGACCTTGGTGTGGCCGATCTCCATCCCCAGCCCCTGCGCGCCGCGGTGCAGACGGTTGTTCAGGACCAGCCCCATGCCGACCCCGTGCTCAATGGTCAGAAGCACGAAATCGGCCAGCTCACGCCCGGCGCCGAACCACAATTCGGCCAGCGTCAGCAGGTTGACGTCGTTGTCGATCTCCGCCCGCACGCCCAGCCGGTCGATCAACGCCGCCCGCAGATCGACGTCGCGCGCGGCCAGCAGCGGCGACCACATCGCCTTGCCCGCCGCGTGGTCGATCACCCCCGGCAGGCCCAGCCCCACGCAGGCCAGATCGCCCCGCGCCAGCCCGCCCGTGGCAAGGGCGGCGTCCAGCACCGTCTCAGTTTCATCCAAAAGCGCGCCAAGCGGCCCGCGCAGCCCCCGCCCCGACGCGGGCGCCGACGCCGCCGCCACCAGCCCGCCCGCGAAATCGAGAATCACCGCCGAGTGCCCCCGGTCCGACAGCTTGATCCCCGCCACCAGCCCCGCGCCGGGCCGAACCCCGAGCGCGACCGGCGGGCGCCCCCGCACCGGGTCGCCGTCGGGGCGCGCGCGGACCTGTTCGTGCAGCCACCCGGCGTCGATCAATTCCGTTGCCATCGCTGTGACGGTGGCGGGGCTGACGCCCAATTCGCGCGCCACATCGACCCGCGCGATCAGGCCCGCGGCGCGCACGCATTCGAACACCTGACGGCGCAGCGGCCGCGGCCCGGGGATTTCATGGGGCCCCAACGGCCCGCACCCCGCATCGGGGACCGGATCGGGCATCGTCGGGGCGGTTTGGTCGAGCGAAAGCATCTCAGACATTTAATTCACCCCGAAAAATTTATCACCCCAACATACCGTGCGACCTAGGGTTCGCAAGGGCGCTTCATGGTCATATAAGCCTTGAATTCAATGTTGCAGGTGCGAACATGTTAAATTTAATTTGACGGTTGAATTTAATATGGCATTGTCTTGGCGTCACGGCGGAATGCCGGACCGCCCCCGCTGCGGATGTCCACCGCGCGCGGCGGGCGCGCACTTTCGGGGAGGAAGACTATGCGCAGAACGCTCCACATCGCCGCCATCGTCGCGGCGTCGCTGGCGACCCAGGCGGCCGCCCAAGATCTGACCGTCGGCGTCAGCTGGTCGAATTTCCAGGAGGAACGCTGGAAAACCGACGAAGCCGCGATCAAATCCGCGCTCGACGCCGCGGGGGCCAAATATGTCTCCGCCGATGCGCAGTCGTCGTCCGCCAAGCAGCTGTCGGACATCGAAAGCCTGATCGCCCAAGGCGTCGACGCGCTGATCATCCTCGCGCAAGACAGCCAGGCGATCGGCGCCGCAGTGCAGGCCGCCGCCGACGAAGGCATCCCCGTCGTCGGCTATGACCGCCTGATCGAGGACCCGCGCGCCTTCTACCTGACCTTCGACAATGTCGAGGTCGGCCGGATGCAGGCCCGGGCCGTTCTGGCCGCCGCCCCCAAGGGCAATTATGTGATGATCAAGGGGTCCCCGACCGATCCCAACGCCGACTTCCTGCGCGGGGGCCAGCAAGAGGTGCTGCAGGGCGCCATCGACAGCGGCGACATCAAGATCGTGGGCGAGGCCTATACCGACGGCTGGCTGCCCGCCAACGCCCAGCGCAACATGGAGCAGATCCTGACCGCGACCGACAACAAGGTCGACGCGGTGGTCGCCTCCAACGACGGCACAGCGGGCGGCGCCGTGGCGGCGCTGACCGCCCAAGGCATGGACGGCATTCCGGTGTCGGGCCAAGACGGCGATCATGCCGCCCTCAACCGCGTCGCGCGCGGCGTGCAGACCGTGTCGGTCTGGAAGGACGCCCGCGATCTGGGCCGCGAGGCGGGTGAAATCGCCGTCGCGATGGCCAAGGGCGCATCGATGGCCGACGTGCCGGGCGCGATGGAATGGACCTCGCCCGGCGGAACCAAGCTGACCGCCAAGTTCCTGGCCCCGGTGCCGGTGACCGCCGCCAACCTGACCGCCGTTGTCGATGCGGGCTGGATCGCCGAGGACGCGCTCTGCCAAGGCGTGACCAACGGCCCGGCCCCCTGCAACTGATGATCCGCTCGGGGGGCGCGCGCCGCCCCCCGAGCCTCTGATCGCCCGGGCGCGGCCTGCGCCCGACGTCGCCGCCGTGCGTGCGGCGGGCGCCACCGCGCCGCCCGCCATACGCCGCGCGGCCCCGGATCGAGGATTTTCCCATGACGGATGCGGCCGCGCCCAGCGCGCCCTCGCGCAAGGGCCTGATGGCGACGCTAGAGCTCGACACCCGCCTGCTTGGCATGATTTGCGCCTTCGTAGTGCTGTGCATCGGGTTCGACCTGGTGACCGAGGGGCGGTTTCTGACCTCTCGCAACATATTCAACCTGACGATCCAGACCGTGTCGGTCGCGATCATGGCCACCGGCATGGTGTTCGTGATCGTCACCCGTCATATCGACCTGTCGGTGGGGGCGCTGCTGGCGACATGCTCTGCGGTGATGGCGATGACGCAGACGGCGATCCTGCCGGGGCTGCTGGGCCTCGATCTGGGCAGCCCGCTGATCGCGCCGCTGACCGTGGTGATCGGGCTGATCACCGGGGCGGTGATCGGCGGCGCGCAGGGCTATGTGATCGGCTATCTGGCGGTGCCGTCGTTCATCGTGACGCTTGGCGGGCTGCTGATCTGGCGCAATGTCGGCTGGTATCTGACCGACGGCCAGACCATCGGGCCGCTCGATGAGACGTTCCAACTGCTCGGCGGCATCAACGGCACCCTTGGCGCGCCGCTGAGCTGGGCGTTCGGGGCCTTGGCGTCGCTGGCCGCGCTGGCGATGATGCGGTCGGCGCGGGGCGCCAAGCTGCACCACGGCTTTCCGGTCAAACCGCTTTGGGCCGAGGCGCTGATCGCCGGCGTCACGGTCGTGGTGATCATGGGCTTCGTCGGCACCCTCAACGCCTATGAAATCCCGACCCGGCGTCTGGCCCGGATGTTCGAGGACCGCGGCGAGGTGATGCCCGACGGCTATGTCGAAGGCTATGGCGTGCCCTATTCGGTGCTGCTGCTGATCGTGATCACCATCGCCATGACCATGCTGGCGCGGCGCACAAGGCTTGGCCGCTACATCTTCGCGGCGGGCGGCAACCCCGAAGCCGCCGCGCTGTCGGGCATCGACACGCGGATGCTGACCGTCAAGGTGTTCGCGATGATGGGCGGGCTCTGCGCCATTGCGGGCATGGTCGCGTCCGCCCGCCTGTCGTTCCATTCCAACGACATCGGCACCTTGGACGAATTGCGGGTGATCGCCGCCGCGGTGATCGGCGGCACGGCGCTCGCGGGCGGCGCGGGCACGATCTATGGCGCGATCTTGGGCGCGCTGATCATGCAGTCCTTGCAATCGGGCATGGCGATGGTCGGCGTCGACGCGCCGTTCCAGAACATCGTGGTTGGGGGGGTTCTGGTGCTCGCCGTCTTGGTCGACACCATCTATCGCCGCCGGACGGGAGCGGACAAATGACCGACATGACCAAAACCCCGCTGGTGGAGATGCGCAACATCTCCATCGCGTTCGGCGGCGTGCAGGCGGTCGACGATGTCAGCGTCGATCTGCATGCGGGCGAGGTGGTCGGGCTGCTCGGCCACAACGGCGCCGGGAAATCGACGCTGATCAAGATCCTGTCGGGGGCCTACAAGGCCAACTCCGGCCAGATTCTGGTCGACGGCAAGCCGGTGACCATCGACAGCCCCCGAGATGCGCGCGCCTGCGCCATTGAGACGATCTATCAAACCCTCGCGCTCGCCGACAATCTCGACGCCGCGTCGAACCTGTTTTTGGGGCGGGAGCTGACCACCCGCCTCGGCTTCGTGAACGACGCGGCGATGGAGGCGGAGACGCGCAAGATCATGGCGCGCCTCAACCCCAACTTCACCAAGTTCTCAAGCCCCGTCTCGGCGCTGTCGGGCGGCCAGCGCCAGTCGGTGGCCATCGCGCGCGCGGTCTATTTCAACGCCCGCATCCTGATCATGGACGAACCCACCGCCGCCTTGGGGGTGCAGGAGACCAAGATGGTCTCGGACCTGATCGAGGAGCTGAAGCGCCAAGGCCTTGGGATCTTCTTGATCAGCCACGACATCCACGACGTGATGGACCTGTGCGACCGCGTGACGGTGATGAAGAACGGCAAGCTGGTGGGCTCGGTCCGGGTCGCAGACGTGACCGAGGATGAGATCCTCGGGATGATCATCCTCGGCAAGCATCCCCACGGCGCGAACGCAGCATAAAGGTTCGTCACATGAGCGATTTCTTCAAGGGCATCGAGCCGGTCCGCTATCTGGGGACCGGGTCGGACGATCCGCTGGCGTTCCGGCACTATGACGCGGATGAGGTGCTGCTGGGCAAGCCGATGCGCGATCATCTGCGCTTCGCCTGCGCCTATTGGCATTCGCTCGCCTATACCGGGGCCGACCCGTTCGGGGGGGACACCTATCTGCGCCCATGGGCGGGGGACGACATGGCGTCGGCGCGTCTGAAAGCGGACGCTGCGTTTGAGATGTTTCGCATCCTCGGGACCCCGTATTTCTGCTTTCACGACGCGGATGTGCGCCCCGAAGGCGCCACCTTTGCACAGAGCGCGCGCAATCTGGCGGAGATCACCGACATCTTCGCCGCGAAAATGCAGGACACCGGCGTCAAGCTGCTGTGGGGCACGGCCAACCTGTTCTCGCACCGCCGGTTCATGGCAGGGGCGGCGACCAACCCCGACC
The DNA here is from genome assembly GCA_047636235.1 of Paracoccaceae bacterium. Taxonomy (GTDB): domain Bacteria; phylum Pseudomonadota; class Alphaproteobacteria; order Rhodobacterales; family Rhodobacteraceae; genus JBOCEF01. Next base: position 24,623 of record JBLIKI010000002.1, on the reverse strand, counting down.
CGGACGTGTTCGCGTGGTCGGCGGCGACCGTGAAATTATGCATGGACGCGACCCATAAGCTCGGCGGTGAGAACTATGTGCTGTGGGGCGGGCGCGAGGGATATGAGACGCTGCTCAACACCAACCTCACACGCGAGGCCGAGAACGCCGCGCGCTTTTTGTCGATGGTGGTCGAATACAAGCACAAGATCGGCTTCAAGGGCGCGATCCTGATCGAGCCGAAGCCGCAAGAGCCGACCAAGCACCAATACGATTATGACGTCGCCACGGTCTACGGCTTCCTGAAACGCTTCGGGCTGGAGAACGAGGTCAAGCTGAACCTCGAACAGGGCCACGCGATCCTGGCGGGCCATAGCTTTGAGCATGAGCTGGCCACGGCGGCGTCCTTGGGGATGCTCGGGTCGATCGATATGAACCGCAACGACTATCAGTCGGGCTGGGACACCGACCAGTTCCCGAGCAACGTCCCCGAGGTCGCGCTGGCCTATTATGAGATCCTGAAGGCGGGCGGCTTCACCACCGGCGGCACCAATTTTGACGCCCGGATCCGGCGCCAGTCGCTGGACCCCGAGGATCTGATCCTCGCCCATGTCGGCGCCATGGACGTGTGCGCGCGGGGCCTGAAAGCCGCCGCGGCGATGCTGGAAGATGGCGGGCTCGAGCGGATGCGCGCCGCGCGCTATGCGGGCTGGGACGCTGCGGGCGCGAAGGCGATGCTCGCCGGATCGCTGGACGACTGCGCCGCGCGCGCCATGGCCGGGCAGGTGACGCCCGAGCCGCGGTCCGGCGGGCAGGAGCGGGCGGAGGCCTGGGTCAACCGCTTCGTCTGATCCGCGGGATGGTCGGGCGGCGCCGCGCGGCGTCGCCCTGAGCGGCCGGTCACGCCCCGGGTCCGCGAGGCATGCTTGACGCAACGTGAATATTGGTGACAGTAAGGACTCGCAACTCGCGTGCCAAATTGCCGCGGGCTGGGATCCGCTCGCTTCGCTTGAATAGAAGCGGCGGACCGCGCCGAAAGGCGCGCAACCATGGTGCATGGCGTCGGATCGCCATGTGCTGACTTGAATGCATTGATTTTTTTGCGCCGCCGTCCCCACGCCTGACAACGACGGCGGTTTTCGTGACCCGCCGCCAGACCCAGCCCAGATTTCACCTACATACGCCGCCGCCCGCATAATGGCGGCGCGCTGCGCCCATCGCTGCGTAAGCGCCCCTCGGCCCCCTCCGGCCGGGCAGCGGCGTCTGACGTCGACCCCATGTCCGCGGACGCCGCGCCATCGACCCGCGCGCCGGCCCTTCGCCAAGGACCCAAGCCATGACCGACTTCATCGTCACCACCTCCGCCGACGACCTCTTCAATGGCGGCGATCTTGCGGCTGAGACTGCGGATGGCGGCGGGCTGTCGCTACGCGAGGCGCTTGGGCTTGCGGCGCTGCTCGGGCCGCAGCCTGACTACACCTTCATCAGCTTCGATCATGTCGCGACGAGCAGCATGGTGGTGGTGACCGAAGGCGAGCTGACGGTCGCGACCAATGTGATCATCGACGGTGGCGCGGGCCAATCGATCTTCGGCGACTACGTCACCCGGGTGCTGGCGATCGAGGACGGCGCCTGGTCGTCGCTGCTCGGGCTCAACATCTCCGGCGGGGTGGCGACCGGGCTCAACGGGGGCGGGGTCTATGTCGGCGCGGGGGCCAACGTGTCGTTGCAACGGCTCACGCTCAACGACAACCAAGCGGGGCTGAGCGGCGGCGGCCTCTATGTCGCCACCGGCGCGCAAGTCGAAGCCCGGGCGATCTCGGCCATGTACAACACGGCGGGCGGCGCCGGCGGCGGCGTCGCGGTCGCCGACGGCGCAACCTTCACCTACCATGGCGCAGATTTGGAGATCAGCGCCAACGTCGCGGCGGGCAATGGCGGCGGGCTGAGCGTTTCGGGCGTCGCGACCATCGGCGGCGGCTTTTTCATCGGCAACCAAGGGCAATCGGGGGGCGGCATCAACGTCGCCGCAGGGGCCTCGTTCGTCTCGACCGGCCAAGGCCTGATCATCGCCGACAACACGGCGTCGGCCTATGGCGGCGGCGTCAACGCCCTTGGCGTGGTGACGATCAACGGCGGCGAGATCGCGCGCAACACCGCGCAATGGGGCGGGGGCGTCGACCTCGATTCAAGCGGCGCGCTGACCCTGACCAACGCCACGATGCACGCCAACAGCGCCACCGCGGGCAAGGGCGGCGCGATCGACGCCTATTCCGGCACGTTCACGATCAATTCCTCGACCCTGACCGGCAACAGCGCGTCCCAGGACGCGGGCGGCATCTATATCAAAACCGGCGGGGTGATCACCAACACCATCATCGCCGGGAACGCCGCCCCGACCGGCGTGGATGTCAAGCTCGGGACCGCCGCGCTCGCGTCGGCGTTCGGGCCCGCCAACATTCTGGGCGAGGCGGCGACCATCGCCACCGGCGGAACCGCTACGTTCGATCCCGCCTCGGTCCTGGTGCTGAGCGGCGCGGGCCTTGCCGCCGCGGACGTGTTCGCCGCGATCGACGAGGCCACGGGCGGCGGTCTGGCGGCGGCGAACGGCGGTGTCGGCGCGACCGTCGCGCTGGCGCTCAGCGGCGCCAACCCCGCGCTGGGCGGCGCGGATGCGGCCACGGTGGCGCCGACCGACGGCCGCGGGCTGCTGCGCGATCCAGGCGCCGCCGACATCGGCGCGTTTGAGGAGTTCACCCCGCAGGAGGCGCCCTCGTTGGTCGTCACCACCATGGCGGACGCAGTCGATGCCTATGACGGCGTCACCTCGCTGCGCGAGGCGGTGGGGTTCGTCAACGCCGGAACGCTGGCCGGCACAATCACCTTCGCCGCGGGCGGCGTTCTGGCGCTGAGCTTGGGCGAGCTCACAATCACCGGCGCCGTCGCCATCGATGGCGATGTCGACGGGAATGGCGTCGGCGACGTGGCGCTGGACGCGGGCGGGCTGAGCCGCGTTCTCAACGTGGCGGGCGGGGCGCTGGCCCTCGCCCATCTGGTCGTCGCGGGCGGGCAGGTCGGAACCGGCGGCGGCGGCGGCGGGGGCGTCCTGGTGACCGGTGGGGCGCTGGCCCTCGACTCCGTGGTGATTGTCGGTAACACGTCCGGCGTCGCCGGGGATTGGGACAGCGTCGGGGGCGGCGTGTCGGTCGTGTCCGGATCGACGCTGACCGGCCGCGACGTGAGGATCGTGGGCAACGCGGCGTCGCTGGGCGGCGCGGGGCTTTTCGTCAGTGGGTCCGCCGCCAGCCTCGTCAACGCCGAGATCAGCGGCAACACGGTCAGCGACGCCTATGGCGGCGGGATCTGGGCGGAAAGCGGCACGTTGGATCTGGTCAACGCCACCGTGCATGGCAACGCCGCAGGGCTGGAGGGGGGCGGGGTGCTCTCCACCGCCGCCACCGTCGACATCGATCATTCGACGATCACGGCGAACCGGGGGCTGGCCTATCACGGCGGCGGCGTGGTGGCCTATCAAGGCGCGCTGACGGTCGCCAACTCGATCATCGCGGGCAACACGGGCGCGTTGGCGCTGGGCAATGATCTGATGCTCGGGGCGCCGGACAACGGGCTGGCGCTGTCGCTCGACGCGGTGCTGCTGGGCGAGGCGGCGTATCATGAAAGCGGCTCCACCCCGTTCGCGCCGTCGCCTGCGGCGGGGACGACGGTGCTGGACGATCTCGGCCTCGGCTTGGGCGACGTGTTCGCGGCGCCGGACGGGGCGGGGGCGCCGGTGCTTGCGGGCAATGGCGGCTCGGTTAATACCGTCGCGCTGGCGGAAGGCGCGGGCAACCCTGCGCTCGGGGCCGCGACGGCGTCCCTCGACACCCTCGACGCCGACGCCGACGGCGACGTGGCAGAGGCGCTGCCGGTCGACGCCCGCGGCGTGATCCGCGCGGGCGGCGTCGACTTGGGCGCCTATGAGGTGCTGACGCCCGACACGCCGTCGTTGACGGTCACCACGACGCTTGATCTGATTGATGCGTTTGACGGCCTTGTCTCGCTGCGCGAGGCGATCGGCTACGTGCAGACCGGGGCGCTCAGCGGCGTGATCACCTTTGCGTCGGGCGCGGGGGATGCGTTCGAGGGCGGCGGCACGGCGCTGCTGAACGGCGCCGCGCTGGTGATCACCGGCGTGGTCGCCATCGCGGGCGGCGCGGGCGGGGTCGGCATCGATGCGGGCGGCCTGTCGCGAGTGTTCGAGGTGGAGAACGGCGGCGACCTCGGCCTTGCGAGCGATCTGACGGTAACGCGCGGCGCGCATTTTTCGGGCGGCGGCGCGCTGGTGCGGACCGGGGGCGCGCTGACGCTCAACGGCACGACCGTCGACGGCAACTCGGCCTCAAGCGCCGGGGGCGGCGTGGCGGTCGAGGGCGGCGGAACCCTGACGGCGGTGGGCGCGACCTTCATAGCCAACGCCGCGGACGGCCGCGGCGGCGCCATCGCGGGCGCGCTCGGCAGCATCGTCGATCTCAGCGATACGACCGTGATCTCCAACACCGCGGGCGGCTTCGGGGGGGGCATCGAGACGGCCGGCTGGCTGATCGTCCAAGGGCTGAACCTGACGGCCAACTTCGCCGGCGGCGATGGCGGCGGCATCGCCGTTTCGACCGGTGGGTCGGTGGACGGCGATACCGTGCTTTTCGATCATAACACCGCCGCGCAAGATGGCGGCGGCATGTCGGTCTCCGGCATCGCCTCGGTTTCCAATGCGGTGTTCACCGGCAACCAAGCCGCCCGGGGCGGGGGGCTGGCGGTTGCGGGCGGGGGCTTTGCGGCGCTGACCGCGGGGGCCGAGTTCGACGCCAACATCGCGGCCGTCCAAGGCGGCGCCGGATCGGTCGCGGCGGGCGGCGTGCTCACCATCAAGGGCGGCGATTTCTCCTACAACAACGCGGGCGGCGGGGCGGGCGGCGGCATCGTCGCAAGCGGCGATCTGATCATCGCCGCGGGCACGTTCACCGGCAACTATGCGAGTGGTGCGGGCGGCGCGATCGCGTCGTTGGTCGGCGGCACGTTGGTCGCCACCGACACGACGATGACCGGCAACATCTCGGACGCCCAAGGCGGCGGGCTTTACGTCGCCGGCGTGGCTCAGATTTCGCGCGTGCACATCGACGGCGGGACCGCCATGTCGGGCGGCGGCGCGGCGGTGGCCGCGGGCGGCGTGCTGACCGGGCGCGACGTGGCGCTGATCGGCAACCTGGCGGCGTCGGACGGCGGCGGCCTGCTGGCGCTTGGCACGACGCAGATCGCCAATGCCGACATCGGCGGCAACGCCGCCTACACCGGCGGCGGCGTATATTCCGTGGGCGGCAACCTCACGCTGTCGAACGCGACGATCCACGACAACGTCGCCAGCTTGTGGGGCGGCGGCATCCGCGGCCATGACGGGGTGATCGATATCTCGTCCTCGACCATCACCGGCAACGCGGCGACCGGCGGGTCGGCCTATGAACCGGCCTCGGGCGGCGGGATCATGATGACCTCCTCGGCCGCCGGGCTGACCATCACCAACACGATCATCGCTGGCAACGCCGCGACCGCGGGCGCGGATATGACCACGGGCGACACGCCGACCGGCCTGCGCGGGGTGATCTTGGGCGAGGCGGCGCAGCAATGGTATGGCGGCGCGCTGGCGCTGCCGACCGATCAGGCGCTGGTGCTGACCGACATGGGGCTGACCACGGCGGATGTGTTCGGGGCCGTCACCGGCGCGGGCGGCGGTGTGGCGGCGGCCAATGGCGGCTTTGGCGATACTGTGGCGCTGGCCGCCGCCATCGCCAACCCCGCGACCGGGGGCGCGGTGGCGCGGCCCGGCGTGGCGCTCGACCCCGGCGATCTCGACGCTGACGGCGTGACCGACGAAGCGATCCCCTTCGACGCCCGCGGTGTGGCGCGCCCAAGCCTTGGCGCGGATATCGGCGCCTATGAAGCCCCGACGCTGGAGACCCCGTCGCTGCTGGTCACCACCATGGCGGACATCGTCAACGACAGCGACGGGCTGACCTCGCTGCGCGAAGCGGTGGCGTATGCGAGCCTCGGAACCGAAGGGCGCACGGTGCAGTTCGCCACCGGCGGGGTGGCGACGCTGGATCATGGCGCGTTGGCGCTGGACGGCATCCTGACCATCTATGGCGACGTGAACGGCGACGGAGCGGCGGACGTCACCATCGACGCGCAAGGCCTGTCGCGGGTGGCGGTGGTCGGCTCGGTCGGCGTCGAGCTGACCGCGGTGGATCTGACCGGCGGCCTCAGCGCCGGGAACGGCGGCGCCATCGAGGTGCTGGACGGCGCCTATCTGCGCACCGTGCGGGTGTCGGTGTCCGGCAGCGTGGCGGGCGGCGACGGCGGCGCCATCCATGTCGCGACCGGCGGCCACATGACCGCCTATGACACCGTTGTCTCGGACAACCGCGCGAGCGGCAACGGCGGCGGCATCGCCGTCGGGGTGGGCGCAGAGTTCAGGGCCTCAGGCCTCGATGTGGCGGGCAACTACGCCGAGTTCGGCGGCGGCATCCATTTCGACTACGCCGCGGGCCTGATCCAGAACGCCACGGTTCATGGCAACCAGGCGCATTGGGGCGGCGGCGGCATCGCGCTCGTCAGCTCCGGCGTGACCGTCGACGCGACCACCCTCACCGGCAACTACGCCAATGGCCAGATCTTCGGCGGCGGCGAGGGCAATGGCTCCGGCAACCCGGGATATGGCGGCGGGCTGCTGATCACCGGCGTGGCGGAGACCGAGCCGAGCATCACCAACACCCTTATCGTCGGCAATGGCGTCGGCGGCGTTGTCGATGCCGGGGGCCTTGCCGGCATCGTCCCCGCCAAGGGCGCCGACATGTCCTTGGGCGGCGGCGCGGCGCCGGTGTTTTCAGGCGTGCTGGTGGGCGAGGACGTTGGCGCCGCGGTGACGGGACTGTTGATCGACGGTAACAACTACGACCTCTTTTGGGTCACCGCGCTTTCCAGCTTCGGTCTCGGCTCCGCCGATGTGTTCGCGCAGGTTTCCGGCGTCGCCGGGGTGGTGGCGGACAATGGCGGGCCGATCCGCACCGCGGCGCTGCTCGCCTCGCCGCTGAATCTCGCGGTCGATGGGGCGATCGCCGCCAGCCTCGATCCGCTCAACGTCGACGGCGACGGAGCGACCGCGACGCTGCCGGTCGACGCGCGCGGCGAGGCGCGCGATGCCGCGCAGGACCTCGGGTCCTATGAACTGCCGCCATCCGATGCGCCGTCGCTGGTGGTGACATCGACGGGCGATGTGACTGACGCCTTTGACGGCGTGACCACGCTGCGCGAGGCGATCGCCTCGGTGGAAAGCGGCGCGCTGACCGGTGTGATCACCTTCGCCCATGGCGCGGGGGAGGCGTTCGAGACCAGGGGGACCTATGTCACGCTTGGCGGGTCTGAGCTGCTGGTCTCCGGCGAGGTCAGCATCGACGGCGATCTGGGCGGGGACCGTCCGGGCGTGCAGATCTATGCCGCGCTGCTCAGCCGCGCGGTGCGGGTCGCCGATGGCGGCGCGCTGACTCTGATGAACACCTCGCTGGAAGGCGGCGTGGCGCAGGGCGACGGCGGCGGGGCGCTGGTTCAGACCGGCGGCGCGCTGACGCTTGATGGCGTGAACATCACCAGCAACCGCACCGAGGGCGGCGACGGCGGCGGCGTGTTCGTCGAGGCGGGCGCGACCCTGGTCGGGCGCGACCTGTTCGTCGGCTACAACGGCGCCGCAAGCTTGTCGGCGTATGAACATACCTTCGGCGGCGGCATCGGCGCGATGGGCGCGGTGTCGCTGGTCAACGCCACGCTGACGCGCAACGCCGCGGAAAATGGCGGCGGCATCGGGGTGTTCGGCGGCGCAGCGACCCTTGTGAACGTCACCGTGGTTGAGAATTACGGCTATGTCGGCGGCGCGGGCGTCTCGGTCGCGGGCGGCGGATCGGCCATCATCGACCATTCCACCATCACCGCCAATGAAACGATCGCGGGCGATGGCGGGGCCGGGGGCGGGATCGCGGCGGTCGCAAGCGATGTGACGCTGACCAACTCCATCGTCGTTGGCAATGTCGATTCCGAGGCAGGCGTCGCAAGCGATGTCGCCGTGGACGGCGGGGTGCTGACCGCCGGGCGCGACACGCTGTTCGGCGTGGCGGCGACCGATCTGGCAGGGGCGCCCGCCGCGGGGATCGGCGCGCGGGTGCTGGCCGCCGAGGGGCTGACCGGCGCCGACATCTTCGCCGCGGCCGGACCGCTGGGCGAGGGTGCGGTGACCTATGAGGCGTTCAACGACCGCGGCGCCTCCATCGTCGCGCTTGCGGCGGTGGCGGGCAATGTCGCGCTCGGCTCCGCCATCTCGGCGCCTGACATGCTGGACGCTGACGGCGACGGCGACGTCGCCGAGGCGCTGCCCGTCGATGTCCGCGGGGTCGCGCGCGCCGCGATCGGCGGCGATCTGGGCGCCTATGAGGTGACGACCACCTTCGACGGAGCCCCATCCTTGCTGGTGACCACCACGTCGGATGCGATCAACGACAGCGACGGCGAGACGTCGCTGCGCGAGGCGCTGGGCTATCTGCAATCGGGCGCGCTGTCCGGCGCCATCACCTTCGCGAGCGGGGCCGGAGAGGCGTTTGAGAACGGGGCGGCCATCACCCTTTATGGCGGAGAGCTGGCGCTGTCGGGCGTGATCGCCATCGACGGCGATGTGAACGGCGACGGGGTGGCGGACGTGACCCTTGACGCGGGCGGCGCCAGCCGCGCGGTGGATGTGGCGGCGGGCGCCGACGTGCGGCTCAGCCATCTGATCGTGACAGGCGGCGATGCGGGCGCCGAGAATGGCGGCGGCATCCGGCTGGCCGGGGGCGCCGCGCTCGACCTCGACGGCGTGACCGTGGCGGGCAGCTTCGCGGCGCAGGGCGGCGGCATCTTCGCCGACTATGGCGCGGTGCTGACCGCGCGCGATCTGGTGCTGACCGGCAACGGCGCCGGCGGCATCGGCGGCGGAGGGCTGGCCAGCAAGGGCGGCGACGTCACCATTGTCAACGCCGAGATCAGCGGCAACACGTCGGAAAGCAACGGCGGCGGCATCGTGGCCTACTACTTCGGCGACATCAGGCTGGTGAACGTCACGTTGCATGGCAACGCCGCCGAATACGGCGGCGGCATGATGCTGACCCAGTCGACCGCGACGCTCGATCACGTCACCGTGGCGGGCAACAGCGCGGCCGGGGCGGGCGGCATGTCGGTCAGCGGCGATCTGGCGATCACCAACAGCGTCATCGCGGACAACGAGGTCACCGGCGCCTATCCCGCCAACCCCGACCTGTGGGTCGATAGCTATTCCGGCGATGTGACGGGGGCGAGCGGCGTGCTGCTCGGCTCGGCCGCGTATCACGACGATCTCTACACCGCCTTCGCGGCGCCGGGCATGGCGGCGGTCGACCCTGCGTCGCTGTTCGCGGCCTATGACGACGCGGGGGTTCCGGTGCTGGCGGACAATGGCGGGCCGGTGAAAACCGTCGCGTTGTCGCCCGAGGCGGGCAACCCCGCGCTCGACGTCGCGCTGCCGGTGTTCGGCGCCGGGATCGATGCGGATGGCGACGGGTCGCCGGACCCGATCCTGTCGGTGGACGCGCGCGGGGTGGCGCGGCCTTGGATCTCCGACATCGGCGCCTATGAGGCGCCGGGGGTGCTGGCCAAATCGCTGGTGGTGACCACCGCCGCCGATGTGATGAGCGATTTCGATGGCGAGACCTCGCTGCGCGAGGCGATCGGCTGGGTGCAGGACGGGTCGCTGACCGGGACGATCACCTTCGCTTCGGGCGCGGGGGGCGCGTTCGCGGGCGGCGGGACCATCGTGCTGAACGGGACCGAGCTGCTGATCACCGGCGCGGTCGCCATCGACGGCGACATCGGTGGCGACGGCACTGCCGATGTCACCATCGACGCGGGCGGGCTGAGCCGGGTGATCAACGTCGCGGGCGGGGCGGCGGACCTGACCGGGCTGGCGATCACCGGCGGCCATGTCGGAACCGGCAGCCATGGCGGCGGCATTCTCGTTGATGGCGCGGGCGCGCTGACCCTGTCCGCGGTGCGGATCGCGGGCAACTCCGCCGGGGTCGCGGGCGATTTCGACAGCCTCGGCGGCGGGGTCGCGGTCTTTGGCGGCTCGTCGCTGACCGCGCGCGACGTGGCGTTCAACCGCAACACCGCCTCGCTCGGCGGCGGCGGGATTTACCTTGAGGGCGAGGCGAGCCTCGTCAACGCCGAGATCGCAGGCAACCTCGCCACCGACGTCTATGGCGGCGGCATCTGGGCGGGGCTCGGCGCGCTGAGCATGACCAACGCCACCGTCCACGGCAACGTCGCCGGGCTGGAGGGGGGGGGCGTGTTCTCCTCCGCCGCGACCGTGAGCATCGATCATTCAACGATCACCGCGAATGAGGCGCTGACCTATCACGGCGGCGGCGTCGTCGCCTATCAGGGCTCGCTGAGCGTCACCAATTCGATCATCGCGGGCAACACGGGCGCGCTGGCGGACGGGAACGATCTGCTGCTTGGCGCGCCCGACAATGGCATGGCCGTGTCCTTGGACGCGGTGTTGCTGGGCGAGGCTGCGCATCATACCAGCCAGTTCACCCCCTTCGCCCCGTCGCCGGCCGCCGGGACGATGGTGATGGCCGATCTCGGCGTGACGCTCAGCGACGTGTTCGCGGCGTTCGACGGATCAGGCGCGCCGGTGCTGGCGGCCAATGGCGGGTTCGCGCGGACCGTCGCGCTGGAGGGGGTCGTGGGCAACCCGGCGCTGGCGGCGTCGTCCCCTGCGCTCGACCCCCTCGACGCCGATGGTGACGGCGATGTGGCGGAGGGGCTGCCGGTCGACGCCCGCGGCGTGGCCCGCGGGGCGCTGAGCGATCTGGGGGCCTATGAGGCGCCCGCGCTTGACGGTGATCTGCGCTATGTCACCACCACGCTCGATGTGGTCAACGACAGCGACGGCCTCGTCTCGCTGCGCGAGGCGCTGAGCTATGCCAACGCGCAATCGGGTCCGGCCGATGTCCGCTTTGACAGCGCCTTGCTGGCCGGGGGGACGGTGTTCACCCTGACCGGCGGGGCGCTGGAGGTCACCGGCGACGTCACCTTCCATGGCGACATCGATGGCGACGGCGCCGGGGATGTGGTGATCGACGCCAACGCCGCCAGCCGCGCGCTGGCGGTTTCGGACGGCGGGCGCGCCACGCTCAACGACATGACCCTGACCGGGGGCTATGCCGCAACGGGCTTTGGCGGCGCCATCCTGGTCGATGGGGGCGCGAGCCTGCGGATCGACCGCAGCTTCGTCACCGACAGCGCGGCGGCGGCGGGCGGCGGCGGCATCTTCGTCGACATTGGCGGCGCGCTGGTCGGGGCGAACAGCGTCATCACCGGCAACGCCGCTTCGGCCGGGAACGGCGGCGGGCTGCTGTCGCGCGGCGACGTCACCCTGCAAGGCGTCGAGATCGGCGGCAACCAGGCGATCAGCGGCGGCGGGGCGATGGTGGACGGCGGGGTGACGCGGCTTCTGAACGCCACCATCCACGGCAACATCGCCGCCAGCTTCGGCGGGGGCGTCGCATCCTTGGGCGCGGGGGGGGTCACGCTGACGAACGCGACCGTGACCGGCAACACCGCGAAGGCGTTCGCGGGCGGCGGCGTGCTGCTCGGCGGCGTCGGCGCCCCGAGCCTGATCGAGAACAGCATCGTTGCAGGCAATGCCGGGCCGCGCGGCGCGGACGTCGCGCTGATGGGCGGCGACTGGGGAGTGCAGAACACGCTGTTCGGCACCGCGGCGCTGACCGACGGGCGCGCGGGCCATGATGCAGCGGCAAGCGTCGTGCCGGTGCTGGCCGACATGGGCGTCGGCCTCGACAAGGTGTTTGAGACGTTGGACGCCGCGGGCCTTGGCGGTCTTGCGACGGACATGGGCGGCATCGGCAAGACTGTGGCTTTGGCGGCGACCTTCTCCAACCCCGCGATCGACGCGGGCCTCGACCTGATCGACACGGACGCGCTTGGCGCCCCGCGCGCGGTGGCGTTCATCGATCCGTTCGGGGTCGATGCGGCTGATCTGGGCGCGGTCGAAGCGGTGCGCCAAGCGCTGCCGGGCCTTGTCGGGCTGCTGGCGACCGGCGCTCCGGTGGTCGGCGACCTGGGGGCCGGGGCGGCGGATCTGTCGGGCGCCGCGGCGGACTTCGACGGCGCGGCGTTGGCCAACCTGAGCGCGGATGATGCGCTTTTGTTCGCCGGTGCGACCTCGGCAGCGCAGTTTGGCTATGACGGCACGTTCCTGACCTATGATTCCGATCTGGACGGGGTGGCCGAGGCGACGACCTGGCTGTCGCTGGCGCCGAACAGCCCGCCGCTGACCATCGAATTCGATGCGGTGGCGGGGGGCGTTGCGATCTCGGCGTCGGCGCCGGTTCCGCTGGGCAATGCGATCGGCGAGGTGGTGCAGATCACGGTCGGCACCGACTGGCAGACGATCAACTTCGCCAACACCTACAATAACGCGGTGGTGTTCGCGCTGGCGCCGTCGCTGAACGAGGTCGAAAGCGCCGCCACTCGGTTCCGCAACATCGACGCCACGGGCGGAGAAATCAAGTTGCAGGAGACCCGACTTAAGATAAACCCTGTGACAGGGCTGCCGGAGACGAACATCTCTGGCCATGTCAACGAGACCGTGACGCTACTGGTCCTAGAAGCGGGCAAGCATACGCTCGAGGATGGCACGGTGATCCGCGTGAGCGAGCTGTTCACCAGCAAGCTTTATGTAAAGGGCTTCGAATCTATCGGATTCTCGTCTGGCATGACCACGACGCCGTCGATCTTCTCTCAGGTGCAGACCTATAACGGGTCTGATTTCATCATCTCGCGCCAGCGCAACCCGACGACCTCGGGCTTTGATCTGACGATGCAGGAGGAGCAGGCCGACAACCTCAACCACGCCACCGAAACCGTCGGCTGGCTGGCGATCGAGCACGGGTCGGGCTCATGGTCGACGATGGACTGGCAGGCGGGGTCGTCGGCGCAGAACGTCAACGGAAAATTGACGAACGTGTCGTTCAGCGCAGCCTTCGACGAGGCGCCGTTGGTGGTGGCCTCGCTGGCGTCCTATAACGGCACCGATACGTCCAGCCCGCGGGTCGGGTCGGTGGGGACGTCCGGCTTCACCGCCATGGCTTTGGAGGATCAAAGCTTCGATCTTGAGACGAACCACGGTTATGAGATCGTGGATTGGCTGGCGTTTTCGAACGCCGGGATCATCTATGACGGATCGGTCCCGGCGCCGGTGGCTCTGAACGCGCCGTTGGCGCTGTCGATGTCGGCGCTGTCGGTCGCGGAGCCAGAGGTCGCGGCGCCCAGCCTGGTGGCGCAGACCGGCAAGGCGTCGGTCGGCAGTGATGCGGTGACGGTCAGCTTCGGGGCGACGTTCGTGAACCCGGTGGTGATCGCGACGCTGACCAGCGCCTATGATGTGGGGGCGGCGATCGCGCGGGTCAGCAACGTGACCGCGACGGGCTTTGACGTGGCGGTGCAGGAAACCGGCGATCAGGACGGGGTCCACGGGGCGGAGGACGTGAGCTGGATCGTGGTGGAGGCTGGAACCTGGGTTCTGGCCGACGGCACGATGATCCAAGCGGGGCTGACCGACCTTGGGTTGAGCACCAAGCAGGGCTTCGCGTCGATCGACTTCGAGGCCGGCTTTGACGCGGATCGCGCGGTGCTGAGCCAGACGCAGACGGCGAACGACGCGGCGTTCGTCAAGACGCGGATGGACGGGGTCGACGGGACCGGCTTTGCGGTGGCGCTGGAGGAAGACGAGGCGTCCCACTGGGGCGCGCACGGGTCGGAAACAGTGGGCTGGATCGCGGTGGATGCGGGCTTGGCGATGGGCGCGGACGGTTTCGCGTTCGAGGCGGGGACGCTTCGGGCGCGCGACGGGGCGGTCTCGCAGGGGTTTGATGCGGATCTGGCCGATGCGGGCGTTGTGGCGGGGATCGCCAGCTTCGCGGGCCCGGACACGGCTGCGGCGCGGCTTGGCGCGCTGACCGAGACGGGGTTCGATGCCTGGGTCGAAGAGGACCTGTCGTTCAACCCCGAGACGTCGCACCGCGCCGAGGACATCTCCTGGCTCGCCTTCGATGGCGCGTCCCAGATCTGGGGCGACGCGCTGGCGTGATCGTGACCTCGCGGCGGCTCGCCCCCGCCGCCGGGATGCTATAGACATTATGGAGACCGCTTGCCTTCGACGCGGCGGATAGAAAGGGTTTCGATGCGCCGCATCGCGTTTGATCCGCGCCCAGATTGGCGCGAAAAGGCCGAAGAGCTCGGCTTTCGCTTTCATACCATGCATGGGCAGGCCTATTGGGACGAAAGCAGCGCCTATGCGCTGACCCTTGAGCAGATCGAGCGCGATATCGAATCCCCGGCCGAGGCGCTTCATGCCTTGTGCCTCGAGGCCGTCGACAAGATCGTCGGTTCCGAAGAATTGATGGAGCGGCTGGCCATCCCCGAGGCGATGCGCGATCTGGTGGCGGATAGCTGGCGCATGCGCGAACCCGCGCTTTATGGTCGGTTCGATTTCTCATATGACGGGACCTCGCCCGCGCAATTGCTCGAATACAACGCCGACACGCCGACCTCGCTCTATGAAGCCGCATCGTTCCAATGGCAGTGGTTCGAGGACATGCAAGAGGCGGGCGCGCTCCCCGCCGATGCCGACCAGTTCAACAACATCCACGAAGCGATGGTGGCCCGGATCGCCGACATCCTGCCGCGCGGGACCGACCTGCACTTCACCAGCTTTCGCGGGCATGATGAGGACTTCGCCACCATCGAATACATGGCGTGGATCGCGAAAGAGGCCGGGATGATAGCGCATTACGCGCCGCTCGACGCGATCGGGGTCAGCGATACGGGCCAGTTCGCGGATGAGGAGGGACATGTCATCGGCACGCTCTTCAAGCTTTATCCGTGGGAGGATCTGATGCGCGACGACTTCGCCGCGCACATAGCCGGCGCCCATTGCCGGATGATCGAGCCTGCGTGGAAGGCGCTGTTGTCCAACAAAGGCATTCTGCCGGTGCTGTGGCGGATGAATGAAGGGCACCCCAACCTCGCGCCCGCGTTCTTTTTTGATGAGATGACCTCCGGCGACGCGGTGGTGGAGCGGTCGCGCGAGGCATTGGAACTCGCCCATGTCCGCAAGCCGATCTTCGGGCGTGAGGGGGCGGGCGTGCGCATCCATGAAGGGGGCGAGATCACCGACGCCTCCGCCGATGCGTCCTATGACGCCCATGCGGTGGTGGTGCAGGGCTATCGCCCGCTGCCTGATTTCGACGGAAACCGCCCGGTGATGGGCGTGTGGATGGTCGGAGACGCCTGCGCGGGCCTTGGCATCCGCGAAGACGACGCCCGCATCACCGGCGATCTGAGCCGATTCAAACCTCATCTCATCGACGGCTGACGGGGCGGTTCCCTCCGCCCCAAGTCGTCCCCATATGAAACCATCCGTTGCGCAAGGAACCTTTCATGAAACGCACGCTCCGCTCCCGCTCCGTCCGGCTGTCCCTGATCGGGGGGGCGGCCTTCGCGCTCGCCGCCTGCGAGGAACAGCAGGACCTGAGCTTTTTCGAGACCGCGGCCCAGTGCGAAAGCGCCGCGCGGATGACTGACAAGCTGAGCATTGAGCAATGCGACGCCGCCTTCGCCGTTGCGCGCCAGGAACATGCCGTGGCGGCGCCGCGCTATGACGAATTGGCGCTGTGCGAGCAGGAGCATGGCGCGGGCATGTGCGCCAAGCCCGAGGTCGCGGGCGGCGCCCCGGACCAGACGGTGAATTCGGGCGGCGTGTTCATGCCGATGATGATGGGCTACATGATCGGCAACGCGCTCAGTCGCGGAACCGGGGCGGCGGCGCGGCCGCTTTACCGCACCGCGACGGGGGGCATGGCCACCTCGGACGGGGGAACCAAGCTTGGCGCGATGCGCCCCGGAGCGACCGCGAGCGCGCCCGCCAGCGCATTTCGCACCCCCGCCGCCACCGGCATCGCCAAGCCGATGTCGCGGGCGGCGGTCGCGTCCAGGGGAGGCTTCGGCGCGGCGCGGTCCAGCTCGTTCGGCGGCGCGCGCAGTAGCTTCGGCGGCTGACCGTCGACCGCTTCGTTTGCGGTTTGGGGCGTTCGGGGCTAGCGTCGCGGGAGGCGTTCCTATGCCCGTCCTAGTGAAATGAGGCCCCGATGACCAGCACCGTCCCCCAAAGCGCCGCGCGCGCCGCCGTGCGCGCGGGCTATGCCGCCGAAGAATCCGACGTGCTGAACGATCTGCTGGCGCGTATCCGGCTGACCGACGTCGACCGCGCGGAAATCGCCGCCGCTGGGGCGTCGGTGGTGGACCGGGTGCGCGCCCAGACCGCCCCGTCGATGATGGAAAGCTTTCTGGCCGAATACGGGCTGTCGACCGACGAAGGCGTCGGGCTGATGTGCCTGGCCGAAGCGCTGCTGCGCGTGCCGGACGCGGAAACCATCGATGAGCTGATCCATGACAAGATCGAGCCGTCGAACTGGGGAGCGCATTTGGGCAAGTCGTCGTCGCCGCTGGTCAACACCTCGACCTGGGCGCTGATGCTGACCGGCAAGGTGCTGGATGACGACCCGCAAAAGCCCGCCGCCGCCCTGCGCGGGCTGATCCGGCGGATGGGAGAGCCGGTGGTCCGCCGCGCCGTCGCCCAATCGATGAAGCTGCTGGGGCGGCAATTCGTGCTGGGCCAGACCATCGACGAAGGCATCAAAAACGCGCGAGAGCTTGAGGCCAAGGGCTACACCTATTCCTATGACATGCTGGGCGAGGCGGCGCGCACCGACGCAGATGCGGTGCGCTACACCCTCGCCTATGCAACCGCGATCGCGGCGATCGCCAAGCAGTCCAAGGGCGATGTGCGCTCAAGCCCCGGCATCTCCGTCAAGCTGTCGGCGCTGCACCCGCGTTATGAATGGACCCACCGCCACACCGTGATGAGCGAGCTGGTCCCGCGCGCCCGCGATCTGGCGCGGCAGGCGGCCAAGGCGCGGATCGGGTTCAACATCGACGCGGAGGAGCAGGACCGCCTCGACGTCTCGCTCGACGTGATCGAGGCGCTGCTGTCGGACCCCGAACTGGCGGGCTGGGACGGGTTCGGCGTGGTGGTGCAGGCTTACGGGCGCCGCGCCGCCCCGGTGATCGAGGCGCTTTACGACCTCGCCGCCCGCCTTGACCGCAAGATCATGGTGCGGCTGGTAAAGGGCGCTTATTGGGACACCGAAGTGAAGCTGGCGCAGGAATTGGGCGTTGAGCGGTTCCCGGTGTTCACCCGCAAGATCAACACCGATGTCAGCTATATGGCCTGCGCGCAGATGCTGATGGACCGCCGCGACCGGATCTATCCGCAATTCGCCACCCACAACGCGCACACTTGCGCGGCGGTGCTGAAGCTGGCCGGGAACGACCGCGACGGCTTTGAATTCCAGCGCCTGCACGGCATGGGCGAATCGCTGCACGGCATCATCAAGGCAGGCGACGGCACGCGCTGCCGGATCTATGCGCCGGTCGGGGCGCATCGTGACCTGCTGGCCTATCTGGTGCGGCGATTGCTTGAAAACGGCGCCAACAGCTCGTTCGTCAACCAAGTGGTGGACACGGACATTCGGTCGTCTGAGATCTCCCGAGATCCGGTCGATGAATTGGCCGGGCTGTGGGGGGCGGCGGCCAACCCATCGATCCGGCTGCCGGGGGAATTGTTCGCGCCCGATCGGCGCAATTCGCGGGGGTACCGGGTCAATGAACCTGCGTCGATCCTGCCGCTGACCGCCGCGCGCGACCGGTTCAAGGACTGGACCTGGGCCGCGGGGCCGATGGTGGCGGGTGCGGCGGCGACGGGTGGCGCGGCGCGCGACGCGCTGTCCCCCGCCGATCCGGCGCGGATCGTCGGCAAGGTGACCGAGGCCGGGGCGGCGGATGTCGCCGCAGCGTTGGACGCCGCCGGGCCGGGATTTGACGCATGGTCCGCCGTGCCCGCCGCGGATCGTGCCGCCGCCCTGCGCCGTGCCGCTGATCTTTATGAGGACAACGTCGCGGAGCTGACCGTGATCGCAGCCTTTGAGGCAGGCAAAACCCTGTCCGACGGCATCGCCGAGGTTCGCGAGGCGGTCGATTTCCTGCGCTTTTACGCCAATGAGGCCGAGCGGCTGGAGATTGAAGACCCCGCCGACCCGCTCGGCATCTTCGTGTGCATCAGCCCTTGGAATTTCCCGCTGGCGATTTTCTCGGGCCAGATCGCCGCGGCGCTGGCGGCGGGCAACGCCGTGATCGCCAAACCGGCTGAGCAGACGCCCCTGATCGCCGCCCGCGCCACCGCGCTGCTGCATGATGCGGGCATCCCGGTCGCCGCCGTGCAACTGCTGCCCGGCGACGGGCCGACCGTGGGCGGGCCGCTGACCTCGGACCCGCGGATCGCAGGCGTGTGCTTCACCGGGTCCACCGAGGTCGCGCAGATCATCCACAAGGCGCTCGCGGCCAATGCCGGCCCGGACGCGGTGCTGATCGCAGAAACCGGCGGGCTGAACGCGATGATCGTTGACAGCACCGCGCTGACCGAACAGGCGGTGCGCGACATCCTGCTGTCGTCGTTCCAATCGGCGGGGCAGCGATGCTCGGCGCTTCGGATGCTTTATGTCCAGGAAGAAGCGCGCGAGCGGCTTCTGGAAATGCTCTATGGCGCGATGGACGCGCTGGTGATCGGCGATCCGTGGAACGCGGACACCGACGTCTCGCCGGTGATCGACGCTGAGGCGCAGGTGGACATCACCGCCTATGTCGACGCGCAGCAGGCCGCGGGCAAGGTGCTCAAACGCATGGAGGGCCCCACCGTCGGCACCTATGTCGCCCCCGCCGTGATCGCGGTCAGCGGGATCGGAGAGCTTGAGCGGGAGATCTTCGGCCCGATCCTGCATGTCGCCAGCTTCAAGGCGCGCGACATCGACAAGGTGGTCGATGCGATCAACGCCCGCGGCTATGGGCTGACTTTCGGCCTGCACACTCGCATTGACGACCGCGTGCAGCAGATCGTCGATCGGATCCATGCCGGCAACACCTATGTGAACCGCAACCAGATTGGCGCGATCGTCGGGTCGCAACCCTTTGGCGGCGAGGGGCTTTCGGGCACCGGCCCCAAGGCGGGCGGCCCGCATTATGTCGACCGGTTCCGCCGCCGCGCCAAGGCCGCGCCGCACGCCGCGCCCGAAGGGGACACCATCGCCCCCGACGCGCTGGCCGCGATGGTCGCGGGGCTGGATGCGCGCAACTGGGCCGCGCGCTCCGACCGGGTCGGGGTGCTGCGCAAAGCGCTGTCGGGGGTGCGCGGCGTGGTGCGCCGGGCGCTGTCGGAAACGGCGGCCTTCGACACCAGCCCCCAGACGCTGCCCGGCCCGACGGGGGAAAGCAATCGGCTGAGCGTGCACCCCAAGGGGGTTGTCCTGTGCTTGGGCCCGACCGCCGAGATCGCCATCGCGCAGGCGTGCCAAGCGCTTGGCGCGGGCTGCGGCGTGGTGATCGTGGCGCCGGGCGTGGCTACGGCGGCCAAGTCGCTGATCGATGCGGGCGCCCCGGTGGCGGCGGCGGATGGCGTGGTGGCGCCCGGCGCGCTGACCGGGCTGGCGGGCATCGCGGCGGTGGCCGCCGCGGGGGCCTCGGATTGGACCCGCGCGCTGCGGTTGGCGCTTGCGGCGCGGCCTGGCGCGATCTTGTCCTTGGAGACGCAAGTGGTCGACCCGGTGCGCTATGTGCTGGAGCGGCACGTCTGCGTCGACACCACCGCGGCGGGCGGGAACGCGAGCTTGCTGGCGTCCTCGGAGTGATGGCGAAACGCCGCCCCCTAGGGGGCGGCGCCTTCAGTGCTGCGGCGACACCGTGGTGGGCGTCAGGCGAGTGATCGAGATCGTCTCGCGGAAGATCAACTCGGTCACCTGCGGCAGGATCACCTCCTGCCAATGCGCGCTTTCGTAGACGTCGGCGTAAAGGCGGACGCGGTCGGCCTCATCCTCGAACCGGCGCATCCAGATGAACACTCCGTCATCGGTCTCGCCGCGGAACAGGCCGGTGATCACCATGCCCGCCGCGATCTGGAACGGCATGATCTCACGCTCCATCAGCGCGATCCATGCCTCCATCTTGCCGGGCCGCACCTCGTAGCGACGCAGTTCATAGAACGCCATTTTCGTCTCTCCCCCTCAGTCTTACGCGGTAAGCGCCTGAATGCTCGGCTCGCGCCGCTCCAGCCACCAGCCGGACTGTTCCGGCCATTCATCGAACCCGCCGACCCCCATGGCATAGGCCTGATGGCGCGCCCAATAGGGGTCGAACAGCGCCTGGCGGCCGATGGCGATCAGGTCCGCCTCTCCGGCCTGCAACGCGGCTTCGGCCTGCGGGCCGTCAAGGAACATGCCCACGGCTTGGGTCGCGATCCCGGTCTTGGCGCGGATCTCAGCGGCATAGGGAAGCTGGAACCCGGGCTGGATCAGCCGCCCGCTGCTGGCAGCCGTGCGCCCGGCGTTCCCGCCCGAGGAGCAATCGATCACATCCACCCCCAGCGGTTTCAGCGCGGCGGCCAAGGCCACGCTGTCGGCCATGTCCCACCCGCCCTCGAACCCGTCAACCGAGGAGATGCGGAAGAACAGCGGCTTCCCGTCCGGCCACACCGCCCGCACGGCTTCCGTGACCTCGAGCGCGATGCGCATCCGGCCCGCCAGATCGCCGCCATAGGCGTCGGTGCGTTTGTTCGACGCCGGAGACAGGAACGTCTGGATCAAATAGCCGTGGGCGCCGTGGATCTCTACGAAATCGCAACCGATCGCGTCGGCGCGCTTGGCGGCGTCGGCGAAGGCGTCGGCCAGACCAGCGATCTCCGCCGCGGACAATTCATCGGGCACCAGCCAGCCGTCATCGACGGGCAGGGCGCTGGCGCCGCGGGGCCGCCATGGCTGATCGCCGCGGGCATGGTCGTCGGGCCCGAGCGGGCCGTTGCCATACCATGGCCGCTGCATCGACGCCTTGCGCCCGGCATGGGCCAATTGCACCCCCGCCGCCGCCCCGGCGTGGTGGATGAAATCGATGGTGGGTTTCAGCGCCGCCGCGTGGGCGTCGGACCACAGCCCGAGGTCGCCATGGGTGATCCGCCCCTCGGCGACCACGGCGGCGGCCTCGGTCATCACCGCGCCGAAGCCGCCCTTGGCATAGGCTCCAAGGTTCACCAGGTGCCAGTCATTGGCGATCCCGTCCACCGCCGAATATTGGCACATCGGGGCCACGGTGGCGCGGTTGCGAAAGGTGGTGTCGCGCAGCGTGATCGGCGTGAACAACAGCGGTGTGGTCATAAGGCGCCCTCTCAGGTCTAGGTTCGCGCCGACACTGCGGCAGGCCGCCGCGGATGGCAACAGGGCCGCGGTTCCACGGTGCGGAACAGGCTACCGCTGCGGCTTGGCCGCGACGGCGCCCGCCTTGCCAAGGGTCGGCATCATGGCGAGCGCGTCCGTCACCTTGTCCCGCCATGCCCGAGCGTCGGCGAAGGCGCGGGGGAACAGGTCGGTCATCGCCATCAACCCGGACGCGCCATCGACGGCGCCCGTCCGCCTCGCCGGCCGCGCGGCGATACCGTCTTGGCGCGGGTTGTTCGGCGCATGAGGCGTTCCGTCATCGCCCCCCCATCGCCCATCCCTATCGCCGCCCCCATCGTCCACCGCATCCACGCCGCGGCGGCGAAGGCGAAGGGGCGCACCGGTCGGCCCGCCGCCAGCGCCGCGATGGCCGGGACCAGGATGCGTTACGGCAGCTTTTCGGCGCCGTCCATGGCGATATGGCGGGTTTCATGCGCGATGGCGGGGTTGACGAGGCGCGCCGCCCGCGCGTCCGCGCACTCGGCCGGATCGACGCGCGGGAGCGGCGGCAGGGTCGGCGCCGCGGCCTCCATAGGGCGCATCGCCAGCGCGGTCAGGGCCGGGTCCGCCATCACGTCGCGCACCTGGCGACGCCCCGACAGCGCCCCAACATAGGCCATCATCGAATGCGCGCCGTTGAGCATCCGCAGCCTCATCGTCTGATAGGGCGCGACGTCAGGCACGAAGACGGCGCCGCCTGCCTGCGTCTCCGGGCTGCCTTGGGGAAAGTCATCCTCGATCACCAATTGCACGAAGGACTCAGTTTCAATGTCGGCCAGATCGGCGTGGCCGGTAAGGCATTCCGCGTCACAATAGGTGCGCGCGTCGCCGGGGGGGCGATGCGGTCGACCATGCTGTCGGGGCAGGCGGCATTCGCCACGACCCACGACCCACGCGCCAAGGTCCGGGTCCAGCCGCCTCGCGAAATTCACCAGCGCGCCTTTCACCAGCGCGCCGGCGCCTTGAAGGTTGTTGCAACATAGCACTGAGAACGGCGCCGTCCTTGCCGCTTGCCGCTTGCCGCTTGCCGCTTGCCGCTTGCCGCTTGCCGCTTGCCGCTTGCCGCTTGCCGCTTGCCGCTTGCCGCTTGCCGCTTGCCGCGACGATCAGGCCGAGCGCTCCAGTCGGCGCATCGGGGCGAGCCAGATCGCCAGCGACCGCCGGGTGCACGGGGTCGCAGCCATGGCGAGTGCGGTGCGGCCCGTAGCCCTTTTCGGTGATGGTCAGCGACACGGTCTTCACCCCAAGATCGGTCATCGGCGCCAGCGCCCACGCCGCCGCCCCCGGCCCGCCGACCGCCCCCGCGATGGCGCCGATGATGCGGGCATGGGCGCCGTCCGCGCCGCGCGTCATCAGCGTGTAAAGCCCATTCCGCTCGGTCAGCGCCTCGGCCTGCGCCGCTCGGCGAAGGCTGACCCCGAAGATCCGTCAATCACCCCCCGCCGCACCCCCCGCCGCATCGGTCATCGCCACCTGATACGCGCGGTGGAACGCGCCAAGCCTGAGATGCACGATCCCGACCCCGTGATGCGCGGGCGTATGGCCCGGCGGCGCCACCGTCCGGCGGCGCGCCGTGCAGATCATGCAGCCTCATGCGCGCACCAAGGGGTGTTCCAGCGCAGTCATCACGCAGCGGAACTCCGCCAGCCCGCGCAGCCGCCCGATGGCCGGATAGCCCGGCTGCGCCCGCCGCCTCAGATCATCGAGGATATCCCACCCATGATCGGGCCGCATCGGGATCGACGCATCGGACCGCCCCGCGGCGCAGGCGGGCGGCTTCTTGGCGCAGCGCCGCCGCGATCAGCGCCACCATATCGGTGTCGCCGCCCAAGCGCTCCGCTTCACGAAGCGATCCGCGGATGTAGGCGGTCTCACGGGTCGCGTTGCGCAGGTGCAGGAAATGCACCTGATCCCGAGCCGGTCCATCATACCCGGAAGGTCGTTGTCGGGCCGCGCGCCCAAGGACCCGGAGCAGAGCGTGATCCCGTTGGCGGGGCTGTCGACGCCGTCCATGACGGCTTTGCAGTGCGCTCGGTCGACATCACCGGCGGCAGGCTGAGCGCGGGAACGGCGGATCGTCAGGATGGCAGCAGAGGCGCACGCCAAGGCGCTCCGCCTCCGGCGTCACTTCGGCCAGAAACGCGATCAGATGGGCGCGGAGCGTTTGCTCGGAGACATTGCCGTATTCCGCCAGGTGCGCGCGCACGTCGTCGAGGCTCATCGTCTCAGCGTCTCGGCTGCGCCGGGCGGGCCGAAGGCGATGGAGCTCGCAAGCGCCTCGCAGGCTGCGTCATCCATCTGCGCGAACCGCTCGGCGGCGGCGACGACGATGGCTTTGGGGAAATCATCGCGCGCGCCGGGGCGCTTCAGCACATGGATGTCAAAGGCCGCGAAATCGGTGAAACCGAACAGCATGCAGGTGGCGCCGGTGGGGCGGCGGTGCGCCAGATCGGTGCGGGTCCGGTCCAGCGCCTGCGTGAAGGTATCGCCCACCACCTCGATCCCCGCTGCGGCCAGATTGCGCAAGCTTTCCCTCCACGCCGCGCTGCTTCTTGATGGCTTCGGGCATCGGCAGGCTCTCAACCACTTCCGACCCCAGCCGCGAGGGCGCGTCGTGCTTCATCCGCCCAATCACGCGCTGACGCGCGGCGATCTCTTGAGCGGTCCAGACCGCGCCGGTGGGGAGGTGGTGGAGGGCCGATATGACCCGCTCCACCCCCGCCTGAAGCATGTCGTTGATCGAGAACAGTTCTTTCGGCCCGAACCAACGCCGGGTTTGCCGCATCGTGATCTTCCGCAATCGGTGGAGGCGGGGGCGCCGCCTCGGGTCATTCCATCGCGAAATCTAGCGGCGTGGAACGCTTGTTAACAAGTATGGTAAAGCACGGGATGAACGGCGCGGGAGGACGGGACATGAGCCGCGCGGCACCCACCAACCGGACGCTGACGCCCGGTCTTGCCGTCGGCCCGCAGCTGCAGCGGATCGTGCGAGAGCGGATCGTGCGCGGCGACCTGCCCCCCGGCACGCGGATTTCAGAGCCGGAGATGGCCGCCGAATTCTGCGTCAGCCGTCAGCCG
>JBLIKI010000001.1:0-51119 GCA_047636235.1 Paracoccaceae bacterium | reverse complement strand
GAGCTGGAGACCGCGCTGGCCGACGCGGGCGCCCAGATCACCGGGCTGGCGCGCAATCAGGTCCGCCTGATCGCCCCCCATGGCGGGCGCCGCGTGCGCGCCGACGATATCCTGTCGCTCGAGGCCGACATCGGCGAGCTGCCCGATGCGCTGACCGGCCTCGGCCTGACCCTTGAGGAAAGCGTGGCGACCGAGGACGACGAGGCCACCGCCGACACCCCGGCCATGCTGCGCGAATTGGTGGTGCGGCCGGGGTCCCCGCTGGTCGGCCGGTCGGCCAGCGATATCCATCTGCGGTCGCGCTATGGGCTGAACCTGCTGGCGGCGTCGCGGCAGGGGGCGGGGACGCGGGCGCGGCTGCGCGCGCTCAAGATCGCGTCGGGCGATCTGCTGCTGATGCAAGGGACGGATGAGGCGCTGACCGATTTCGCCGCCGACACCAATTGCGTCCCGCTGGCGGAGCGCGATCTGCGGTCCCCAGACCATGCCAAGGCGATCATGTCGGCGGTGATCATGGCCGGGGCGATCGCGCTGGCGGCGCTCGGCATCGCGCCCGCGCCGGTGGCGTTCGCGGGCGGCGTGCTGGCGTCAATGGTCACGCGCACCGTGCCGCCGCGCGACGTCTACAATGCCATCGACTGGCCGGTGATCGTGCTGCTGGCAGGCCTGATCCCGGTCGCGGGCGCGATGGAGAGCACCGGCGCCGCCGACCTGATCGCCCGCGGATTGATGGAATGGATCGCCCAAGGCAACGCGGTGATCGCGCTCGCGGTCGTGCTGATCGTGACGATGTTCCTGTCGGATGTGATGAACAACGCCGCCACCGCCGCGGTGATGTGCCCGATCGCGCTGGGGACGGCGGGCGCGCTCGGCGTCAGCGCCGACAGCTTTCTGATGGCGGTGGCGGTGGGGGCGTCCTGCGCGTTCCTGACCCCGATCGGGCACCAGAACAACACGCTGATCCTCGGGCCCGGCGGCTTTGGCTTTGGCGATTATTGGCGGATGGGATTGCCGCTGGAGGCATTGGTGGTCGCGGTCGCCCTGCCGACGCTGCTGGTGGTCTGGCCGCTATAGCGCGCCCTCAGCGCCCCCCGGTCAGCGCCCCCCCGTTCAGAGTGCCCCCCCGTTCAGAGCGCCCCCCGTTCAGTGCCCCCCGTCCGCGGCCCCCGGCCCGGCGGGGCGGCGCATCAGCGGCACCATGGCCAGCACCACGGCGAACATGATCGCCAGCAACAAAAACACGTCCGCGAACGACATCACCAGCGCCTGCGCATGGGCCATCCTCGACAACTTGACCAACGCCGCGGCGGGCGCGTCGTCGCCAAGGGTCGGCGTCAACGCCGCGGTCATGCTCGCCAGCCGCGTCTCGGCGAGGCCGGAGCCCCACGACAGGTCCTCGGACAGGCGCGCATAATGCAGCCCCGCGCGCGACGTCAGCACTGAGTTGATCACCGCCAGCCCGAACGCGCCGCCGAGGTTGCGCATCAGGTTGAACAGGCCCGAGGCATTCTTCACCTCCGCCATCGGCAGGGTGCCAAGCGCGAGCATGTTGATCGGGATCATGCACAGCATCAGCGACACGCCGCGCAGGGCCTGGGGGGTGAACATCTCCCAAAACGCCCATTGCGAGGTGATCGGCGTCAGCTCGAAGCTGGAGACCGCGAACCCCGCGAGGCCGAGCGCGATGATCTTGCGCGGATCGACCTTGCGCGCCATCGTGGCGACGATCGGAGCGGCGGCGAACATGAACACGCCGGTGACGAACACCGTCTCGCCGATCTGCAGCGCGGTATAGCCCCGCACCCGCGCCAGAAACAGCGGATAGAGGTAGGTCAGCCCGTAAAGCCCGACCCCGAGGATGAAGCTGAGCGCCGATCCAACCGCGAAGTTGCGGTTGCGAAACGCGCCCAGATCGACGATCGGCGTGTCGCGGCGCAGCGCGCGCCAGAAGAACACCGCGCCGCCTATCGCCGCGAAGGCCGCGAACCGGACGATCAGGGCGCTGTCGAACCAGTCCTCTTTCTGGCCTTCCTCCAGCACATATTCCATACTGCCGAGGAACACCGCCATCGCCGCCAGCCCGACATAGTCGAAGCGGCGCAGCAGCGAATGGTCCGGCTCGTCAAAGTCCACCATGGTCCAGGCGATCAGCGACGCGATGATCCCCGGCACGATGTTGATCAAAAACAGCCAGTGCCACGAGAAAAGCGCAGTCAGATAGCCGCCGATGGTCGGCCCGATGGTGGGCGCCAGCGTCACCGTCAGCCCCACCAGCGCCATCACCGGCCCTTGGCTGCGCTTGGGAAACACCGTCCAGCTTGCGGCGAAGGCGGTCGGGATCATCCCGCCGCCGATGAAGCCCTGAATGGCGCGATAGACGATCATCTGATCGATGGTGGTGGCGGTGGCGCACAGCGCGCTCGCCAGCGTGAACCCCGCCGCGGAAATGGTGAACAGCACCCGCGTCGACAGCGCCCGCGCCAGAAACCCCGACAACGGGATCATCACCACCTCGGCGATCAGATAGGAGGTCTGCACCCACGATATCTCATCAGCGCTGGCCGACAGCCCGGCTTGGATCTCCGACAACGAGGACGACACGATCTGAATGTCGAGGATCGCCATGAACATCCCGAACACCAGCGCGAAGAACGCGATCAGGCGGCGGGCGTTGGGCGGCGGAGGCTCTGCCGAATCGGCGGGGGCGGCCATAAGGGTCGGCTTCTAGCGGGCGGCTTGGTCGCGCAGCCGCGCGGCCTCACGCACGTCCAAGGTGGCGACCACCGACATGCCGGGGCGCAGCCAGCCCTGCGCCGCGATCTCAGCCGGGACCGATATCCGCACCGGCACGCGCTGCACCACCTTGGTGAAATTGCCGGTGGCGTTTTCGGGCGGCAGCAGGCTGAACACAGATCCCGACGCGGGGGCGATCGTCTCCACCCGCCCGATCACTTCGCGGTCTGGAAACGCATCGACGGTCAGGCGCACCGGGGTGCCGGGGGTCATGTCCGCCAGCTGAGTTTCCTTGAAATTAGCCTCGACATGCACCGCCGTCAGCGGCACCACCGCCATCAGGCGCTTGCCGGGCGTGACGAAATCGCCCTGCGACACCGACAGGTTGCCGACCACGCCGTCGAACGGCGCGCGGATCACCGTCGCGGCCAGATCGCGGGTCGCGCGCATCCGCACGGCGTGCGCGCGCTCTAGCGCGGCGCCCAATTCGGCGCGCCCGGCCTCCACCACCGCGACATGGGCGCGGGCGGCGGCGACACCAGCCTCGGCCTCGGTCACATGGGCCTCGGCGACCAATTGGGCGGCGCGCGCCGCATCCAGCTTTTGCCCGCTGGCGATTTCCGACGCGGCCAGCTTGTCATAACGGGCGAAGTCCGATTCCGCCTGCATCCGCGCCGCTTGGGCGGCGGACACGCGCGCCTCGGCCTGGGCGACGGCGGCGCCCGCGGCCTCGATCTGGCGATCAAGGCGCAGGCGCGCGGCGTGCTGGGCGTTCACGTCGGCATCCGCCAGCCACAGCGCGGCGCGATAATCGCCATCGTCTAAGGTTGCCAGCGGATCGCCCGCCTTGACCTCGCCGTCCGCAACCGCGTCGACATGGGCGACATAGCCCGACACCCGCGGGGCGAGCTGCGCGAAATCAACCGAGATATAGGCATCGTCGGTCGACAGCATGAACCGCCCGTCGGTCCAATAGGCGTGGCCCTTGTCAGCCGCGAACGCCACCAGCCCGAGGCCGATCAGCATCGGCGCGAACCGCAGCGGGCTGCGCCGACGCCGCGCCGGAGCGTCGCCGGAGGGCGCATCGGCAGGCGTATCGGCGGATTGCGCCGCATCGGTTTCGAAATCACGCGCCATCACAGGCTCTCCGACGGTCGACGGCGGTGTCGCCGCTATGAATACATTTGGCCGAGCGGGTCGGCGATCCGGTGGCAAGGGGCGCCGCTCATCCAAGATCAAGGGCCGACCGCACTCCGCGCGCCACGATGCGGTGCAACGTCAGCCGGGCGAATGACGCCCAAGGACGAAATTATAACCTGATCTTTCGCACAGAACACGCGACGTATTCGACCTGCTCCGGCATAGAGGGCGCCGCCCGACCGGACGACGACGGCGTTTTCCCGCGCGCCGACGTCTTGGGGCGCCCCGGCGACATGGCCGCACCCCTGGGGTTTCGGCCAACCCGAAAAAGGTGAAGTGGTGCGCGCGGCGGCCGCGCCCCAAGGCGGCCGCCGCGGTTACTTTGGCGCTAAGACCCGGCGGTGAACAGGTTCGGCGGCGGCGACGGCTTGGGCCGCGCCTCCGGCCCGTCATCGGGCGCGGGGGGGCGGGCCGGGGCTGCGGCCGGGGCGGGGGTTGGGGCAAGGGTTGGGGCGCTCGCCACCCACCGCATCACGAACACAAAGAACGCCGGCACGAATATCACCGCCAGCAGCGTGGCGGAGATCATCCCCCCAAGCACCGCCACCCCGATCGCGTTCTGGCTGGCGCTGCTGGCCCCGGTCGCCACCGCCAACGGCGTGACGCCCAAGGTGAACGCCAGCGAGGTCATGATGATCGGGCGGAACCGGATCTTGGCGGCCATCAAGGTAGCCTCCATCAACGAATGTCCCTCGGCCACCAGATCCTTGGCGAATTCGACGATCAGGATCGCGTTCTTGGCCGACAGGCCGATGATCGTGATCAACCCGACCTTGAAGTAGACGTCGTTGGCCATGCCTTGCTCGATCACCCCCAGCACGGCGCCGATCGCGCCCAAGGGCACCACCAGCATCACCGAGATCGGGATCGCCCAGCTTTCATAAAGCGCCGCCAGCAGCAGGAACACGAACAGGATGCTCAGCCCGATCAGGAACGGCGCCTGATCCCCGGATGCGATTTCCTGCAAGGATTGCCCGGTCCATTCGAAGCCGAAGCCGGGGGGCATCGTCTCCATCAACCGCTCCATCTCGGTGATCGCCTCTCCCGACGAAAATCCCGGCGCCGCGCTGCCCGATATCCGCACCGACGGATAGCCGTTATAGCCGACGATCTGCAGCGGCCCGCGGATCCATTTCGCCTCGGCGAAGGCGGACATCGGCACCATGCCGCCGTTGACGTTGCGCACGTTCAGGTCGAGCACATCCGCCGCCCCCATCCGCGCCCGCCCGTCGGCCATCAGCGTGACCCGCTGCATCCGACCGGCATTGGGGAAGTCGTTGACATAGGCCGACCCGAGATTGGCCGAGATCACCGCGCTGATGTCCGAGAACCGGACCCCGAACGCATTGGCCTTTTCGCGGTCGATCACCAGCCGCACCTGCGGCGCGGCAGGCAGGCCGGTGACGCGCAGGCCGGTCACGACCTTGCTTTCGGCGGCTGCGGCCAGAAGCTGCTGTTTGGCCGATTCCAGCGCGCCCTGCCCTGCCCCGTTGCGGTCCTGCAGCCGGAAATCGAACCCTGAGGTCGAGCCGAGCCCCCGGATCGCGGGCGGCGACAGCGCGAACGCCATGCCGTCCTTGATCCCCCACATCCGCCCGGTGGCGCGCTCGGCGATGGCTTGGGCGGAATCCTCCGGCCCGCGCTCGGACCAATCTTTCAGCGTCACGAACGCCAGACCCGCATTCTGCCCCACCCCCGAAAAGCTGAAGCCGAGGATTGAGATGACGCGGTCAACCGCAGGCTCGCTCGCCAGCACGCCTTCGACCTTCTTGATCACCTCGAGGGTGCGCTCGGCGCTCGCCTCGGGCGGGGCCTGCATGTCGACGATCAGGAACCCCTGATCTTCGTTCGGCAGAAACGCCGACGGCAGCTGCGACCAGCTCCAGCCCAGCCCGCCGAGCAGCGCGAGATAGAGCACCATCATCAGCCCGGCGCGCCGCGCGGTCATCGCCGCCATCTTGCCATAGCCGCGGGTCAGCGCATCGAACCGCCGGTTGAACCAGCCCAGCGGCCCGCGGCGGGTCTGGTTGTGCCCCGCCTTCACCGGTTTCAGGAACGTCGCGCACAGCGCCGGCGTCAGCGTCAGCGCCAGAAAGCCCGAAAGCAGAATCGACGCCACCATGGTCAGCGCGAATTGGCGATAGATCACCCCGACCGCGCCCGGGAAGAACGCCATCGGCACGAACACCGCCGTCAGCACCAGCGTGATGCCGATGATCGCGCCCGATATCTGGCCCATGGCCTTTTTGGTCGCCTCACGCGGCGGCAACCCTTCTTCGGACATGATCCGCTCGACGTTCTCGACCACCACGATGGCGTCGTCGACCAGAATGCCGATCGCCAGCACCATCGCGAACATGGTCAGCACGTTGATCGAAAACCCGGTCGCCAGCATCACCGCGCAGGTGCCCAAAAGCGCGATCGGCACCACCAGCGTCGGGATCACCGTATAGCGAAAGCTTTGCAGGAACAGCAGCATGACAAGGAACACAAGGCCCATCGCCTCAACCAAGGTCCACAGCACCTTTTTGATCGACAGCACCACGAAGGGCGAGGTGTCATAGGGGATCTCATAGTCGATGCCGGGGGGGAAGAACTTGGACAGCTCCTCCATCTTGTCGCGCACCGCCGCCGAGGCGTTGATCGCGTTGCCCGTCGCCGACAGCTGCACCCCGACGGCGGCGGACGGCGATCCGTTCAGCCGCGACGAGGAGCCATAGCTTTCGGCCCCGATCTCCACCCGCGCGACATCGCGCAGCAGCACCGTCGACCCGTCGGAGTTGGCGCGCAGCACGATGCCCTCGAACTCCGCCACCGTGGATAGCTGGCCGCGCACGAGGATGGTGGCGGTGATGGACTGGCCGCCGGGGGTCGGCTCCGCCCCAATCTTGCCCGCCGCGACTTGGGCGTTCTGGGCGCGCACCGCGGCGATCACATCGGCGGCGGTCAGGTCGAGGCCGACCATGCGGTCTGGCTCCAGCCAGATCCTGAGCGCCCGCTGGGCCGCGAACAGCCGCGCGCCACCGACCCCGTCGAGGCGGCGCAATTCGCCGATCACGTTGCGCGACAGATAATCGCCAAGCCCCACCGGCGCCACCGAGCCGTCGCGCGACAGCAGCGACACCACCAGCAAAAACCCCGACGACGCCTCGGCCACGTTGATGCCTTGGCGGGTCACCGCCTCAGGCAGGCGCGATTCCACGCGGCGGATGCGGTTCTGGACGTCGACCTGCGCCTGGTCGATCGAGGTGCCGGGCTGGAACGTCGCGTTGATCGACACGCCGCCCGACGCGTCGGAGGTCGATTCAAAATACAAAAGCCCCGCGACGCCGTTCAGTTCCTCCTCGATCGGGCGGGTGACGCTTTGGTAGAGATCCTCAGGCGAGGCGCCGGGATAGGCGGTGCTGATCGCCACCTGCGGCGGCGCCACGGCGGGGTATTGCGCGACCGGCAGCTGCGGCAGCGCCAGCAGCCCCGCGATCACGATGAAGATCGACAGCACCCAGGCGAAAATCGGCCGGTCGATGAAAAAGCGGGACATCGGCGCGCTCCCTTCAGGAGGCCGAGCCGGGGGCGGCGGCTTTTTCGGCCCCCTCCCACGGTTCAGGCTTGACCGGGGCGCCGGGGCGGATTTTCTGGAACCCCTCGACGATCACCTGATCGCCGGGGCGCAGGCCCTCGGTGATCACCCATCTGCCGTTCACGATCCGACCCGCGGTGACCGGGCGCAATTGGGCGCGCCCCTCAGGATCGACGATATACAGTTGCGCCTGCCCGCCCATATCGCGCTGCACCGCCTGTTCGGGCACCGAAAGGGCGCCCTGCTGCACGCCCTGCTCGATCCGCACGCGGACATACATGCCCGGCAGCAAATGGCCGTCGGGGTTGGGAAATTCGCCGCGCAAGGTCACCTGCCCGGTGGAGCTGTCGACCGTCGCCTCGGAGAACAGCAGCCGCCCGATCCCGTCGAACAGCGTGCCGTCATCCAGCACCAACCGCACCGCCGCGTCGCCGCTCGCGGACCGCGCCAGCGCGCCCGCGTCATGGGCGCGGCGCAGCGCCATCAGATCGCTGGCCGATTGGGTGAAGTCGGCGTAGATCGGATCAAGCTGCTGGATGGTCGCCAGACTTTCGGCGCTGGATACGCTGACCAACGCGCCTTCGGTGATGCGCGCGCGGCCGATACGGCCCCGGATCGGGGCGCGGACCTCGGCATGGGCCAGATCCAGCTCCGCCGACGCAAGGTCCGCCTTGGCCAGCGACACCCCCGCCTGCGCCTGCGCCAGATCGGTGATCGAGGCGTCATAGGCCTGCACGCTGACCACGTTGCGCTGGCGCAGCTCGTCCTGCCGGTCGGCGGCCTGCTTGGCGGCGGTCAGCGCCGCCTCGGCCTTGGCGACGGATGCCTCGGCGCGGTCGACCTGCAACATGAATTGCGCCGGGTCGAGACGATAGAGCACGTCGCCCATCGCCACCACGCCGCCTTGGGTGAACACCCGCTCGGTGATGATCCCGGACACGCGGGGACGGACCTCGGCGATGCGGGTCGGGGCGATGCGGCCCGGCAGTTCGTTGACCAGCGGGATCGCCTTGGGCGAGGCCACGATCACCGCGACCGCTTGCGGGGGGCGGGCGGCTTGGGCCTTGCCGGTGGGCGCCGGGGCGTCGTCGCAGGCCGACAGGGCCGCCAGCAGGCCGAGCGCGACCAGCCAAGGGGCGCGGGGCGTCAATGCGATCATCGCAATTCTCCAACAAGGGCGCGGTCGGCCGGGGTGGCAAGCGGCGGGGCGGCAGGGCGCGGGGCGCGGCGCGGCCGTCTGTTGCGTTCCGCCGAAGTCAAGGCGCGGCGTGGCTCACTAATCCGTCTGAATATGTCGCGCCGCGGCCCGGCGTCAACTGCGGTGCACCATGACCGGCCCGCGCCGCGACCCCCGCCACGCGAAACGCGACGCCCTGTCCGCGCCCTGTCCTAGCCCTGTTCAGGGGGCGCGGCGCCGGTCGTCGGGCGGGGCGCGACCGCCCCATCAGCGATAGGCCATATCCACCGGAGTCAGCGATATCGCCGGCAGATAGGTCACCAGCATCACGCATCAGACCACCGCCAGCACCATCGGCCACCTTCGGCAGGATGATCCTTTGGATCGGGATCGTGGCCACCGCGCGGGCCGCGAACAGGACGCCC
This sequence comes from Paracoccaceae bacterium, assembly GCA_047636235.1. Lineage (GTDB taxonomy): Bacteria > Pseudomonadota > Alphaproteobacteria > Rhodobacterales > Rhodobacteraceae > JBOCEF01. The sequence goes on along the minus strand of JBLIKI010000001.1, from coordinate 42,004 downwards.
CCACCGGCGGTGCGACCTCGCCAGGCGCACGGTTGACCCCGATGATCAGCCCGGACCGCACCGGCCCGGCGCCCGCCAGGTCCAGATATGTCACCGAGGTTTCGGTCGACACGCTGCAAAGGATCAGTGGCGAGGGCGGGATAAGCACGCCCGGCTCGGCCCAGCCTGCTTGGATCGCCGCCGCGGCGCACCATTGCCGGGATCAGGATCGCGCCGATCGCAAAGGCGGTCGCGACCGACGACGCCGCACCGACGCAAAGATCCTGAAGGCGCAGGCGCGCCCGCCCTGGATGCCGCCCACCATCGCGCACGCCAGATCGACCCGCCGGGCCAAGATCGCGCCCGTCGCCATCAGGGCGCCCGTCAGAATGAACCGCCCCGCCGGCAGCGGAAAGCTTTCGATCGAGGTGAAGATCCGCTGCGCCGCCAGCAACTTCGGCGCCGGCCCGGAAAAAGGTCGCGCCACCCCCGCGCGCCAGCACCAGCGACACCGCGACGAAAGCCAGAGCAGGAAGCTCCAGGATCAGCGACAGTCCGAGCGCGACGTTCGATCCCTGTCCTCGATATGCTTGCGGGCGCCTCGAACATCCGCAAGATCGCCGCAGGGGTGGCCATCGCCGCGCCGACCGGCAGGGCGGCATAGATCACCGCGATGGAGATCGCGAGGCCCGCGATGCGTTGGCTGGCGACCCGAGCCGCCATGCCCTAGCCGCACCAAATCAGGATCAACAGGAACACCGGCGCCGCCCCGCAGCACCCGCGTGAGCGTTGGCGGCGAGATGCCCTGCGCCACGTCCGCCACGATCATGGAGCCATGGCGACACGCCATCGACAGCCCGCAGAACACCATTGAGATCATCGCCGATCACGCCGCGACCTTGGACCGGATCGTCGGGGATCCGACCGCAAACCGCGCGAGCAGCGGGTGGAAGGCCAGCCCCGCCGCCAGCGCCAACAACAACATGGCCGGCGCGGTGGCGCGCTGGGTCAGCCGCCGCTCGAACACACGGCGTAGGTGCATGACATCGCTTTCTGCACCGCGGCGGCGACGGCGGATCGGCAGGCGGGATCGACCGAGGCGCATCGGCCGAAACCAAACCGGAGCGGCAAACGCGGCGACCGCGACCCGCCGCGACCGAGGTCAGATCAACAGAGATCGGATCAAAACCGCGGGGATCGCTTGGCCTGCCCGGCGATGATCCGATCCAGCACTTCTTTGACGAGGGCCTTGGTGCAGATTCCGCAAGCCGGACGGAACGCGGCCCGGAACGCGTCGGTGTCGACCTTGGTGATCGCGTCCATGCCTTCGCCCTGCAGACAGGCGACGCCGGCGGCGTCGAACCGGCCCTTCCGCTCATGGCTCAGCCCGTCCCACGGCGACGGGGACGGGGACGCGAGGATGATCGCGGGCGAACAGACATGGCCCGCCTGGGCTCAGGTATTTCTGAACCTCGAAGACTTCCGACGCCTTGATCACCGAGATCGGGTTTTCCGAACCGTCGAGGACGTGCTGTCACCGGGCAGCGAACACTTCGCGCAAGGCCATCGACATCGGGGCGGCGCCCGCGGCGATGAAGGCCGCCAGGTGGATCTGGCTCTCCATGGTCCGCAGCTTCCGGGTCGGCGGGCGAGGTCACGGCATCGGCGGAGTTGGCGGCATGGCGCAAGCCGTTCTCGGCCCGGACCAGCGCGTGCAGGCTGGTCTCATTGACCTTGCCCGGAAGCTACCGGCCGATCTCGCCGTCGCGGATCTTGTGCGCGTTCTCATCGCTCACGACCTGAAACCGCAGGTCGAGCGCCAGCACGTCCGGCACGAAGGCGCCGAGCGGACCGCCGCAGGTGCGAACCAGCTTCACCGAGCCGATCTGGAGGCCCTCGATCAGGTCGCGCTCGCGGCCCAGCGCGCCGGCGGCCTGCCCTCGGATCATGACTTCGCCGCCAGACAGTGTTGCGGCATGGTTTTGAACGCGGACACAGCGTCATGGTGATGCGGATCAAGCGAGATGGTGTGCGCGAAGCTGGACGCCTGCTCAGCCTGATCGGCAGGGGCGGTAGGACCCGGCGCAGGCGTGGTCGCGCAGGCTTGGCGGGACATGATGCTCCGCCCGCAAGCCATGGTGCGTTGTGGCGGCTGCGCGCCGGTTAGCCCGGGCGGGCGCATCCCCGACCACAAGATTTCAGTCAATCCGTTTCACACCTATCCGTCGCGGTTCCGACCCGCCCCCTCGGCGGCGCGCCCGCAAGGGGCGACAACCGGGCATCGACAGGTAGGCGAGATGCGGCTTCCACGCCAAATGACCGCCACGTCTGAGCGGCCGTCCGACAGCATTCATGACACCCTGCTGCACGCCATCGTCACCGGGCGGCCGCCCTTGGGCGCGCGCCTGCCGTCCGAGGTGGCGTTGTCGACTGAATTCAACGCATCGCGCCCGGTATTGCATGAGGCGCTGGACCGCTTGGCCGACGCAGGCCTGATCGCGTCGGTGACCGGGGCCGGGCGCTTTCGTGCAGGACGTGTCGCTCGCCACCCTGTCCGGCATCCCCGCCGATCCCGAGATGGAGGGCATGGAACGGGTCGGTGATTTGCGGGACGGGCTTGAGCTGCGCATGATCATGGAACCGATGGCCGCGGAATTGGCCGCGCGCAAAAGCGGGGCCATCGTGCCCCACCACGACCATGCATTTCCTGAGGCGATCACCCGCGCCACCAAGAATGAGCGGATCGTCGAGACCCTCAAGTCCTAGGAATTCGGCGTGGCGCGGTCGATAGGCATGATCTGGCCGAGGCGCGCCGCCAGCCCGAAGAACGGCTCTACGTCGGCCCGGCGGAGCGCGAGGCGATTTTTCGCGCCACCACGCCGGGCGCCGCCATCAAGGCGCGCCGCCGCCAGCCGCGCCACCCCCGCCGCGATCCGCACCATCGACAATTGGCACAAGCGGCGCGCTTGCTTGAGATGCACCAGATTGTCCGCCGAATTTGACACCAGCAAGCGCGCATCCGGGTCGACGGGCTGGATCGCCGAGGCCGGCGATAGCGGCCCCGCCTTGGCCCGCCAGCCTTGCGCGATGGTGACGCCCCCCATGGCGCCGAGCGACTGCATCGCCCAGCGCACCGCAGGCCGCCCGACGCCGAAGCGCTGCTGCAGGCGTCCGAGAACACGCCCGACGCCCGCGCCATCACCACCGCGCCGATGACGTTCTGTGGCCGCGCCGAACATCGCGCGCCGCCTTGCGGGGCATTCCCTTGGCGATGACGTCGTCCATCGCCTGCTTCACCGCCACCGGCAGCGGGGCGCAGAGGGCCTCCGGCAAGCCCGGCGCCATCTGCTCCACGCCCATGCGGTGGGTGCGCAGGATCGGGGCGAAGATGGTGGCGGCGATCGCCTCGCCCACGGCGTAGCGGTCTTCGGGCCCCTGCATCGGCGCGCTGACCATGACTTTGCACGCGGCGATGCCGCCGAAAGGGTCGTCGCGCGCCGAAGCAGTCGATAAGTGGCTGAAGATCGGCGGATGGCCCGGATCGGTCACGAAATAGGTGACCGTCCGCGCGCTTGGGGACATGCCCCGCGAACGGCGCCGCGGCGTCTGGCGCCACGACCACCGTCCTCGGCGACACCAGCGGCGCCACCCCCGCAGGATCGGCGCGGATCGCAGTATCGGGCACGGCGAGGATCATCGTCCCAGCCCCGGCCGGCGCGGCGTCCGGCGCCACGCCAGCCGCCCCCATCGCGGCGAGCGGACGCGCGGCCCTCTGGCGATAGCTCAATATGCGCGACGTCATAGCGCGCGCCGTTGAGGTTGGCGCCGAGGCGCACGCCCATTTTCCCGCCTGCTCCGATCAGCGCGATCTTCGTGTATGCGCTTCCTTTGCGCCTCGATCGACGCAGAGGCATCACGTTGCGTACGACAAGTGGACAAGGCAGATCAAAGCGGCTGGCAAGCGCGGCCCGCGCGGCGCGAAATCGCATGCGCAGGGTGAAAGCGGTCTATGCGCGGGCCAGCCCCGCGGGGCTGGCCCGCGCCGCCGCCGTCGTGGAAAGCGTGCGGGGGGACGAAATCCGCACCCACCCCGCCTCGCCGTAACGCAAGCCAGGCGGCGAGGCGGAGCGTGGCGTCAGCCGCCTGTCCGGGCCGAGGGAGAATATCGGCCCCTCGCCGATCAACGCGCGAGCCACCGTGGCAGGCGCCCTGTTCGAATGGGCGGACGTGACCGCGCCGCGCCCGCTGGACGTGACGCTCGCGGACGAATTCGCAGACGCCTGCCCCGGCCCATCCTTTCAGCGTCACTGGCGACGGCAGCTTGGCGGGGGTGCAGGGCCGCCCGCTGATCGGCGCCAGTCACGCCAAGCGCAGGCCTGTCCGCGCAGGATACCGCCGCGCTGTGCGCAACGCTCACGCACGAAGGGATCGATGTCATCAAGGACGATGAATTGCAGGCCGACGGGCCGAATTGCCCGTCCGATGATCGCATCCGCGCAGTGCGGGAGGCGCGGGACCGCCACGCCCGAACCGCCGGGCGCAAGGCGATGCATGCCGCCAATCGCAGCGGAGAGTTGGACGAGATGAAGCGCCGCGCCGGTCTGGTCGCGGCCTTGGGCGGCGCCTGCCTGATGGTGTCGATGCACGGTATCGGGCGGGCGGGGCTGCGCGATCACGTCTCGCCGCCGCTTGATCGCCATCGCAATGGCTTGGGGCTGTGGTCACGCTCCTAGAACATCGTCGCCGGCTATCCGGCGTGGCGGAAATTCTGGCGGCGGGCGGGGGCGGATCATCTGCACGTCAGCGGCATCGGCGCCCAGTTATCGTAACCCGGCGCGGACGTGATCGCCTCGGCCTGCGCGGTGGCGGCGCCGCTGTTCGGGGGGGCGGCGTTCGCGGCGCCGCCGGTGTTCCCCGTGGGCCAGACCGCGGCGCGGATGCGGGCGAGCGCGGACGCCGCGCAAGGCCGCGACTTTCTGTTCTGCGCCGGGGCGGGATCATCAGCCATCCGGGCGGGGTCGAGGCCGGGGTCGCCGCCCTGCGCCAAGCCGCCGATGCAGCGATGGCGGGGAATGCGGCGGCAGCGGACGCCGCGACGCATCCCGAACTTGTCGCCGCCCTGCAGGCGTTCGGGGCATGACCGCGCCGCTGCCGTCCCGGTATGGCGACGATTTCACCGGCTCGACCGATGGTTTGGAAGCGCTGGCGTCCCGTGGCATCCATGCCGTCCGGTTCACCCGTCTGCCGCCGAACGCAGAGCGCGCCGCCTTTCCCCACGCCCGCGCGATCGGGCTGGCCGGGGACGGCCGCCGCCGCCCGACCGAGTGGATCGACACCCGTTTTCCAGCAATCTTCGCCCAGCGGCGCGGGCTCGGCGCGGGCTGGAGCCACCATACGGTCTGCTCCACCCTCGACAGCGCGCCGCATCCTGGGTTGATCGGGAGGGCGCCGGATCTGGGGCTGGCGGCGTTCGGCAAGCGCAGCGCGGTTGTGCTGGTCGGCGCGCCACAGCTGCGCCGCCGGACGTCTCAGGGGCATCGGTTCGCGGCCTATCCGGGCGCCAACCATCGCATCGAGCGCCATCCGACGATGGGGCGGCGCCCCGCGAAACCAATGGCGGAATCGGACCTGCTGGTTCACCCATCACGCCAGGCCGACGCGCCGCTGGCGCTGTTGGTGGCGGGGGGGCAGCGGATGCAGACCCGGCCGCAAGGTTCGCAGACACCGCCGCGGGCGAGGCGCTGATCGACGTCTACGACCGCGCGGTCCAAGCCCGGGCGCGCGAAGCGCCGCATCGGGGGGGGCGAGCGCGATGGGGACGTTCATCGTCGGGTCCTCAGGCGTCGAATGCGCGCTGCCTGATCCGTGGATCAAGACCGGGAATTGCGCTGGAGCGGGCTGAGTTCCTCCCCCCGCCAAGCTTGAGCGGATCGCGGTGGCGTCGGGCGGCCGCTCGCTCATCACCGGCCGCCAGATCGATGTGGCCTGTGCGGACAGGTTCGCCAGTGACGCGGTGGATCATGACGCGTTGGCGTCGTGGGTGGGGGCCGAGGCGACGTGCGAGGCGGCGCTGGCGGCGGCGTCCTTTGCGCTATCCGCCGGCGATCAGCAATCCTGCACACCGCCAAGGGGCCGGACGGGATCGCGGCGCTGACCTCGCGCCACCCCCCATCGCGCAATCGGCGGGATCGCCGCTCGGCGACGCCCATTGCGGGGCGGGCGAGCCGCCGTTGGAAATCGCGCCCAAGGACGGTCAGGTCGGGCGCGACGTCTATTTCATTCGGCGGCGCGACGGCGCGCTTGGCTGACGCGCGGGGGCAGCCGCGCTTCGCGCACCCATTATAGCGTCAGGCAGCATGACCGATCCGATCCCACAATCACCCGCACGGATCCCGCCCGCTCCGAGCTGGTGTAGCGCTCCATCGTCGACATCTGCGCGCCCGCCAGCTCAAACCTGGCGACGTGCTGCCGAGCGAGACCGCCATGGCGGAGCGGTTCGGCGTTTCGCGCGCTAGCCGCCCTGCGCATTCTGGAAATCGGCAATGGCCGCCGCGCGCGCGTCGCCGCCCCGGATGCCGGGGCGCTGAGCATGATCTTGGATCACACCGTCCACATCCGGCAATTAAACATCCAGCAAGCGCTCGACATGCGCCGGACGCTGGAGCTGCGGACCGCCAGTCTCACCGCCCTGCGCCGCAGCGACGCCGAGGCGCGCGAGCTGAAGGAGATCACCGAGCGGATGCTCAATGCGCTCAACGCGCCGGATGGGGTGACGGAGCTCGACATCCTGTTCCACAAAGGGATCGCCCGCGCGTCGGGCAGTCCACTTTGTGCGATGATGGTGGCATCGTTCCGCGTGGTGACCCGCCAGACCGGGCATATCGGCCGGCGCAGCCGCGCCAACGCCGAAAACCGCGCTGAGAACATCCGCTGCCACCAGCGCATCGGCGCCGCGATCATGGCCCAAGACCCGGGCCGTGCCGAAGCAGCCATCGCCGAGCATTTCGACAGCGCGACGGTCGTGCTGTTGCGCGCAGGCGTGACCTAGCGGACGCGGTTGATCAGCGGCTCGCCCCTCGCCAGCCGGTTGACGTTGTCGGCGATGGTCGCGCGGCGGCGGGCGACGGTTCCCTCGGTCCAGGCTGACATGTGCGGGGTCATCACCAGGTTGGGCAAGGTGTGGAACGGGCGATGGCCCGGCATCGGATGGGCGTCCCCGGCGCCGGGATAGACATACCAGGTGTCGATGATCGCGCCACCAATGGCGCGGCGCTCCAACGCGTCGAACAGCGCGTCTTCGTCGATCACCGCGCCGCGGCCGACATTGAGGATGATCGCGTGCGCGCGCATCGCCGCCAATTCCCGCGCGCCGATCATGCCGCGGGTGTCGTCCATCAGCGGCAGCGTGTTCAGCACCACGTCGACCTGCCCCATCATCGCCGCCAGATCGGGCAGCGCATGGAGCCCGGCCAGACCGGCCGGATCGGCGACCGGCGTGCGGTTGGCGACATGAACCTTCATCCCGAACGCCGCCGCGCGCGCCGCCACCGACTTGCCGATATGGCCATAGCCGATGATGCCGATGGACTGCGACCCAAGCTCGGACCGCAGCCCCCCCTCGGCCCCCGCCAAATAGCGCCAATCCCCGGCGCGCAGCCGCACGTCGGCATCCGCCAGCGGCACATGGCGCGACAGCAGCGCGGTCATGACATATTCGGCGATGGCGATTTCGTGGCCGTAGGCATTGCACAGCGCCGCGCCGCCCGGCAGCGCCGCGACGTCGATGGCATCCACCCCCGCCGCGGGCGCTTGATAGAGCTTCAGCGTCGCGGGGGCCTGATGCGCGGGCGTCAGCGCCACGCCGACGATCACATCGGCGGCGGCGAAAATCGCGGCCTCGCCCGCGCCATCGAGCGCGTCTGACACGGTGTCGATCCGGTGCGGCGTGTCCGGCAGAGCGTCCAGCAGCGCCTCCAGCCCCGGGCGAAAGACAGCGGCGTTGCGACCGTGAAAGACAATGTTCATGGGGGCTCCGTCCCGTATGCGATGCAATTATCTGACAATGCCGCCCGATTTCGCGGGCTGAAAGGATGCCGCTAGGCCAGCGCCGCCGCCAGCGCCATGCCTGCCGCGGCCTGCACCGGGTCGATCACCGCGACGCCGAGCGCGTCCTCCAGCGCCCTGCGCCGCGGCGCGAAGCCCGCGCAGCCGAGCACGATCGCCCCGGCGCCCATCGCCACCAGATCGCGCCCGCGCGCCGACGTTTCCGCAAACACCGCGTCCGAGGTTCCGGCATCGAGCGCCGACACCCCCGACAGCCCGAGTTCGGCCACCATCCGCGGCAGCACCCCCATCTGGCGCAAGCGCAGACGGTGGCGCGCCGCGGCACGGGGCGACAGCGCGATGATCCCGAACATGTCGGCGCGCGCCATGGCGGTCAGCACGCCGGTTTCCTGCAAGCCGAGCACCGGCTGGGGGATCGAGGCGCGCAACAGGTCCAAGCCGGGGTCCGAAAAGCACGCGATCACAAAGGCTGACGCATCGGGCCGGGCGCGGGCGTAGTCGAGCAGCATGATCGCCGCGCGGGCCACGTCCTCAGCCGTCGCGATGGTGGCGGGGCCTGCGGGGAAATCCACGCACTCGAACGCCGGGCCGTGGGCGAGGGCATAGGGCGCCAGCGCCTCTCGCATCCCGATGGTGACGCCCGCGGCGCTGTTGGGGTTGATCATCACGATGGGGCCGATTGCGGTCATGGCGCGATCTCCGCCCCGAAATTCTGCGCCGGGTCCAGTTCCTTGGCGCGGTGGCCGCGCACCCCGGCGGGGTTGACCGGATCGCGGGGCACGAAGCGGCCCTGCCCACGTTCCGCGGTAAGCACGCCATGCTCCACCACCGTCGCGCCGCGGGTCATCACGATCTCGGGTGCGCCGGTCAGCTCCATCCCCTCGAACGGGGTGTAGTCCATCGCGTCGTGCTGATCGCCAGCGCGGACGGTGCGGCGGGTTTCAGGGTTCCAGATCGCGATGTCGGCGTCCATGCCCGGCGCGATCCGGCCCTTGCGCGCCAGCCCGAAGATCCGCGCCGCGTTGGTGGAGCTTAGCGCCACGAACCGCTCCGGCGTGATCCGGCCCGCGGCGACGCCTTCGGAGAACAGCCATGGCAGCCGCGCCGCCACCCCCGGCATCCCGTTGGCGATCTTGGGATAGGGCGCGTCGGCGCCGTTGAGGAATTTTCCCGTCTCATCATAGCGATACGGCGCGTGGTCTGAGCTGACGCAATCGAACGTCCCGGCTTCGATGTGCCGCCACAGCGCGTCTTGAGTGGCGGCGTCGCGGAGCGGCGGAGAGCAGATGTATTTCGCCCCCTCCATCCCCGGCCGATCCAGATCGTCGCGGGTGAAGGCAAGGTAGTGGGGGCAGGTTTCGGCGTAAAGCCGCGTCCCCGCCAGCCGTTCGCGCTGTACGATCGCGGCGCCGCCCGCGGTCGACACATGCACCACGAACAGCGGCGCATCGACCAGCTTCGCGAGCGAAATGGCGCGGTGGATCGCTTCTTCTTCCGCCAGTTCCGGGCGGCTGATCGGGTGATATTTCGGCGCGGTCAGGCCGGCCGCGGCCAGCCGACCGTTCATCCATTTCACCATCGCGTCGTTCTCAGCGTGGACCATGGTCAGCGCGCCGTGCGCCTTGGCGACGGTCAGGATCGCCAGCATCCCGGCATCGCCCAAATTCATCAGATCATAGGTCATGAAGACCTTGAACGACGTGATCCCCCGCGCGAACGCCCGCGGCAGCTGATCGTGCAGCACCGCCTCGGTCGGGTCGGTGATGATCAGGTGATAGGAATAATCCAAGACCGAGCGTTCCGCCCGCGCGTCATAGGTGGCGATCACGTCGTCCACCGATTGGCCGCGCTGCTGCGCCGCGAACGGGATGAAGCACGAATTGCCGCCGAACGCCGCGGACACCGAGCCGGTGTAATAGTCGTCCGCCGACATGATCCCGGAGGAGCTTTCCTGCGCGATATGCGCGTGGCTTTCGATCCCGCCGGGCATCACCAGCCGACCGCCGGCGTCGATGCGGTGAAGCCCGCCGCTCAGATGCTCGGCCAGCGCGATGATGCGCCCGTCCGCGATGCCGATGTCGCCGCGCCAGGTCTCGGACGCGGTGACCACCGTGCCGTCATGGATCACCGTGTCGAACTGCATGCTCGGTCTCCCGGGTCAGATATGGTGGCCTTCGACCTCGGACGAGGGCGGGGCCGCATCGGGGTCGATCGCGCGCAGGCGATAGGCCGGTTCCTTGGGCGCCCAGTCGGCCAATAGCGCGCCCAGATCGGCGAGCGGATCGGCGCTGCGGTCGACGCGCAAATCGGCCTCCACCAGATCGTCGGCGCCCATGACGCAAAGGGCCGACGATTGCAGGGGGTCGATCTCTCCGCCCGCCGCCTGCCCGGCGAGCATCCCTGCCATAAGGCGCTGCGTCAACGGGCCGGTGGCGGCGGTGAACCCCGCGATCATCGCGGGCAGCACGTCGGCCGAGGCGAGATAATTACCCAGCGCAAGGCTATGGGCGCCGGTGACGCCGCCGCAATGGGGCAGGCACGACGCGCCGGTGAAATGGTGGGCGCCATCCGCGCTCAGCACCCCCAACTGCCGCCAGTGCAGCGAGGTCGCCGCGTCTTGCATCGCCGCCAGCGCATCGCCCCCGGCGGCGAACGCCCGCAGGCCATGATTGTGCAGCCGCGGGTCGGTGCGCGCTTGAGAGAACACCACGCAGCCCGCCCCGATCCGCCCGCATCGCGCCCCGACGCAGACCGAGGATGTCGCCACCGCAAAGCCGATATGCCCGGTCTGCGGGTCGATGCCCGCCAATGCAAAGGTCATTTCGGTATCTCCACGCCGGTTTGTTCGGTGATCGGGCCATAATGCTCCACCCGCCGATGCCGCGCGAAATCGAACACCGAGCGGCGGATATACGCTCCCAGATCGAGATCGCAGTTGTGGGAGATCACCTCGTCGTCCTCGGACGCCGCGCGGGCGACCACCTCGCCGGTCGGCGACACGATGGCCGATCCGCCGATCATCGCGAAGCCGTCCTCGGACCCGCATTTCGCCGCCGCCATCAGCCAGGCTGCGTTCTGGTAGGCCGCCGATTCCAGCGACAGGCGGTGGTGGAATTCGCGCAAATGCGCCGGCTCCGGGTGGTGGATGTTGCGGGTGGGGGTGTTGTAGCCGAGCATGAACACCTCCGCCCCGCGCAGGGCCATCACGCGGAACGTCTCAGGCCAGCGGCGGTCGTTGCAGATGCACATGCCGAAGCGCCCCGACGGAGTCGCAAAGGTCGGAAAGCCCAGATCGCCAACCTGGAAATAGCGTTTCTCCAGATGCTCGAATTCCAGATCGCCGATCGGATCGCTTGTGCCCGGCAGGTGGATCTTGCGATATTTGCCCAAGATCGCGCCATCCGGCCCGACCAGAACCGAGGTGTTGAACCGCTGCGCCCCCGCCGCGCCTTCGGACTTTTCCGCATAGCCGAGGTAGAAGCCGACCCCCAGACGCCGCGCCTCGTCGAACAGCGGCGCCATGGCGGGGGATGGCAGGCCTTCTTCGAAGAACCGGTCATATTCCTCTGGCGTGTCATAGACATAGCGCGGGAAAAACGTGGTCAGCGCCAGTTCGGGGAACGTGACCCAAGCGGCGCCGCGGCCATGGGCCTCGCGCAACATCTCGATCAATCGCGCGACGGTGGCCTGCTTGGTGTCGGCCAGATGCACCGGCCCCATCTGCGCCACCGCGAAAACTTGCTTGCGTGTCATGGGCCGCTCCCTGCCTGCGAGTGGTTTACAGATAGGCGGGCCGGGGATTAGCCTGAAATAAAATACCGACCCCCTCGGATAACTCAGGATTATAGCCAATGATCAAAGCCCGCCAGTTGGAGGTGTTGTGCGCCGTGATCGAGATGGGCGCGACGTCTCGCGCCGCCGAGGTGCTGGGCGTGTCCCAGCCCGCGGTCAGCAACATGATCCGCCACACCGAGGATCAGGTCGGGTTCGCGCTGTTCGTGCGCGAACATGGCCGCCTGACGCCCACGCGCGAGGCGCTGCACATCGCCGCCGAGGCGCGGCATCTTTTCGCCCAGCAAAAGCGCGTCAGCGCGATCATCGACGAATTGCGCGGCGGCATGGTGGGGCGGCTGAGCATCATCGCCACGCCGTCGCTCGGCCACGGGATCTTGCCGCGGGTGCTGGCGGCGTTCGTGCAGGGCCGGCCGAAATTGCTCCTGTCATTCGAGCTGGGCAGCATCGACGAGATCATCGACCGGCTGGTCAGCGGCAGCGCCGATCTCGGCCTCTCGATCAGCCAGCCGCGCCATTCCGCGCTGTCGGTGCGCCCGATGGCCAAGGGGCGGCTGGTCTGCGTCTGCCCCGCCGATCATGAATTAGCGCTGAGCGAGCGGATCCGCATCACCGATCTGAACCACGTCAAACACATCTCCTACGCCTTCGCGACCCCGCTGGGCCGGGCGATCGACGCGGTGTTCTCCGCCGAGGGGCTGGAGCGGCGCTATTTCTGCGAGGTGCGCCATACCGCAACGGCGTTGGAGCTGGTGGCCGGCGGGTTGGGGGTGGCGCTGGTGGACAACTTCGCGCTGATCGGCCAGGCAAACCCCGCCGTGGTCGCCCGCCCCACCGTGCCCGAGGTGCCGATCAACGTGCACTCCATCACCTCGAACCTGTTCCCGACCTCGACCTTGGCGCTGCAATTCCAACAGGCCTTCGCCGCGTATGTGGAGGCGCAGGGCGACGCCACCATATAACTGTGCATTATCTCGCATTGCCGGTTTTTAATTTCCAAGTTCTACCCTCGCATGGTCGAGTTTCTCCGACCAGCCGCGGGGCGCACCGCCCCGCCGCGACGGCCAACCATGCCGGGGGCACATGTCTGATCCGATCCTGTCGATGCGCGGCGCGGTCAAGCGCTATGGCGAGGCGTGCGCGCTGGACCATGTCGATCTTGACGTGGCGGAGGGGGAGTTCCTGACGCTGCTCGGCCCGTCGGGGTCGGGCAAGACCACGCTGCTGACCGCCATCGCCGGGTTCACCGCGTTGAACGAAGGCTCGATCTTGCTGCGCGGGACCGACATCAGCCTGGATGCGCCGGAACATCGCGGCTTCGGCATGGTGTTCCAAGGCTATGCGCTGTTCCCGACCATGACGGTGCGCGACAACGTCGCCTTCCCCCTCAAGGTCCGCAAGATGGCCAAAACCGACATCGCGGCGCGGGTGGAGGAATGTCTCGACCTCGTGCAGATGAAGGGCTTCGCCGACCGAATGCCGCAGCAATTGTCCGGCGGGCAGCAACAGCGCGTGGCGCTGGCGCGGGCGCTGTCGTTCAAGCCGCAGGTGCTGCTTCTGGATGAACCGCTGTCGGCGCTCGATAAAAAGCTGCGCGCGGATTTGCAGTGGGAGTTGAAGGCGCTCCACGACCGCCTCGGCGTCACCTTCATCTATGTCACCCACGATCAGGATGAGGCGCTGTCGATGTCCGACCGCATCGTGATCTTGAACGCGGGCGCGATCCAGCAGCAGGGCGCGCCTGAGGACCTTTATACCCGCCCGCGCACCGCGTTCGTGGCTAATTTCTTGGGCAAATCGAACTTCCTCGAGGTGACCGTGACCGGACACGACGGGGGCGCCGCGATCTGCGCCCTCGGGCCGGAAACCATCGCCATCGACACGGACGCCCCGCCCCCCGTCGGCGCCCGAGCCCACGTCGCGCTCAGGCCCGAACGCATCGCCCTCGGCCCCGCGGGGGCTGCGGGGCTGCGCGCGCGGATCAAGCAAGTTTCCTATTTGGGCGAGCGAGCCCAAGTCCTCGCCGTCCACGAAGGCTTGGGCGAGATCCTGGTGTCGTGCCTGACGTGGAAGGCAGCGATCCGCCCCGAACCGGGCGCCGAAGTGTCCCTGCGATGGGACGCCGACGCCTGCATCTTTCTGACCGACTGACCCATCCCCCAGCCCATTCCCCAGCCCAATCCCCCAGTACGGAGAGCGACCATGACTGACAGCTTTGACCACGAACAGCGGCTCGATATGGTTGAGATCGCCGCCCACCGGTACCGCGAAGGCCGCCTGACCCGGCGCGGGTTCCTGGCAGCCCTTGGCGCGATGGGCATCCTTCCGGCGCTTGGCGGCAAGGCCCACGCCGCCGCCAATGAAATCGTGCTGGTGAACTGGGGCGGCGCCGCCGCCGACATCATCAAAGAGGTGTTGGGCGAGACCTACACCGCCGCCACCGGCATCCCGGTGGTGATCGACGGGTCCGGCCCGTCCGCAGGCCGGATCCGCGCGATGGTGGAATCGGGCGCGGTGGTCTGGGACGTGTGCGACAGCGGCGCCGGATCGGCGATCATCCTCGCGCAGCAGGGCATGACCGAGCCGATCGATTATTCCATCGTCGACAAATCCAAGGTGCTGGAGGGGACCGCCTATTCCCACGGGGTCGGCAACTACGTCTATTCGTATGTGCTGGCGTCGAACCCCAAGCTGCTGGGCGGGAACGTGCCGCAGAACTGGGCGGATGTGTGGAACGTCAAGGATTTCCCCGGCATGCGGACGTTCCGCAAATCGGTGCGCGGGATGCTCGAAAGCGCCACCATGGCGATGGGGGTCGAGCCCAAGGACGTGTATGAGGCGCTCGGCACCGATGACGGCATCAACGCCGCCATCGCCAAGTTCCGCAGCTTGCGCGAGAACATCATCGTCTGGGGCTCTGGCAGCGACAGCCAGAACCTGTTCCTGCAAGAAGAGGTCTCGATCGGCAACATCTGGTCGACCCGCGGCTTCCTGCTGAAGGACGAGATGCCCGAGGGCACCTTCACCCAGACCTTCAACGGCGGCGTGCTGTCGCCGGGCATCTGGGTGGTTCCCAAAGGCAACCCGGCGGGCGCCGAGGCGGCGATGAAGTTCATCAAGCACGCCCAACAGCCCGAATTGCAGGTCAAGTGGCTTGAGCTGATCGGCTCCGGCCCGATCAACCCCGCGGCCGCGGCGCTGGTGCCGCCTGCGATGGCGATGTGGAACCCGAGCTCCCCCGAAAATCTCGTGAACCAGATCCTCTATAACGACGAATGGTATGCCAAGAACCAGATCACGGCTGAGGAGAAATACATCGACGCGCTGATCAACTGATCGCGCCATCGGGCGGCGCCCCAGGCGCCGCCCGACCCTTTTACCTTGGCGCCCGGAGCCTGACCGATGACCGACAGAACCCGCTATTGGCTGCTGGCGCTTCCAGCGCTGCTGGTGATGGTGATCTTCTACATCTGGCCCTTGGTGAACATCTGGGCGATCAGCGTGACCGAACCGACGCTCGGTTTGGGCAACTACGCCAAGCTGGCCGATAGCAGCCCGGTCAAGATCAGCTTCGGCATCACCTTTCGCATCGCGGCGATCACCACGGCGGGGTGCCTGATCCTCGGCTATATCGTCGCCTATTCCATCGCCAACACCGCGCGGTCCTGGAAGCCGCTGATGATCGCGCTGCTGCTGCTGCCGTTCTGGGTGTCGGTGCTGATCCGGTCGTTTGCGTGGATCGTGCTGCTGGGCCGGTCCGGGATCGTGAACGACACGCTGATCGGGGCGGGGGTGATCGATACGCCGCTCAGGCTGATGCACAATGAACTCGGCGTGTTGATCGCGATGATCCACGTCATGCTGCCGTTCGCGGTGCTGCCGATGATGGCCAATATGCGCGGCATCGACGGCGCCTATGTGCGCGCCGCCCGCGGGCTTGGCGCCGGGGAATGGACCGCGTTCCGGCAGGTCTATTTCCCCCAGACCCTGCCCGGGGTGATGTCGGGCGCTTTGCTGGTGTTCGTGCTGTCGCTGGGGTTCTACATCACGCCCGCGCTGCTGGGCGGGGGCCGGGTGCTGATGATCTCGGAATACATCACCTACCAGATTCAGGAGTTCCTGAATTGGGGCCTCGGCTCCGCCCTCTCGGTCGCGCTATTGGTCGCCACGGCGCTGGCGCTGGTGATCGCGGCGCGGTTCGTGAACCTGCGCGGCGCGCTGTTGGAGCGCGGATGATGGAGCGCGCCTCCCCCCTCGCCCGCGCCGTGCACATGGCTGCATGGGCGGTGCTGATGTTCCTGATCCTGCCGATCCTGGTGGTGATCCCGGTGTCGCTGACCGACACGCACTATATCTCTCTGCCGCGCGACGGGCTGTCGTTGCAGCACTATGCCAACTTCTTCACCTCGGCCGAATGGCTGGGGGCGACGTGGCATTCGATGGCGATCGGGCTGGCGGTGGCGACGCTGGCGACCGGGCTTGGCACCGCGTTCGCGATCGGTTGCTGGTTCCTGTCAGACCGCGCCAGCACCATGGCGCGCTGGGTGCTGATCACGCCGATTCTGGTGCCGCCGGTGGTGCAATCGCTGGGCTTCTATCGCTTCTGGGTGCAATTGGGCCTGATCGACACCTATACCGGGGTGGTGCTGGCGCACACGCTGCTGGCGCTGCCCTATGTCACCATCTCGGTGTTCGCGGCGCTGGCCAATCTGGATCGGCGGCTGCCGCAGGCGGCGCGGTCCTGCGGGGCCTCGGTCTGGACCACCGTCGTGGCGGTGGTTCTGCCTGCTGCGCGGCCGGGCATGATCACCGGCGGGATCTTCGCGTTCATCGTGTCGTTCGATGAGATCGTCGGGGTCCTGTTCATCACCGTGCGCCGGGTCACCACCTTGCCGAAAATGATCTGGGAGGGGATTCAGGACAACATCGACCCCACCATCGCCGCCGTCGCCACGGTATTGGTGATCGTCACCCTGATCGCCACCGCGGTGGTGGTGCTGAGGAAATCATGACCCGGTATCTGCTGGAAAACGCCCGCTATGCAGCCCCCGGCCCCGATGGCGCCGTGATCCGCGCCGGGCACATCGCCATCGACGGCGACCGCATCGTCGCGATCCTGCCCGAGGCCCCCATCGGGACGGCGTTCGCGGATTTCGAGCCTGTGGACGCCCGCGCCCGCCTCGTCATCCCGGGCCTGATCAACGCACACACCCATTCGGTGCTGCTGTCGCTGCGCGGCACGGTTGAGGATATCGAGGGCAACCTCGTCTACCAATACATGGTCCCGGCGTCCTATCTGCTGGAACCTGAAGAGCGCGCCGCCATCGCCCGGCTGGCCTGCGCCGAGGCGATCCGCTCCGGCACCACCACCATGGTCGACCCGCTGCGCCACGTCGCCGACTATGCGCCTGCGATGATCGAGACCGGGATGCGCCTTTGGCTGGCCGAAAGCTGCGCCGATGCGGTGACCACCGAGGTCGGGTCCGGGACCTATCGCTTCGACCGCGCGTTCGGCGAGACGTTCCTGACCCGCACCCGCGATCTGATCGAGCGGTTCCATGGGGCTGAGGACGACCGCGTCCGCGTGATGATCGCCGCCCACGCGCCGGACAATTGCAGCCCGTGGATGCTGGGGGAGCTCAATGATCTCGCGCGCCGCCACGGCCTGCGCCGCACCGCGCATCTGAGCCAGATCATCTCGGAAAAGACGCAGGTGGAGGCGCTGCATGGCTGCACCTCGACCGAGTATCTGCACCGCAATGATTTCCTCGGCGACGATCTGATCGCGGTGCATTGGACGTTCTGCTCGGAATCCGACGTCGCGACCCTGGCGCAAACCGGGACGCATCTGGCGCACTGCCCCGCCTCGATGTCCGCCAAGGGGCCGCACCCGCTGCCGATCCGGGCGATATTGGACGCCGGCGTGAACATCATGCTCGGCACCGACAACATGACCGAGGATATGTTCCACGCCATGAAGATGGCGCTGGTGCTGCATCGGGGCGCCTACGGGCGGTCGGTGGTCCCGACCCCGCAGCGGATCTTCGACTATGCCACCGTGAACGCGGCCCGCGCGCTGGACCGGCCCGATATCGGGCGGATCGAGGTCGGGATGAAGGCCGATCTGGCGATGATTGATCTTGGGGCGCCGGCGATGACGCCGCGGATCTCCGCCATCTCGAACCTGGTGCATTACGGGCATCCCGGCATCGTCACCGACACCATGGTCGACGGGCGGTTCCTGATGCGGGATCGCGTGCTGACCACCATCGACGAATCCTCCGCGGTTGAGGACGCCCAGACCGCCACCGACGCGATGTGGGTGCGGTTCGGGGCGACGGACCGCGGCGTTCCGATGCCGACCCGCGATGCGGTCTGACCCGAATATGAGGCGCCCATGACCTTTTCGATCATCGCGCGGTGCGAGCGCAGCGGCGCGTTCGGCGCCGCGATCACCACCTCGGACCTCGCGGTCGGGGCACGCTGCGTGCGGCTCTCGCACGGACGCGGCGCGGTGCTGTCGCAGCACCGCACCGACAGCCGGCTCGGCGATCTTGGCATCGCGCGGATCGACCTGGGGGCGAGCGCGGACGAGGCCGTCACCGCGATCTGCACCTCAACGCCCGACATCGAATGGCGCCAAATCGGCGTGCTTGACGCCTCTGGCCGCGCTTCAGTCTATCACGGGCGGCGGATGTATTCGATCCACACCCATTCGGTCGGGCGC
This sequence comes from Paracoccaceae bacterium, assembly GCA_047636235.1. Classification (GTDB taxonomy): domain Bacteria; phylum Pseudomonadota; class Alphaproteobacteria; order Rhodobacterales; family Rhodobacteraceae; genus JBOCEF01. Next base: position 23,442 of record JBLIKI010000001.1, on the reverse strand, counting down.
AACTGTTTGGCGCTTGGCAACATCCTCGGCAATGGCGACGTGACCGCGCGGATGGCGGCGGGCTTCGCCGCAGATCCCGGCGCGCCGCTATCCGCCCGCCTGATGCACGCGCTGATCGCTGGGCGCGATGCCGGGGGCGAGGTGACGGGAACCCTCCGCTCCGCCGCCTTGCGCGTGACCGCGGAGCACGGGATTGACGAGTGCGACCTCAGGGTGGACATTTCGGAGGCCGACGCGGTCGGCGATCTGGCGCGCCTGCTTGATGCGTGGGGCGGGCGGGGAGAGGCATTGCGCCGCGTGGCCTTGGCCCCCGACAGCGTGCCGGTATCGCGGGCGCTGTTCGAAGCCTCGATCGCGCGGATCCGAGAGCTGGACCTGGTGAACCGCTTCCCGACCGAGCGTCACCGCGCCAGCTGGGACATAAAGGACTGAGGCCCGCAATGCCCGCACTTCACCGCATCCACTGGACCGGCGGCGCCCCCGCCTATATGCCGAAAGCCGCCGCCTTGCCCGCGGATGTCGATGTGGTGGTGGTCGGCGCCGGGTTCACCGGGCTGACCGCCGCGATCCATCTGGCGCGGGGCGGGCGATCGGTCGCGGTGCTGGACGCGGGGAGCATCGGTCACGGCGCGTCGTCGCGCAATGGCGGCATGGTCGGCCCCAGCTTTCACAAGATCGGCATGGCCGGGCTGACCGCCAAATACGGCGAGGCGAAAGCGGTGGCGATCCTGCGCGAAGGGATGCTCGCGCTCGATCATTTCGAAAGCTTCGTGGCCGATGAGGGCCTCGACTGCGACTTGCAGCTGACGGGTCGGTTTCGCGGCGCGGTGACGAGCGACGATTATGACGCCACCGCGCGGGAATGCGCGCGGCTGGAAAAGGCGGTGGGGCTGCCGTTCACGATGATCCCGCAGAGCGATCAGCGGGACCGGATCGGGACCGATTTCTACCGCGGAGGCGTGGTCTATCACCGCGACGGCGGCATCCATCCGCGCAAACTGGTCGCAGCCCTGGCCGCCAAGGCTGAGGACGCAGGCGCCACCCTGCACCCCGATACGCTGGTGACCGGCATCACCGCCTCAGGCCGCGGCGCGGTGGTGCGCCACGCGGGTGGCGTGATCAACGCCCGCGATGTGATCGTGGCGACCAACGGCTATGGCATCGGCGCGGGGGCGGACCCGCTGCGCCTGCGGGTCGTGCCGATCCGCACCGGGGCGGTGGCGACCGGGCAGCTGAGCGCCGCGCAAATGGCCGACCTGACCCCCGCGAACCATATGTTCAGCGAATCGCGCCGGGTGTTCATGTGGTTCCGCCCCACCCCCGACCGCACGCGCTTCATCTTTGGCGGCCGCATGGGCCCGATCGGCGGCGGGCCGCAGGCGCAGGCGGATGCCCTGCGCGCCTCGGCGCTGCGGGTGTTCCCCCAGCTGGAAGGCGTGGCGTTCGAGGAGGTCTGGTCCGGCTACGTCGCCTATACCGTCGATCATGCGCCGCACCTCGGCAAGATCGACGGCGTGTGGTTCGCGGGCGGCTATTGCGGGTCGGGCGTCACGCGCAGCATCTATTTCGCCTCCAAACTCGCGCGCCGAGTGCTGGGCCAGCCGGGGGACGAGACTGCGTTCGACGACCTGCCGTTCCCCAAAGCGCCGATCCACCCCGTCGTCGCGGGCCTTGGCGCGCAAGCGCTGACCCGCTGGCACGCGATGCGCGACGCCCAGGCGCTGGCGGCCCGCGACCGCTGACCCGGCGCCGCCCAGCGCAAAGCCCGGGCGCTGGCCATATCCCCCGTCCGGCGGGCGCGCTAGCCTCGGACCCACCCAACAGCGAGGCCCGACCATGCACACCCCCACCCGAGGCCCGACATCATGAGCGGCGCGCATCGCTTCGACCTCGGCGCCATGCCGCTGCAATGCGGGATCACGCTGCCGGGCGCGCAGCTGACCTATCGCACCTATGGGACGCTGGCGGCGGATCGGTCGAACCTGATCCTCTACCCCACCTCCTATGGCGCGCAGCACGCCGACATCGACTGGCTGATCGGGCCGGGCCGGGTGCTGGACCCGACCGATTGGTTCATCGTGATCCCGAACCAGTTCGGCAACGGGCAGTCGACCTCTCCCAGCACCCTGCCCGACCCGTTCGGTGACGGGCGCGCCCCCGCCTTCACCCATCTCGACAATGTGCGCGCGCAAGAACGCCTGATCTCGGAGGTGTTCGAGGTGGAGCGGATCGCGCTGATCTATGGATGGTCGATGGGCGGGCAGCAGGCGCTGCACTGGGGCGCGCTGATGCCGGACCGAGTGGCGCGGATCTGCGCGGTGTGCACCTCGGCGCGCACCAGCCCGCACAATCAGGTGTTCCTGCAAGGCATCCGCGGCGCGCTGACCGCCGACGGGGCGTGGCGGGGCGGGCGGTTCACGCAGCGCCCGCTGGACGGTCTGCGCGCCTTCGCCCGCGTCTATGCCGGATGGGCCATGAGCCAGACGTTCTACCGCGAAGAGCTGTGGCGGGGCGGCGGGTTCACCTCGCTTGAAGACTGGCTGGTCCGCGCGTGGGAGGGGAACTTTCTGCGCCGCGACCCGATGGACCTGTTGTCGATGATCGAGACGTGGATGGTCTCGGACATCTCCGCCAACCCGGTGTTCAATGGCGATCTGCCTGCGGCGCTGGGGGCGATCACGGCGCGGTCGATCATCATGCCGTCGACCACCGACCTCTATTTCCCGGTGACGGACTCCGAGATCGAGACCGCGATGATGCCGAACGCCCAATTGCGCCCGCTGGTGTCCGATTACGGCCACCGCGCGGGCAACCCGACGTTTTGCGCGGCGGACGAGGCGCAGTTGCGCGCCGCGGTGGACGACCTGCTGGGCGCCTGAGCGGACCGGCGGGCGGTCAGCGCCCGCCGGTCAGCACCCAGAATATCGGCCACAGCGCCGCGGCGGCGATCAGCGTGAAGCCGAGGTTCCAATCCCACGTCAGGCTGCGCGCCGGGATCCCCGCGACGCGGTTAATCAGCAGCACAACGGTGGCGAAGGGCGAGAACGTCATCGACAGCGCCCAGCCGCAGGAGATCGAGAACGCGATCAGCGTCGGGTCGGCGGGCATCTGCGGCAGCGCCCCGAACAGCGATCCGAAAAAGATCGCCATCATGATCGGGCTGACCGCCAGCAGCCCCAGCAGCGCCAGCGCCGCCGGGATCAGCGACAGCAGCGCATAGTCGGGGATCGCGTCGAGGTGCAGCGCCGCCGCCAGCGCCTCGGCCGGGACCAGCGACGCGCCCGCCCGCCCGATATAGCCCGAGCAGGCGAGCGTGATCGCCACCGGCGCCGACCGCGGCAGGCCCGTCACCGCGATGATGCGCAGCCGGTCGAACGTGGCGCGCGCGGCGCCGGGCGCGGGCCAGCGGTTTTGCACCGCCAGCCAGCCGACCAACATCAACGGCGAGGCCATCAACAGCCCGAAAATCAGCGTCTGATCCGCCGCCCACATCATGATCGCGGTCATGCCGAACAGCCAGCCGCAGGCGGCGAGGAACCGCGCGAACGACGCCGCAGGGAACGGCGCCGGGGTGCGCACGACGGCCGGGCGCAGGGCGCGAAAGCGCCAGCGGTCCTCGAGCCCCCCGATAACCATCATCACCACGAACACGGCGATGCCATAGATCATCCACAGGTTTCGGTCGACGCCGGGGATCAGCGCGGCCACCGCCAGCGGCGCCACCGCGGTCGGCGACCAGATCACGCACCAGGAGAACCCGCGCAGCAGGGCGGACACCTGCCGCCGCTCTCGGATCGGGTTGCGCGGATCGCCGGGCGTGGCGTGTTCGATCCCGCGCTGGATCAGCGGGACCAGAAAGCTGACGACGCCGACGTTGAACAGCACCGCCAGCACCGCCGATCCGCCGTTGAGCACATAATACCGCCGCCCCGGCGGCTGGCGGGTCAGATAGTCGCCGCACTCGGACACCGCCGGCGAGGTCGCCGCCGCTTCGTGCAGCAGCCCCAGCAGCAGGATGAACACCATCAGGAACCCGGCCTGATCGAGGGCGGCGGCGATCTCGGGTCCTGGATCGGGCGCCTGCCAGAACACCAGCGCGCTGAGCACGGCGCACATCGACAGCAGATAACCTTCGCGCAGGCCGAGCCTCGGGACCGACAGCACGGCCACCACCGCCATCGCCGCCCAGGCGGCGTGCTGCACCATCCGATCGCCGGAGATCCGCGCGAGCAGTTCAAGCGCCATCACCAGCAGCAACGCGATCACGAAGGGCATGGCCAGTCTGGCCGGCAGCGTCAGGGGCATCGCGGGCTACTTCTGCAAGGGGCGAAGGGCGCCTCGGTGGACGAGCCGCGCCTTGGCGATGCCACCGTTGCGGGTGGCATGTCGAGCGGGTTCAGGGGCGCCGCGACATCGCGCGCAGGCGCGCGTGGTGAGAAAAGTGGGCCGCGCAGGCGCGCGTGGTGAGAAAAGTGGGCCGCGCAGGCGCGCGTGGCGAGAAAAGTGGGCCGCGCAGGCGCGCGTGGCGAGAAAAGTGGGCCGCGCAGGCGCGCAGGGCGAGAAAAGTGCGCCGCGCAGGCGCGCGTGGCGAAAAAGAGCCGCGCAGGGGCACGGGGCGAGAAAGGGCTGCGCAGGCGCGCGTGGCGAGAAAAGGGACCGCGCAGGCGCGCAGGGCGGAAAAGGTCCGCGCACCGAACGGCGAAGGGGCGCGGACCTTGCGGTCCGCGCCCCCCATCGCATCAGCCCGGCGATCCACCGATCAGAAGTGCATCGAAATATCGCGATGCCCAGACCGGCAGGCGGCGACATAGAGCGCGATCTCCCTCGGCATCTTCCGCTGCGAGCGCGTGCCAATGGTGTCGCGCAGCGCGTTCGCATAGGCCCGCAGCCCCGGCGCCACCGTGTTGGCGGCGGCGTTGCGCCAGGCCAGATCGGCCTCCCACTCGGCGATCGCGAGGTCCATCTGCTTGAGAGCGTCGGCCTTGTCGGGCGTGTTCGACCGCAGCGCGGAGCGGGCCTTGTTCACCAACCCGCGCACGTCGTCCGCACCCTCGACCGAGCCGACCAAGCTGCGCAGCTCGGTCGCCTGCTCCACCAATTCGCGCAGCTCGCCACCCGCGATGGCGTCGCGCATCTCGCGCAGCGGGGCCTCGATCGTCTTCAGATCGTCCGCGGCGTCGATGACCTTGAGCGCCTCGATCACCGGCTCATACGCATCATCGGCGGCGCGACGATAGGTGTTGCGCTGCTTGGTTTCAGCGTCGTCGAGCTCGCGGAACGTGTTGTAGGTCTGCTTCCATTCGCTCGGGACCTGCGCCCCAAGGCTGGACAGCATGGACGTGCCCTCGGCGATCATGGCCTCCAGCTCTTGCTTGCGATCCGGGCCGTCCTCAGGCCGCAGCCGCGACAAGTTGGTCTCGGCCTTGTCCACGACTTCCTGCCAGTGGCGCATGTCCTTTTCCAACTTGCGCACCCTCGTGTGGATCGGGGTGTAGGCCGGGATCGCGTCTTCGACGATCACCGCTTCGTCCTGCACGTTGGCGAGCGCGATCAGCGAGGCCTCGGCGCTGCCGAACGCCTTGGTCAGGTCCTTGGCCAGCCCGGTGGGCAGCGCCGACAGGTCCAGCCCCTTGGCCGTCCCGATGGCGGCGGTCACTGAGGCGCCGTTCTCCGACAGCTGCTCCCACACGTACTTCTCAAGGCAGTATTGCAGCTGCGGGTTGCGCGGCGGCGGCGCGGTCTCAGCCGTCAGGTTCACCCGGTTCGGCAGATAGTTCACCAGCCACGGGTTCATGCCGACAATGCCGAGCGCCAGAAGCTGCAGCAGGATGAAGGCGACCACGCCCTTGTACATGTTGACCGTGGTCACCGCCGCCGGGGCGACGCCGCGAAGATAGAACAGCGCGAAGCCGAAGGGCGGGGTCAGGAAGCTGGTCTGAATGTTCAGACCGATCATCACGCCCAGCCACACCGCGGTGATGTTGGCCGTCGGATCCGACAGCAGGATCGGCGACACGATCGGCACCACGACCACCGCGATTTCGATGAAGTCGAGGAAGAAGCCCAGCACGAAGATCACCGCCATGACGATGATGAACTGCGTCCAGAACCCGCCCGGAAGCGCTTCGAGGAAGTTCTTCACCAACTCCTCGCCGCCGAAGGACCGGAACGCGGCGGTCAGCATCGCGGCGCCGAGCAGGATGATGAACACCAGCGCGGTGGTCTTGGAGGTCTCGATCATCACGCCTTGCAGCGTGTCGTCGAGCCGCAGAACCCGGATGCCGGACCAGATCAGCGCCACCAGCATGCCCGCGGTGCAGCCGAGCGCGAGCTTGAGGGCCAGCGCCTCTTCAGGGGTGCTGATCGCCTTGATGTTGACCGGCGTCGAGGCCATCACCAGCGATAGCGCGGTCAGCGACAGCAGGAAGAGGATCGCGGGGATGTAGGCCCCCTTCGCTCCGTCATGCAGCCGATAGCCGGCCATGACCACGGCGCCGGCGGCCCCGATGGCGCCCGCCTGGTTCACGGTCGCAACGCCAGCGATGATCGAGCCGAGCACGAGGAAGATCAGCGCCAGGGGGGGAACCAGCGCGATGAACACGCGGCCCCAGAACGCAAGGTCCCAATCCCCTTCGGTGCGCACCGCAGGGGCTGATTTGGGCCGCAGAATCGCGAACACCATGATGTAGACCATGTAGATCAGCACAAGCAGCATCCCCGGCACCAAAGCGCCAAGGAACATTTCCCCCGCCGAGGTCGAGCCGACCGCATATTCCGACGGCATCGAAATCTCGCCGGTGGCGATCTTGTGGAGCGACTTGCGCATCGTCCCGGCCTGGTCCACCGCCGACGCAAGCTGGTCGGCGAGGATGATCAGCACGATCGACGGCGGAATGATCTGCCCCAGCGTGCCCGACGCGGCGATCACGCCGGTGGCCAGCGGCTGGGAGTAGTTGTTGCGCATCATCGCGGGCAGCGAAATCATGCCCATCGCCACGACCGTCGCGCCGACGATGCCGGTGGTCGCCGCAAGCAGCGCGCCCACGAACACCACTGAGATGCCCAAGCCCCCCGGAATCGGGCCGAACAGGCGCGCCATGGTCACCAGCAGATCTTCGGCGATCTTGGAGCGCTGAAGCATGATGCCCATGAAGATGAACAGCGGAATGGCGATGAGCGTGTCTCGATCCACCTCCCAATACACGCCGCGCAGGTTGGTGACGCCGGCGTTCAGCCAGCTGTCCGGCCCGCCTTGGGCGAAATACGCCGAGGCAGAGCCTTCGAGCACGTAGCCCGTGGCCGCCGCGAGGCCGATGGTAAGGATCGCCGCCCCGGGAAGCGCGAACGCCACCGGAAAGCCCGACCCCAGCGCGATCGCCATCGTGACGAGGAGGACGAGGAGAAAGAAAAGTTCCATCAGTGAGATTCCCGGATCAGTGCGCGGCGGAGGAGGCGTGCGTGCGGCTGCCCGGCTGACCGCGCAGGTCGGCCACGGCATCCATGAAATAGCCCGCGAACTGGATCAGCATGGTGGCCGCGAAGACAGCCAGATACCCTGCCATCCAGTACTTGGTGTACATGCCGAATTGGGACTGCGAGATTTCATAGTTCGACATCGCGCTGGTGACGACCGTGCTTTGGCCCCCAAGGCCCAGCACCAGGATCACCCAGCACAGCACCATGCCGAGGAAGACCGAGCCCAGCGCGTTGACCCAGCCGCGCGTTCTGCCGCTCATCCCGGCATAGATCACGTCGACCCGCACATGGCCTTCTTCGACCAGCGTATACGCCGAGGCGAACAGGAAAAGCGCGGCATACCAAAAGCGAACCAGATCGCCCATGAACGCCTGCTCATAGGAAAAGATGAACCGCGTCAGCACGATGCCCAGCTCCGCCACCACGATCAGCAGCGCCAGCCAAGTGAAGCCCAGCGTGCGCGTGAAGCAGGCGACGACATAGCCGAGCACGAACAGCGGAATGTGGACATACGGCCCGCGAAAGGCCGAGAGGCCCAGCTGTCCGCCCAGCTCTTCGCCGACGATGCCATCGAGCAGTTCCTCGACCCGAAGGAACGAGATGACCGCGTCGGCGAAGCCGATGAACAGCACCGCGAAAAAGGCGCCGCGAATGATAAAGCGGTTGATGGCGGTGATCAGGTCCGCGTCCTCGCGCAGGCCGCGCAGCGGGGTGCGAAGCACCATCCAAGCCGCGAAAAGCATCGCCGCCGGATACAGCAGCAGCATGCCCCAGGCGGCGATCGAGCCGCCGTTGAAGGCCTCCGCCGGGCTGGGCAGGCCGGGCTTGCCGAAGATGAGCATGGTTTCCACGATCAAGACGGCGACGGCGGCGATGTTCGCCCAGCCGAAGGCGCGCACCAGCGCGTCTGCCCCGTCATTGCCACCTGCAGCGGCATAACGTGACGAAATCTGCTCAGCTTGGCTCATGAAGTGCTCCCTCGGTGCGCCGGACCACGATGCTGTCCGACATGAGCGGCGGCGATGCTTGCGATGCCTGCCGCATGTCGCGTGTCGCAGACCGGCCGTCGGCGCGCAACGGCATGCTTTGCCGCGTGACACCGATTTCCAGTCTGCGGAACGGACCGGGCCGCGCTCCTCTCAGGAACGCGGCCCGGCCGCAAAGCGCGTCGGCCGGGGCCCTATCGGACTCCGGCCGGTCGCGACATCAGAGGCCGAGAACGCGGTTGCGCTGGCTGGCGAACTCGTTGTCCGCGATCTTCAGATAGCCGCCATACTCGCGCAGCGCGCCCTGGTAGCTGTCGTCGATCTTGGCGGCCAGCGGCGAGTGCGCGCGGGTCTCCTCGAACACTTCGGCCGAGGCTTCGCCGAAAGCGTCCCAGACTTCTTCGTTGAACGAGCGAAGCTGCACGCCGTGGTCGTTGACCAGCTTTTTGAGGTAGGCGCCGTTGTTGGCGACCGCCTCTTCCGGCGCGGCGGCGTTCTCTTCCATGCACGCCGCGGTCAGGATCGCCTGATGGGTTGGCGTCAGGCTGTTCCAGAAGTCGTTGTTGATGCCGAAAGCAAGGCCGCCGCCCGGCTCGTGCATGCCGGAGGTGTAGTAGTACTTCGCCGCTTCATAGAATTTCATGAAGTAGTCGTTGTACGGCCCGACCCACTCGGTCGCCTCGATGGCGCCAGAGACGAGGTTTTCATAGATCTGGCCGCCGGGCAGCGACACGGTCGACGCGCCGAGCTTCGACATCACGGTGCCGCCGAGGCCGGGGATGCGCATCTTGAGGCCGCGGAGGTCTTCCGGGCTCTCGATCTCTTTGTTGAACCAGCCGCCGGCCTGGGTGCCGGTGCCGCCACAGGTGAGCTTTTTCAGATTGAACTCGCCCGAAAGCTCGTCCCACAGGGCCTGCCCGCCGCCGAACTTCAGCCAGGCGTTCCATTCCGCCTGAACCATGCCGAACGGCACGGCGGTGAAGTAGGCGAAGCCGGGGTGCTTGCCGGTCCAGTAGTAGTCAGCGCCGATATAGGCCTGCGCGTCGCCGTTGGACACGGTGTCGAAGACGTCGAACGCGCCGACCTTTTCGCCGGCGGCGAAATAGTTGACGGCGAGCTCACCGTTCGAGATCTCGCCGATGCGCCGGGAAAGGCGCTGCGCCGACGTACCCAGACCCGGGAAGTCCCGCGGCCAGGTGGAAACGATGTTAAGCTCAACGCGCGCCTGCGCGAGTGCGGGGGCGGCGAGCGCGCTGGCGGCGACGGCCGGCCCGGCGATCGCTGCGCCTTTCAAAAACTGACGGCGTTCCATGGTAGTCCCTCCCGGTGAAAAAAAGCTCGAACGCGTTGGCCCGACCTCTGGAGGGACTAAAGCAAACCTCCGCCATATGGACAACGGTGAATCTCATCCTTTCGGCTGTGGATTTCAGGGGACGGAATGCATTTGGCGCTTGCCAAGCCGAGACCGAGGGCCGCATGCCCTCGCCCTCGCCTCCGCGGCCCGCCCACGGCATGCTCGCGACCAAGGTAACCGAATCTGTCCGCAGCGACGGCGAGGGCGAAAGAAAGGTGCGAACATGACGATCTGGCACGTCGCCCCCGATGGCGCGCTTGGCGGCGGCGCGGTGATCATGGCGCGCCTGCTGCGCGAGGTGTCGGGCGGGGGCGACCCGCCCGCGCACATTGCGCTGTTGCCGCGCAACGCCGACCCGGACATGGCGGCGCTGTTCGATGGCCTGCCGGTGCGCCGCGGTTATTACGAGGGGCGCGCCAACCCGCTGCTGTTCGCCCGCGCCATCGCCGCCGAGGCCCGGCGCGGCGACGTGATCCACGCCCACGGCACCCGCGCGGCGCTTGCGGGGGCGCTGGCGCGGCTGATCCAGCCGGGGCTGAAACTGATCTACACCGTGCACGGCTTTCACGGGCTGGCGCAGCCCGGCCCCTTCGGCATCCGCGCGCGGCTTGAGGCGCTGTTGGCGCGGATCTGCGACGGGGTGGTGTTCGTGTCCGCCGCCGACTGCGATCTGGCCGCGGCCCATGGCCTGCGCTATCGCGGAATCGCGCGGGTGATCGAGAACGGGGTGGACGTGCCGCCCGCCCCCCTCGGCGCGACCAAGGACGTCGATGTGATCTTCATCGGGCGGCTGGTGACGCAAAAGCACCCTGAGGCGTTCATCGACCTTGCCGCGCGCCTGCCCGAGGGCGCGCGAATCGAGATGATCGGCGACGGCGATCTGGCCGAGAGGATCGACCGCCTGAACGTGGCGACCGGGAGCCGGGCGCTGCGGCTGGGCGCCCTGCCGCGGGGCGAGGCGCTGGCGCGGCTGGCGCGGGCCAAGGTGCTGGCGATGACCTCGCGCTGGGAGGGGTTGCCGACCGCCGCCATTGAGGCGGGCATGTCCCGCGCCGCCGTGGCGGGTTACTCCATCCCCCCGCTGGCGGAGATTTTGGGGAACCAGGCGGGCGCCTGCCTGACCGCGCCCGACCCCGATGCGCTGGCCGCCGTGGTGACGCGGCTGCTGCGGGACGACGCGGAACGGATCGCGCTGGCGGACGCGCTGCACGACCGGACGAGGGCGCTGTATTCGCCCGCGCGAATGGCGGCGATGCACCGGACGCTTTACGCCGACATCATCGCCGCCTGAGGGGCGTCAGACCACCGCGCGCCGAGGGCGGTCAGGCGCCCCCCGCTCGGCGGGCGGTCAGACGCCGACGCGCAAAGGGCGGTCAGACAACCGTCACCCCTCCATCAGCCACGATCACCTGCCCCGTGATGAACAGCGCCGCATCCGACGCCAGGAACGCCCCGATCCCGCCGATGTCCTTGGGGTCGCCGATCCGGCGCAGCGGCACGGTCTCGTTCACGGCCTTGATCCGCTCCGGGTCCTCCCACAGCGCGCGGGCGAAGTCGGTTTTCACCAGCCCCGGCGCGATGCAGTTGACGCGGATGTTGTCCGGCCCCCACTCCTGCGCATAGTTGCGGGCCAGCGCCATGTCGGCGGCCTTGGAGATGCCGTAGGCGCCGATCATCCCCGCCGCCCGCAGCCCGGCGATGGACGACACGATGGTGATCGACCCGCCGCCAATCTTCTTCATCCCCGGCGCGACCCCGGTCGCCAGCCACATGTTCGACAGCACGTTGGTCTTCATGATCTTCTCGAACGCCGCGTCGGGCAGTTCGGACATCGGGCCGTAGACCGGGTTGATCGCGGCGTTGCACACCATGCTGTCGATGATCCCGAAGCGGGCCTCGGCCGAGCGCAGCAGCGCATCCACCTCATCTTTGCGGCCGATGTTGCAGGGGATCGCAACGGCGATTCCGCCCGCCGCGTTGATGGCGTCCGCCACCGGACCGCAAGCGTCCAGCGACCGCGAGGACACCACCACCTTGGCGCCCATCGCGGCCATGGTCTCGGCGATGGACCGGCCGATGCCGCGGCTGGATCCGGTGACGACGGCGACCTTGCCGGTCAGATCGAACGGGTTGTTCAGGGCCATGTCTGGCGCTCCTTCATTATCAGGTCAGGTGGCAATATCAGGTCAGATGGCGATATCAGGTCAGATGGCGGAGGAAGCGGCGCGCTTCGCCACCTCCTCGGCGCGTAGGTCTTTGCGCGACAGCTTGCCGACGGCGGTGCGCGGCAGGGCGCCCCGCACCTCCATCTCGCGGGGCATCTCATGGCGCCCCAGCCGGTCGGTCAGAAATTCCAGCATTTGCGGCAAGCTCGGCGCCTCGGCCCCCGGCCGCAGCACGATGAACGCCTTGGCGCTTTCGCCGCGATAATCGTCGTGGACGCCCACGACCGCGGCCTCGGCCACCGCGGGGTGTTCGTGCAGGGCCTGCTCGATCACCTGCGGATAGACGTTGAACCCGCCGGAGATGATCAGATCCGACTTTCGGTCCACCAGATAAAAGAACCCGTCGGCGTCCATCCGGCCCACGTCGCCGGTCAGGAAAAACCCGTCGGCGAAGCTCTCGCTATTGGCCTTGTCGCGCTTCCAATAGCCCTTGGTGACGTTGGGGCCACGCACGGCGATCTCTCCGGTCTCGCCAGCGGGCAGAAGCTGGGTCGGGTCATCATGGCTGACCACCCGCATCTCAATCCGCGGCAGCGGCACGCCGATCGAGCCTTCTTTGTTCAAAAGCCCCCATTCGGACACCGCGGTGCCCGCAGGCGACGTCTCGGTCATCCCCCAGCCGCCCAGCAGCGGCGTGCCGGTCTGGGAGCGGAACCGGCGCCCGACCTCGTTCGGCAGCGGCGCCCCGCCGGAGGACGCGATCCGCATCGAGCTCAGGTCGCGCTTCATCACATCCGGGTGGTTGACGATGGCGATCCACATGGTCGGCACGCCGGCGAAGGCGGTGATCCGCAGCCCCTCGATGTCGTCCAAGGTCTGATCGACGTCGAACCGCATCCGCAGCGCGATCAGCCCGCCATGCATGACCTGGCGCAGCAGCACCACGGTCAGCGCATAGATGTGGAACAGCGGCAGCACGCACAGCACCACCTCGCGCCCGCCCTCGGGGGGGGGGAGCGACGCATACCACGCGTCATAGATGCCGATCGCCGAGGTCAGGTTGCCATGGGTCAGCATCGCGCCCTTGGGCGCCCCGGTGGTGCCGCCGGTGTATTGCAGCAGCGCGATGTCGTCGGGGGTGGGATCATCGCCCTCGGGCAGATGATCATCCGTCGCCAGCGCGATGAAATCGACATAGCGCATCGCGCCGTCGAGGTCGGGGAACGCCGCCTGCGGCAGCCCGCCCGCCCCGAACCGCGCGTCGTCGCACACCACCAGCCGCGGCACGACGCCCGCGGCCAGCAGACGCTCCGCCTTGGCTTGCATGTCGGGGATGTCGAGCGTGACCAACAGCTTGGCCTCGCTGTCGTTCAGCTTATGCTCAAGCTCCCGCACCGCATCGAGCGGGGACAGATGCACGATCCGGCACCCCGCCGCCATCGCCCCGAAGAAGAACGCCGGGTGGAAGATGTGGTTGGGCATGTGCAGCGCCACCGCATCCCCGCGCCCGAGGCCGAGCGCCTTCAGCGCGCTGCACACCCGCCCCGCCAGCCCGCCGAAATCGCGGTACGTCATCCGCACGGCGCGCCAGTCGAACAGATCGGCATCGCCATAGGTCGAAATCGCGCCGCGCAGCATGGCGGGCAGGTTGCCGGGGGCGATCGGCGCGTCCCAAGAGACGCCGTCGGGATAGTGCGCCTCCCACGGGAACGGGCGGCTTGGGGCGGGAACAGGGGCGGTGGCGGTCATGGGGGGGTCCTCCGAAGGGGTCGCGGCGGCCTCGTTGCGCGGGCCGGCCGGCGGGTCTGGGCCGCGCCGTCCGCCCGCGGCGGGCGGGCGGACGGCGCGGATGGCATGGCGGCGGGTCAGCCCCCGCGGACGATCAGCGCGTCGAGGCCGAGCGCCCCCTGCCCCAAGGGCAAGACCCTGAGCGGATTGATCTCAACGCTATCGATGCCTGCGCCATGGGCGGCGGCGAACACCGACAGCGCCGACACCGCCGCGGCGGCCGCATCGACATCGGCCTTGGCCGCCCCGCGGGCGCCGTCCAGCAGCGGCCAGCCGCGCAGGCCCTCCAGCATCTCGCGCGCGGTGGCTTTGGTGATCGGGGCGCGGCGAAAGGCGACGTCGTGGAACACTTCGGTGAACACGCCGCCGAGGCCGACCATCACCACCGGCCCGAACGCCGGGTCCAGCTTGGCCCCGAGGATCAGATCCACCCCCGCGGGCACCATGGGCGAAATCAACGCCCCCTCGATCAGCGCATCGGGGGCCGCGGCGCGCACCCGCGCCAGCATCGCGTCGAATTCGGCGCCCGCGTCGGCGGGATCGACGTTCAGCGCCACGCCGCCGATGTCGGTTTTATGGGCGATGTCCGGCGACGCGATCTTGATCGCGACGGGGCGCCCCGCGGCGGTCGCCGTGGCCGAGGCCTCGGCCGCAGTCGTCGCCAGCGTGGATTGCGCCATCGGCAGGCCCGCCTCGGCCAACAGCCGCGCGGCGACCGCTTCGGTCAGCGGACCGTCCGGCAGCGGCGCGATGGCGGGAACGTTCGGGATCACCGGACGCCCCGCGCCGAACGCCATCCCCGCGCGGGTCAGCGCGTCGATGGCGGCGACGGCGCGGGACGGGTCCTCAAACACCGGATAGCCGTCATCGGCGTAGCGCTTGACCACATCCGCTTCGGCGATGATCGATTGCACGACCAGCAATCCGTCCTGCCCCGCCAGCCCGTCGCGCATCGCGGTCAACAGCTTTTCCGACAGGATCGCCGATCCCGCCACCGAAGTCCAAAAACACAGCAAGCTGTCATAGCCGCCACGCGCGACCATCTTTTGCAGGAACTTGGTCACCAGCGTCAGGTCGTTGAAGGCCTGCGCGGTTACGTCCACCGGGTTGCGCGGGGCCGCAAACGGCAGGATCGCCTTGATCTCGGCCTGCGCGTCCTCAGGCATCGGGGCTACATCCAGCCCCCGCGCGTCGGCCTCATCCGCGATCAGCACCCCTGCGCCGCCGGAGATGGTCACCACCCCCAGCCGGTTGCCCGCCGGGTAGATCCGCGCGCGGGCGGCCTCGGCGGCGTCGAGCATTTCTTCGGTGGTGCGCACCCGCACCGCGCCGTGCTGGCGCAGGATCGCGTCTTGCACCGCATCCTCGCCCGCCAAGGATGCGGTGTGGGACGAGGCGGCGGCGGCGCCGACGACCGACCGCCCGACCTTCATGATGAACACCGGCTTGCGGGCGGCGCGGGCTTTCTCAAGGCTCTCGATCAATTGAGCGCCGTCGCGGATGCCCTCGGAATAGGCCATGATGCAGTGGACGTCCGGGTCCTCGGCCATCAGGCCGATCACCTCTGACACGCCCACATCCGCCTCATTGCCGGTGGTCATGAAATAGCGCGTGCCAAGCCCGCGCCGGCGCGCCAGCCAATAGATGTGCGAGCCATAGGCCCCCGACTGGCTGACGATCGCCAGCCCGCCCGACACCGGCGCGCCCTTTTCCAGCGTTGACGAAAAGCACGGGATGAACCCGGTCGCGGCGTTGAACGCGCCAAGGCAGTTCGGCCCGATCAGCCGCACCCCGGATTCGCGCGCGGCACGCAGCACCTCGGCCTCGCGCACCGCGCCTTCCGGCCCCATTTCCGCAAAGCCGGACGAAAAGCACAGCGCCGCCTTGGCGCCTTTGGCCCCGGCGTCGCGAATGGTCTGCGCGACATGCTGCGCCGGCACCGCGATCAGCGCGAAATCGATGGTTCCGTCGATCTCGAGCACCGAGGGCGCCGCCGCCAGCCCCTGCACGGTGGCCCGCTTGGGGTTGACCGGGATCAGCCGCCCTTCGAACCCCGCGGCCAGCATATAGGCGATCGGGCGCCCGCCGATGCGGGTGGCGTCGTCCGACGCGCCGACGATCGCGACCGAACGGGGGGCGAGAAGATCTGCGATGGTGGTCATTTAAGGCCCCTGAGCTGGGTGATGGTGGCGAAGGGCGAGATCGCCTCGGCCGAGGATTTCACTTCGATCACCACCGCCCCGTCATGGGCGAAGGCGCGGGCGGCGGCGGCGGGCGCCTCCTCAGGCGTGGTCACCGTGATGGCGAGCGCGCCGAACGCGGCCCCCCAGGCGGTGAAATCAGGGTTGACCAGATCGGTGCCCGACACCCGGCCCGGATAGTCCCGTTCCTGATGCATGCGGATCGTGGCGTAGGTGCCGTTGTTGGAGATCACGATGATCGGCTTGGCGCCCGCGGCGATGCCGGTGGCGAGTTCATTGCCAGTCATCAGCGCCCCGCCGTCGCCGACGAACCCGATCGCGCGCTTGTCGCTGCGGCGCAAACAGGCCGCCACCGCGCCCGGCACGCCCATGCCCATCGCGCCGCCCACGGCGCCGACGCTGTCGCTGGCGCCGTCCCATGGCCACAGGCAGTGGATCCAGCCGGAGAAGTTGCCTGCATCCATCGCCAGCGCGGTTCCCTTGGGGGCGGCGGCGGCGAGCGCATTGACCATGTGGCCGAATTCCACCCCGTCCGCGCGCGGCTGCGGCTGGCGATCCGCGATTTTCCGCGCCACGGCGTTGACGCCTGCGGTCCATGCATCGCGCGCCGCCGGGCGCGGCAGATTGCGGTCCGCCAGCGCGGTCAGGAACAGCGCCGCGTCCGACACCATCGGCAGAGTGGCGTGATGCACCCGCCCCGGCACCGCCGGATCGGCGTGGACATGGATCAGCGTCTGATCGGGGACCGGCGCGCGCGGCAGGGTGTAGTTCTGGGTCGGCGTGTCGCCGAGCCGCGTGCCGACCGCCAGAATCAGGTCGGCCTTCTGCAATTCTTCGACCTGCGCCTTGGGGATCTTGAACCCCAGATGCCCGCCATAAAGCGGCGAGGCGTTGTCAAAAATGTGCTGGAACTTGAAGGTCAGCGCGACCGGGGCGCCCAAGGCCTCGGCGGCGCGGGCCAGCGCGCGGCGCCCCTCGGGGGACGCGCAACCGCCCCCGGCGATGATCAACGGGCGCTCGGCCTTGGCGATCAGGTCGGCGGCGCGGTCCATGTCCGCGCCCGCCGGGGCCGACCGCGCGATGGCGGGGGCGGCGAGCGGCGTCGCCTCGGTCCGGTCCTCCAGCATATCCTCGGGCAAGGAAATCACCACCGGGCCGGGGGTGCCGGACATCGCCACCTGATAGGCGCGCGCCAGCGTTTCCGGCAGGCGGGACGCGTCGTCCACCTCCCACACGCCTTTGGCCATGGACCCGAAGAATTGCGTGTAATCAACCTCTTGGAACGCGCCCAAATGGCGCTCATGCCGCGCGACCTGCCCGACCAACAGCACCAGCGGCACGGCGTCCTGCTGCGCGGCGTGAACCGCGACGGACGCGTTGGCCGCCCCCGGCCCGCGGCTGACCGCGGCCAGCCCCGGCTTGCCGGTCAGCTTGGCGTCGGCCACCGCCATCATCCCCGCGCCGCCTTCGTGGCGGCAGATCACCAGGTCGATGTCGGTCCGCCCGTGCAGCGCATCCAAAAGCGCGAGATAGCTTTCCCCCGGAACGCAGAACAGGCGGTCGAAGCCGAGGCCCGCAAGGCAATCGGCGGCGAGATCGGCGGCACGCGCCATGCTATTCCTCCTGATGGCATCTTTCACGCCGAGGATCTTCGCCTGCGGCGCGTGTTTGCTGTTGACGGGGACAATCGCTTGCGAAACCATGTTTCGCAATGAAAAAAGCGCTCCGGTCTATCACGGGGCGCCATCTCAGGGAGAGAGCCACATGATGATTTCACGCGCGCTTGCCGCCGCCACCCTCGTCGCGGGCCTTGCGGCGCCCGTCATGGCGCAGGAGCTGCCCGGCCAGCTGACCTGGACAGCCTATGACACCGGCTCCGCCGGCTACAACCAATCCGTCGCCATCGGCGCCGCGCTGAAGGAAAGCGCAGGGGTCAACCTGCGCGTCCTGCCCGGCAAGAACGACATCAGCCGCACCGAGCCGGTGCGTCAAGGCAAAGTCCCCTACTCCGCCAACGGCGTCGGCGGCAGCTATATGAGCCAGGAAGGCGCGTTCGACTTCGGCGCCAAGAACTGGGGCCCCCAGCCGGTGCGCGTGCTGATCGCCAACGCGGGCGGCGGCACCGGGCTGTCGGTCGGCGTGGCCGGCGACATCGACGTCAAGGAATATAGCGACCTCAAGGGCAAGCGCGTCGCGTTCGTCAAAGGCGCGCCCGCGCTCAACGTCAACATGCAGGCCTATCTCGCCTATGGCGGCCTGACCTGGGACGACGTGACGGTGGTGGAATTCGGCGGCTTCGGCGCGTCGTGGAAGGGGCTGACCTCGGGCCAGGTGGACGCAGCCTTCGCGTCGACCAACTCCGGCCTCGCCTATGAGGCGGCTTCCGGCCCGCGCGGCTTGACCTGGCCGCCGATCGACCCGGCCAACGCCGAGGGCATCGCGCGGATGCAGGACATCGCGCCGTTCTTCTCGACCTTCAAGGCCACCGTGGGCGCCACCATCGACGGCACCGACGGCGTGAACACCGCGACTTATGCGTATCCGGTGCTGATGACCATGGGCGACGGCGACGCCGATCAGGCCTATGCGATGACCAAGGCGATGGTGGAGCTGTTCCCGCAGTACAAGGACAAGGCCCCCGGCATCAACGGCTGGGCGATTGAGAACCAGAACTTCACCTGGGTGGCCCCCTACCATGTCGGCGCGATCAAGTACTACACGGAGATCGGCGTCTGGACCGACAAGGCGCAGGCCCACAACGACATGCTGATCAACCGTCAGGCCGCGCTGAAGGCCGCGTGGGACGCCCTGATGGCCAAGAACCCCGAGAATTGGGAAGAAAGCTGGGCCGAGGCGCGTCACGCCGCGCTGAAAGCCGGCGGGTTCACCGTCACGTTCTGATCAAGCGCCGGGCGGCGCGGAGCGATCCGCGTCGCCCGCGTCGCCTGCCATCGCGCGCCCGTTGCGGGCGCGTGGCGACCACGCCCCCCCTGTCGGGGGCGCGGCGCCCGCTTGCACCCTGCCGCGACCGGACCGCCCACCCATCGCGCCCGCCGCGAACGGCGTCCGACCCCGCAGCCTGAAATCGCGCCCTGATCTCGCAGCCACGCCTGCGTCCCCATATCCCCGTCCAGACCGTCGGAGCCTTCCCCATGACCGAACCCGCACAGAAATTGGCGCTGCCCAAGGAGCCGGTCATCGCCATGCCCAGCGGCGCGCGCCTCGCGGTGGGGGTCGTGACCACCTTCGCCATCGCGTTGTCGGCGAACCAGCTTTTCAACTTTCAGGCCTTCGGGATCGTGCTGCTCGAAGGGCTTTATCTTTATCTTCTGGCCGGGCTGTTCCTCGGGATCAGCTTTCTGGTCTATCCGCTGTCCAAGGAAAAGGGCGCCGGGCCGCTCGACTGGGCGCTCGGGCTGTTGGCGATGACCTCGGCCGGCTATTTCGCCTGGACCGCCGATCAATCTTTGGAGCAGGGCTGGGAATACGCCGCCCCCGACACCGCGCGCTATGTCGCCGTCGTGCTGTGGCTGCTGATCCTTGAGGCGACGCGCCGCGCGGGCGGGTTCGTCCTGTTCTTGATCGTCGGGACCTTCTCGCTGTACCCGACCTTCGCGGACGTGATCCCCGACCCGCTGTCGGGCTTCGCCTCGCCGTTCATGGACGCGATCCCCTATCACATCATGTCGTCCGAAAGCAGCTTCGGCATCCCGATGAAGGCGTTCGGCAACCTCGTGATCGGGTTCATCCTGTTCGGCGCGGTGCTGCAGCGCACCGGGGGCGGGCAGTTCTTCAACGACCTCGCGCTCGCCATGGTCGGCGGGTATCGCGGCGGGGCGGCCAAGGTGGCGATCTTCGCATCCGGCTTCATGGGGTCGATGTCCGGCTCGGTCATCTCCAACGTGCTGACCACCGGCGCGGTGTCGATCCCGGCGATGAAGCGCACCGGCTTCTCGGCCCGCTATGCGGCGGCGACCGAGGCGTGCGCGTCCACGGGCGGCGTGCTGATGCCCCCGATCATGGGCGCCACCGCGTTCGTCATGGCCAGCTTTCTGTCGCGCCCCTATGTCGAAATCGCCATGGCGGCGATCATCCCGTCCTTGCTGTTCTATTTCGGCCTGTTCGCGCAGATCGACGCCTATGCCGCCAAACGCGGGCTCAAGGGCCTGGCGCCGGGCGAGGCGCCCACGATGCGCGAGGCGATGAAGGACGGCTGGCCCTATATCCTCGTGTTCGCGGTGCTGATCTACATGATGGTGGCGCTGCGCATGGACACGCAGGCGCCGTTCTACGCCACCGCAATTCTGCTGGTGATCAACCAGATCATGCCGAAAAAGCGCCTGACGCTGTCCAGTGCAGGCGACATGCTGGTCGGCGTCGGGCGGTCCTTGGCGGAACTGGTGGCGGTGCTGCTGGGCGTCGGGCTGATCGTCGGCGCGTTCTCGGCCACCGGGCTTGCGGGCACGCTGGTCAATGAGCTGATCTTCATCGCCGGTGATTCCACGCTGGCGCTGCTCCTGATGGGCGCGCTGACCGCGTTCATCTTCGGCATGGGGATGACGGTCACCGCTTGCTACATCTTCCTCGCCGTCGTGCTGGCGCCTGCACTGACGCAGGCGGGGCTGAACGAGCTCGCGGTGCATCTGTTCATCCTTTATTGGGGCATGGTGTCGTACATCACGCCGCCGGTCGCTTTGGGCGCCTTCGCCGCAGCCACGCTGGCGGGCGCCGCGCCGATGAAATCGGGCTTCGAGGCGATGAAGCTGGGCGGGGTGATCTATATCGCGCCGTTCTTCTTCGTGCTGAACCCGGCGCTGATCGGCGTAGGCCCGGCATGGGAGGTCGCCACCAGCGTTGTCACCGCCCTGATCGGCGTGTGGTTCATCTCCGCGGCGTTGCAGGGCCATGTCAGCCTTCTGGGCGACATGCCGGGCGGGCTGGTCGGCGCGATCCTGCGGGTCATGCTTTTCGCCGGTGGGCTTAGCATGGCGATGCCCGGCGGCGGCCTGATCGGTCTGCCGCATCTGGGGCTGATCGCGGCTGGTCTGGCCTTGGCGGCGCTTCCTCTGCTATCCGCGCGAAAACAAGGTCGCGCGGCGGCGCGCGGCCAGGAGGCGGCGGCATGAGAGACGGCAAGACACGGCGCGTCGGCGACCCGGACGACGCGCTGGACGACCTTGGCGCGGATCCGGGGGCGGATCTGGGGGCGGATCGCAAGTTCGTCACCTCATTGGCGCGCGGGCTTGAAATCCTGCGCGCCTTTCGCGCCGGCGAACATGCGCTGACCAACCAGCAATTGGCCGAGCGCACGCGCCTGCCCAAACCCACCGTCACGCGGCTGACCTACACGCTGTGCGCGCTCGGCTATCTGATCTATTCCGAGCATAAAGGCGCCTATCAGCTCGGTCCGGGGATTCTGGGCCTCGGCTATTCGGTGTTGTCGAGCATGGAGATGCGCGAGCGCGCCCTGCCGATCATGGACGATCTGGCGCGCACCCCAGGCGTCCCCGCCGCCGTGACCGTGGCGCTGGCGGAGCGGCACAACCTCAAGGCCGTCTACGTCGCCGTGCGCCGCGCGCCGCAAACCGTGTCGCTGACGCTGGAGGTCGGGGCGCGCCTGCCGCTGGGTGCCTCCGCCGTCGGGCGGGCGATTCTGGCCTCGATGCACGCGCCGGAGCGGGAATTGGTGCTGGCCGAGCTTGGCCGCCGCTACCCCGAGCATGACCGGACCACCCGGGACAACGTCGCGCGCGCGCAGGTCGAACTGGCGACCCGCGGCTTTGTCGCATCGTTCGGCGATTGGAAGCCTGAGATCAACGGCGTCGCCGCCCCGATCCTGTCCCCGGACGGCGAGCGGATATTTGCGATGAACGTCGGCGGGCCTGCGTTCCTCGTGTCCCCGCAAGAGCTTGAGGAAAAGGTTGGCCCGCGCCTCGCGCTCGCCGCGCGCGATCTGTCGCTGACCCGCGCCACGCCTGAGGCCGCCTCTTGACCGCCCTGCCCGCGATCCCGCCCGGATACGACCCGCTGACCGACGAGGCGACCTATCCCTTCCAGGCCCTTCTGGGGTTCCGCGTCACCGCGTGGGCGGACCGCTATGCGCGGGTGGAACTGGAGTTGGCGACCCATCACGACAACCGCTATGGCCTGCCCCACGGCGGGGTGCACGCGACGCTGATCGACACCGCCGCCGGGTTCGCAGGGTCGTGGTGCCCGTGGCCGGGCCGGGTGCGGCGCGCGATGACGCTGTCGCTAACCGTGAACTATATCGGCCAAGTCAAAGGCCGCCGCCTGATCGCCGAGGCGCGAGTGACCGGCGGCGGGCGCAAAAGCTATTTCGCCGGGATCGATCTGACGGATGAGCTGGGCAATCCGGTCGCCAATGCCGTGGCGACGATGCGCTGGCGGGCCAATGGCGGCGATCCCTTTGGCGATCCGGTGTGAGGTGGGCGGGCGCGGTTGTGCGCGCCTGAAGCTATTATTAACGATCCTTGCAGTGATGCCACGTCAAGAGGATCTAGAAGAGTATGATCGAGAATGTTGAATACGTTCTTTTGTTGTATCGTGACACGATGTAGATAGCCGTCCAAAGCCTTGTGCCGCAAAAGATGCCTCTTAAATCGCTGAGATCGAGCAGATGATCGGATAAAGCTTTCCCGACGCGCGTCATTCGATCCATGCGAAATATGACGGCAAAACCGCCGAGGGGCTGGGCGGGTTCCTAAGCCACGGCCTGCTCAACCTCGAGCGCATCGCAAAGATGCAGCGTGACAGCTACGCGTTCGTGAAGCCGGAGACCCCGACAATTCCGAACCCGGCCGAAGCCGACCACCTGTTGGACGCGATCGCCGAGGTCGTGATGTCCGCCGTCCGCAAAGTGACCGCGGCGCAGACTGAGGGCCTCAACGGGCACAAGATCCTTTTTGAGGTCAATCCCGGAATAGTCGACGGTCCATATTTCTATCGACATGCGACGCGACGGGCCAAGAGCACGAGATAACTTCGAAAATATCGACAAGGATGAGCTTTGCCGCTTGGCCAAAGGGCTGCACGCCCTCAAAAAAGACGCCAAAAATTGGGACGATCTGGCGTTAAAGATTGACTCGAATGGCGAAAGAACCGTCACGTGAAATTTCAGCGACTTGGCTGTTTATTCCCGGCATTCATGGATTGGTTCCAAGATTAATCAATCCAGCTCTGATGTCCAGAATTTGCAGATGTATTCGTAGGGTGTGAAGCCACTGAGCGTTTTCAGCCGACGGGCAAAATTATAGGCTGCCAAGAAGTCAACGAGATGGGCACGTAGCTGGACACCCGCAAAACCCCCGCATCGCCGCCGTTTCGTGATTCACTGGCTTTGTCGCACGGGTGGAGGCCTTCCCACGGATCAGCGGAGCCTTTTCGGCCTTGAGGAGCAACTCGCCCGCATCAGCGCCTGCGGCGACCCGCTCGAAACCCTTGAGCGGACCGTT